>CALARR010000462.1 GCA_937889015.1 uncultured Planctomycetales bacterium | reverse complement strand
CAACGCTCTGCCCCAACGCTCTGCCCCAACGCTCTGCCCCAACGCTCTGCCCCAACGGGGCAGACATCTCACAGCCCGGGGTCGCCGCGCAGCGGCTACCCTGGGTCAGGAGCCATCTCTACCCACCCAACCCTGAAGGGGTTGAATCCTCGCGCCTGGCCCGCGTTTGCGCCGCTGGATGCCGGAACGACGCGGCAGGTCAACCCGGAACACCCCCTCCATGGAAACACCACTCCCGTGAACCGGGCATTGCCATGCCGTGCGTCACCCGCTAGGCTGGCGGCAAGGCACGCCGCTGTCTTTCCTCCTCCTACACAAAATCGACCGACCATCGGGAGCGGCCCAGTGTCAATCGAGCGGCAGCTCGATCCGGTCGCTGGCCCTGCCGGTCAATGGGTTCTTTCGTCCTCTCACAAGGAATCGAGCGACCATCGGGAGCGGCCCAGTGTCAATCGAGCGGCAGCTCGCCCCGGCCGCCGGCCCTGCCGGCCAATTATGGAGGCGCGTCCGTCATGAGCAGTCTCTTGTTCACCGTTGCCGGTCGTGTCAATGAGTCCCTGCTGATCGTTCTTGCCCTGGGCCTGGCGTTCGCCGCGCAGCCAGCGTCCGCCGCCGATCCGGCCCAGGTCGAGGTGCGCGACAACGGCGTGGTCCTCACCTACCTCGGTCAGCCACCCGGCCAGCGCGAGGTCCAACGCGGCGACCGCTTCGCCGTCGTGCGCACCTCCGGCTCGATGTACGTCGTGCGCGATGCGGGCCGCGAGGCCCTGTTGCCCATCGCCAGCGCCATCCCCGCCGCGGCCCCGGCCGCCCAGACCAGCTTCGTGGTCGCCACCGCCAAGGCGCCCATCGCCGAATGCGTCGGCCGTAGCCGCGTCCCCGGAACGGTGGAGCCGGGCACGGTCCTGGAAGTCCTCGCACGCCACCCCCTGGGCACGACGCTCTACGTGCGCTTGGCCTCGGGCCGCACGGCCGAGATCGCGCACAACCTGGTGCGCGCCGCCAAGCCCGAGCAACAGCCGCGCGCCCTGCCGGTCGGTCCGTACCGCGGCCCGGTCCCCTTGGGCTGCGAGATCTCCATCGATCAGCGCGGTAATGTCTATGCCGAAATCATCTACGTCGATACACTCGGCCAGCGCATAGGCCTCCAGCCCGGCACGCAGATCATTCGCGTCAATGGCCAGGAGATCCATTCCGCGGCCGATTACGATCGGGCCAGCGCCCTGCTGGGCGGCCATCTGCGCCTCGTGGTGCAGCGCCCCGGCCTGGACTACCCCGAGTTGATCGAGTACCGTGCGCAATAAGAACCTATTCCAGAACTGCCCCAGCCCGCTCGGGCGGCCCAGCAGGAGCGATCGGCCGACAGGTTTGGGGACCGGCTCCAAGCGGCGGGGGATTCGCTAGCCCCGTCGACCCGGCACGATACAATGGCTCGCCATTCTTCTGCAAGGAGACCTTGTCATGCCATGCGTGCCACAGTCCAGGGATCTGCTTGAAACGTGCGTCACGTCTGAACCTAAGAAGGCCCACGCGGGCAGTCTGTCGCGCCGGCGATTCCTTGCGCAGACCGGCAGGCTCGCCGCCGGCACCGCCCTGGCGAACGCCGCCATCCCCAAGGTCCATGCCGCCGAGAACAACACCATCCGCCTGGCCCTGATCGGTTGCGGCGGGCGCGGCGGCGGCGCCGTGGGCAACGCCATGAGTTCCGCGTACGGACCGGTCAAGCTGGTGGCCATGGCCGACCTGGTCGAAAGCCGCCTGGCGCGCTCGCACAAGGTCCTCAGCCAACAGTTCGGCGATCGGGTTGACGTCCCGCAGGACCGGCGCTTCATCGGCTTCGACGCCTACAAGAAGGCCATCGACTGCCTGGGTCCCGGCGATGTGGCCATGCTGACCAACTACTCCTGTTTTCGCCCCATGCAGTTGGAATATGCGGTGCGAAAGGGCGTCAACGTCTTCATGGAGAAGTCCTTTGCGCCCGACGTGCCCGGCCTGCGACGCCTGATCAAGGCCGGCGAGGAAGCCGAGAAGAAGAACCTCAAGATCGCCGCCGGCCTGCAGTGGCGGCACAGCGCCAACCGGCAGGAACTGATCAAGCGCATCCGCGACGGGGCGCTGGGCGATATCCAGCTCATCCGCGCCTACCGCGTCCACGCCTGCGGAATCCTCAAACCCCGGCCGCCCGAGCAGGATGAACTGCTCTGGCAGATCGGCCGCTTCGTGCACTTTCTCTGGGTCTCCGGCGGGCTGTTCGCCGAAATGAACATCCACCAGATCGACGAGATCTGCTGGATCAAAGACGCCTGGCCGGTCGCCGCCCACGGCGTGGGCGGGCGCATCGCCAACAGCGCCGATTGCGGCCAGAATCTCGATTCGCTCTCCATCGAATGGACCTTCGCCGACGGCACCAAGGCCACCGACGTCGTGCGCTGGCTGGGCGGCCACTGCCACTCCGAGTTCGCCACCTACGTCCACGGCACGCGCTGTGCCGCCCAGTTCAACACCTACGGGCTGCGCAAGGGAGAAACGACGCGGCTGTACAAGGACCAGCGCATCGGCCCGGACAGCATGGCCTGGGAATCCCCGCGCGAGACCATCACCTCCTGGGAGGCCGAGTGGAACGTGCTGCTCAGCAACATCCGCAACGACAAACGGCAAAACGAGACCCAACGCGCGGCCTACTCGAACATTGCCGACCTGATGGGCCGGGCCGCGGTGCATTCGGGCAAGGTCATCACCTGGGACGAGGCCCTGGCCTCCAACTTCCAGTTCTGTCCGAACATCGACGCCATGGACTACAACACCCGGCCGCCCGTGCAAGCCGATGCCCAAGGCCGCTACCCCGTGCCCGTCCCTGGCGTCTGGTCGGAAATCTAAGGACCAACCGAAGAGACTACTTTCCGGTCAATTCTCGTACTCCTCACGCTCCGCGTGAGGTCTTCCTTCAAGCGGCGCGTTACGTCTTCCCTCACGCGGAGCGTGAGGAGTACGGGGAGCATTCTTCGGCCGGGCCCAAGTGTTCACGGGGCAGAAGGACTCCACCACGGAGCGGAGAACACGGAGAGACGTCGCTCTCGGAAAGCCAAGACAAGGCCACTCAACTGAGCAATCTTCTCTCCGTGCCCTCCGTGTCTCAGTGGTAAGTCTTCGTCTTCTTGTCAACAGTTGCTCGGAGATGTAGCGGTCCAATCGGCCGCCCCGATCCGCCGCTCGGCTGCAATCGATTGTTCGCCGCTACCTCCTGAAGACGTTGTTGCGATGGTAAAGCAAGTAGACTTCGGTTGCAGCCGATGGCTCCTTCCGTAGGTGAAGCGACTGCCCGGAAAGGCCGAATTGCTGTCGCTCAGCAGCATCCAACTGCGGGGAGACGATCAGCGTGCCAAAAGGATCGAACGAGATCAGGCCGGCGTCGAACAACGCGTCGAGGTTCGCCACCAGAGCAAGGCCGTTATTCGCATCGAGTCGTTCTTGATCGTTCGACACTCGCCACGGCTTGATATGGGATGCGCGGATTACCTCGAGCGTTGATGATGCGGTGACGGAGCAACGTTGTCCCCATCGCTTTAGCACATCCCTTCGGAAGCTGCCCTGACCTAACCGTGCACTGACAAGCGTCTCCTTCTCCGTTGGATTAGTACTCTGATCGTTTACAATGGCCACAAGATCTGCGGCAATGCTCTCCGGTGTTGAACTTGCAGCAGATGCCACGGGAAGTTCGGGAACCGATTTCTGAATACCATCCCTATCGCGGGCGGACGTCGTGCCTTCCGGTTCCGACATTGCCGGGGTGTGTGTCCGTTCGTATGGTTTCACACGGGACGCGTCAAGAACCGCGCGAACTGCAACCTCGGGGTCCGTGATAATCAGGAGAGCGTTGCCTTCGTTCGTGCCGCCCTGTACGTAGTGCGTCACGTCTGTCTCATCGCAATGGTACAGCTTACGGAACTGGCCAATCACTTCAGCGAGTCTCTCGATGTGAAACTGCTGGCCGCGTACTCCGGCTAGATCGAGGGCGTCCAGGTTGAAACCAAGCACTCCGTGGCTCCTAACTTGCGGCTTGACATAGGCATAGGGTTCGCCTTGCCAGGACACTGTCGTAGTGCGGCCTGTAGGGGTCTCGTGGATTTTTAGACCATGGCGACGCAAGGTCTCCAATACATCATCAATCTGTTGTGACCTCGCCATTGCGGTGTTCTCCCTTCGGGTCGAGGAGGATGAGCCGTCCGGCGAGAACCAGCCACAGATATTTTGTTCCTCGCATTTGTGACGACCTCGCGCTGAGTTCATCCGCGTGCGTGTTCCCACCACGGACCATAATTCCGTTTCGTCGCATGCGCCCAAAGCCAGATCGTTCTCGACCCGGAATTGGCGACCATCTTCCCGCCTCTGAATTGGCAAATGCCGCTGGTCCTCGGCTGTGCCGTCGAGCGAACGCTATTTACTTGTGCGAATCGCATGCCCTAGCTACTCAACGACCGCCGCCGGAGATACGCGGTCGACTACAACAATCGCTGACAAATCACCCGTCCGACTGCCCGCCGGGGCGTTGCATCGCCCTAGTTTGGCGTCCTCATTGGCAATCCTGAATCTCGATTCTTACCACTTGGTCTCCTTCCCCCCACGACGCATACGGAGGGAGCATACCTGTATTGGTTCCAATTGGTTCAATCAGGTCAAACCTGTTCAACATGGCAGTAAGTGAATTGCTCTTGTTACGCACAAAGTACTGGTTCTCTCGCCTGAGAAACCGAAGCGATACCTTGTCGTCGCGTAGCCGCAACGGAGCACGAGGGTCATCAAATCCTCCTGTCGTCAGCATGCGAATTAGCGAGGGGGGAATCACGATGGCAGAAGGAATGTCCCTGTCGCTCCAAAACACAACGATGAGATTGATAACCTTATGCCATAGTTCATGCACCTTCGCCACAGACAAAGAGGCTCGATACTCGTTCGTCGCGGTCGTCTTCACCTGAAACTGATAGACAAGATGCTCTGCCTGAAACAGCGGCACTTCTAGATCAAGCTCTGCATGAGCAAGGATATCAACGCCCGAATCAACCGGTGCTGTCGCAGCGTTTAGGCCGCGCCTCAAGAGTTGGGCGGCTACGAATGTTTCGCCGGCACGGGCAAGGTATAGATGGCTGAGATCGGTCTTGTGCGCACTGCCACGAATTGCCCGACGCATTGTTCTCTCAAACAGTGAGACTCGCTTCGCGGATCTCCCGAGCGATTTTGGAAGCTTTCGCATGAATGCTGTCGTGCCAAGCTTAACTTACCCTGTAACGCAATGTTCACTTTCGTCAGGATAGTCAGGCACACACCACGCCGCAAGTGGGGACTGAGGGTCCTGCTTGACGGAAATCGCAATCAAGACAGACATAGACACACGGCATCGCGAAACTACGACATGAGTTGCCTTCTCAGCCTGGACCGATGTCTGCCCGCGCCTCAGTTCTGCGACCAGCCGCGCCTTGATGCCTTCGCCGCAGCTTTGCCATTCATCGGCTTGAAGACGGCCCCCAACCCCGGCCTGCCGCCTACAGCACCGGGCTGAGCAGACGCAGCAGGTTCTCCACAAACCGCTGCGTGCGCGAGCGCTTCGACCACTCCTCCGGCACCATGCAGTCACTGTCATTCATGTAGGTCTGCTGCAACGCCTGCAGTTCCTCCGCAAACTCGGCCCCATACACGAACAGGGCCACCTCGTAGTTCAGCCACAGGCTCCGCATGTCCAGATTCACCGTGCCGAACATCGAGATCCGCCGATCAGCCGTCATCGACTTCGTGTGCAGCAGCCCCTTGCGGTACAGGTGGATCCGCACGCCCATCTCCAGCAGCTCATCGTAGTACGATCGGCTGGCGTAACGCGTCAGCGTCGAATCCACCTTCTCCGGCAGGATCATCTCCACGCGTACCCCGCGCCCCGCTGCGCCCCGCAAGGCGCGCAACAGTGACTCGTCTGGCACGAAGTAGGGGGTCGTGAGCACCAGTTCCTCCCGGGCCGAGTTGATGACCGCAATCAGCATCTGCAGCAGTCCGTCATCGCTCTGGCCCGGTCCCGACGGGATGACCTGCACGTCCGTGCTCCCTTTCGGCTGCACTCGGGCCAGGCCCGTGCTGGCGATGATCGCCTCGATCGGCTCGTCCGTCTCCAGCATCCAGTCGCCGATGATGGTCATGGCCAGCGGGACGACGACCGTGCCCTCCACGCGGACCATCGCGTCGACCCACTCGCCGACCTGGGCATCCTGCTTGAAATAGCGCGGATCGACCAGGTTCATGCTCCCCGTCCAGGCGATCTCCCCATCGATCACCACGATCTTGCGGTGCAGGCGCAGGTCGTTCCGGCTCACCAGGGTCTGGAACAGTCCCACCGGCAATGCGGCTTGAAGCTGGACTCCCGCCGCGCGCAGTTTCTCCGGCTGGGGGCCTTTCCACCAGGGCCGCGCACCGAGCGCGTCGACCAGCACCCGGCACGGCACGCCCCGCTGTGCGGCGCGCACCAGCGACTCCAGCACCTCGTCCGCGGCCCCGCCCGCGTTCCAGATATAGAACTCCATGAACACGCTCTGCCGCGCGCGGTCCACGTCCTGGGCGATCGCCTTGAGGATCTGCTCCGACGCGCAGTACAGGTGCCCTTCGCTTCCGGCCACGGTCGGCACCCCGGTCATGACCGTGCCCAGGCGGTCCATCCCGCGCGCCTGCGGCTGGTGCCGATTCCAGTCGATGTTGGTCAGGCCCGTGCCGATCAGGTGCTGGGCCAGCACGGCGTAGTCGCTGTGCAGGGCGGCGATCCGCCGGGCGCGCTTCAGGCCCACGCGCCGCTCGCCGACCAGCAGGTAAAACACGGCCCCGGCAAAGGGCAGGGCGGCCACCAGGAACAGCCACGCCAACGCCACGCCGTTCGCCGGCCGGCGCATGATCACGCGCACCGAGATCACGGCGATGATCATCGCGTGCACAAGGCTCAGAAGCGTCGAGAGGTGAAAGAGCATGGGTCACACCCACGGGCCGGCGAAAGGATTGTAGTCGTCGCAGGGGGCAGGATGTCTCTGCTTCTCAGAAACTCGTCAAATGCAGGTCGTCCTGCAAAACGGCCTCCTTGGTCACCTGCCGAGGCTTCTTCTCCGCCCCCTCGAACACCAGGTACTGCAACCTGGCCTGGATCGGCAGCGTGAGCTTGTAGGGCCTGCACTTCGGGATCGCGGCGATGGCCTTCTTCGCGCCCGGTTCCATCGCCTGCTGACCGAGGGGCGTCTCCTTGGCGTCCCGCGTCTGTGCAAACTGGTACACGCCGCTGGCCCCCTCCAAGTCGGTAACGATATAGATCTTGATCTCGGCCGAAACAGCGCTGGCGGCGAACGTTGCCAGCAACAAACCAGCCGCGCACCAGGGGCGAATGAGCAAGGCAACGGACATCGGATTACCTCCTGAACAAGGGAGCTATTTCATTGAGGTCCGCGCTGTCCACGACCATTCCGCGACTGCAGGGACCCCGAGTTGCGGTGGTGCACAGCGCCGGGGCATCAATCCTGGGCATTGAACTTCAAAATCCACTCGACAACCTTCGCACGGATTGCGTCCAGGTCGCCGGACGTGTCGATGGCGTCCAGCCACTGTTGGGCCTGGCCGGCAAGGGATCGCTTCGCGGGGTCAACCTTGGCGCGTTCGATCCGCCTCACCAGCGTCGTCAGGTACCGCACGTCGTCCACACCCTCGCGAAATCCTTCCCAGGCGGTGGTGTCCACGACGCCGTTGACCGTCGGGTAGGCGAACATGTGGTCACGGTACTTGCGTCCGTCAAAGTCGTTCCAGATGTGCCCGTCCTGGTGCTGATAGGCGTAGTCCATGGCGCCGTCAAAGCCGGCCTGCCACAATTCCATCCCGAAGTGCCGGCGATACGTCTCCGGCTCCTCATTGCCCACCTGCGGATACGCGTAGCAGAAGGCCTGCGCGCCGACGCTGTGCCATTGGCGCGCCTCCTCGGGACTGGGCCGGCCGGCCAACACGGCGCAATTCAGCAGACCGCCCATCGTTTGGAAGGTCTCGCCGATGTAGCAGGCGACGAAGGTTCGCCCCCCGGCCGCCTGGACCGCCTTCCATGCGGCCTGCTGGGCGCGCAGCCGCTCGCCGCGCGCCTCGTCGGTGCCGTAGAAGTAGACCGTGTCGTATCCGAACGGCCGGCAAAACTCCAACCAGCGCTGGATATCCCGCTGCAGACTCTCCAGTTGCCGCGGATCGGTGGCGGCTCCGGTCGAGCGGCCAAGGTTGTACAAGGGGCCGCCGGGCAGTCCCACTTCCTTGCGAATCTGCAGCATCCGCGGCAGTAGCTTGCCGTCCAGCCCCTGGTAGTTTGTGGGGTAGAGCACCCCGTGCGCCTTGAGATCCGCCATTTCCGCCCGGTATTGCTCTTCGGACTTGTGATCCGCGGAGATCGCCGGTTTGCCATCCGCCGCGATCCGGCCACGATAATAGATCGAATAGATCAAACGTGACGCGTCCAGCTCAAAGGGGTGTACGGTCACTTTCAACGGAATCCGCTGCCCCGCCTGCCCCATGCGGAACTCGACCGTGCCCTGGTAGGTTCCCGCCTTGGCAGTCTCGGGAATGTGTACCGTAAGCCAGAACTGCTTGAGCGATCCGGCCGGAATGCTCACCGGCCGTAGCGCCGCCGCATCCACCGGGCGCACGTCCTGGAGTTCTTCGCTCGTCGGGCCGCTGCAGGGCACATAGGTCTGCGTTCCGTCCACGGCCGTGCTCCGCAGGTAGTTCTCTTGCTTCTCCAGATCGACGCGCACCAGGTCGTCGTCCTTCAGCAGCAGCTCGGGCACGTAGAGCCGTTTCTTCGTGATCGAGATTTCCCGCCCCGCCTGGTACCAGCACTTCACCACGCAGACGTCCACGGCGTCAGCCGGAAGCCTGCCCGCCGGCCCATGCAAGTCGCTCACGGATACCGTAAGGCCCCGGATGTCTTTCAGGGCGTACACGGCGGCTGACAGCGACTCGTACTCGCCGCGACAACCCGCGCAGACCAGCTCCTTCCCGATCGGCGCGGGGATCGGAAACGTGTCGGCCGAGATCCGATCGTTGGTGATCGCCCGGGGCGTGTAGATCAGGTACGGTTCCCCCGCCGCCTCGCCCTGCGCGAGGGCTCGAACCGTGTCCGGCGCGTACTGCAAGATCCGCGTCGCGGCCTGCAGCGTGGCCGCCTCGGCCGGTGAGTCGTAGCCCCGCTTTGCCAGTTGGTCAGCCAGCTCTCGCGCGCGGGCTGCCGTCCGGCAGGCCGCTTCGATGTACTCCTGCGCCGCCCCGGAAAGATTGGGCAACTCCTTGAGCGTCTTCTCAAGGCTGCCTAGTTCCGATCGCCATGCCTGGATTTGCGGCTGGAATCGCGCCTGGCACCTGGCCCACCTCCGCTCCAACTCGGCTTTGAAGTCCGCCTGGCTCGGAACCTCTCCCTCGATTCGCACGTCGTCCAGATAGACCACCGCACGCTGGCCTGCTCGCCCATTGACAAAGACCGCCCAGCGGTCCAGCATCACGCCCACCTCATCGCCGCGCACGCCGGGCGCCGATTTGGGCATCACGGTTGCAGCGCCCTGCGCCCCGCGAGCGACCAGGTCGCACTCGATGAGCTTCCACCCCCGGGTCGGCTCCTTGTAGCTTTCCAACGCGCCGCACCCGGAGTGATGTGTGGGCGGAAACACGAGGTTCGTGCCGAATCCAACCCGCGCCGTCGTGCCCTCAGTGACCAGCATCCGGGCCGAGAGCTTCAGTTTCCCCGCACATGGCACGCGGACGCGCAGGCCCCAGTAACCATAGCTGCCGCTCTGGATGGTCACGTCGAACTTGAGCGACCGCTTCCCCTCGTAAGCCTTTTCTTCGCTGAGGCCGACAACATTCTCGACTGCCGTGCCGTCTTTGGCCCACAGTTCGATCTTGGGCGCTTGGCCCTCAAAACCCTCGTGGTATGAAAAGGGTTGTAGCGGCAGATCGCCGGCCGCCCAGGCCACCGGCGCGCACGCCGCAAACAACCCGGCCACGAGCACGCGCCTCAGGCAAACACGATCCATGGCAGGGCTCCCGATGATTGCACGCGCCGGAGTCAAGACGACTTGCAGACGCCCCCACTATACTATGGCAGCCACCGCTGGGCAAACATAGCCGACCCCGTGGCGCGCGCTGCGCGCACGATCCGCCTGCCGCCACCAACGGCAACCGTGCCTGCGAGACTTCCCGGCCGTCATGGGGCGGGCCGCGCCGTCACCTCCTTGCACCAGGCCTCCAGGGCCGACAACAGTTCCTGCACCTTCTGCGGCTGCTGTGCTGCCAGGTCCTTGCCTTCGGCGATGTCCTCGGCCAGGTTGAACAGACGCGGAGCCAGCGACTCTTCCTGGCGCCGCTTCTTGGCCGGCTTGACGCCACCCGCCGAGTCGTTGACCAGCAGTTTCCACGGACCTTGCCGCACCGCCTGCCGTCCCTGGAACTGCCAGAACAGGGTTCGCTCGGGCAGCGGTTCGTCGCGCAGCAGCAACGGCGCTAGGCTCACGCCGTCCAACTTGCGGTTGGCCGGCGCCGCGACCCGGGCGAGTTCCAGCATCGTCGGCAGCAGGTCCATGCTCATGGCCGTCTGGGCCGTGATCCGTCCGGCGGCGATCCGCCCCGGCCACCAGGCGATCGCCGGCACGCGATGCCCGCCCTCCAGCAGGCTGCCCTTGAAACCGCTCAGCGGGGCGTTGTTGGCGTGCGTGGTGCCGCCGTTGTCCGAGAAGAAGAAGACCAGCGTGTCGCGATCCAACCCCAGTCGCTGCAGCAGGGCAACAATCTGTCCCACCCCGCCGTCCAGTTCCTGCAGCATCTGGCCGTAAGCGCGCTGAATCTCCGGTCCCTTCAGCGGCTCCTGGCTTTGGGGACCGCGCACCGGTGGATCCTTGGGGCCCTGGTAAGGATAGTGCACCGCCTCGTGCGCCACGTATAGGCAGAATGGCCCCTGGCGGTGGGCTTCGATAAACCGCAGCGCGTGCGCGGTGATCAAATGCGTGCTGTAGCCGGGCTCTTCGTGCAAGGCCTCGTCGCGCCACCAATCGGCGAATTTCGCCTGGTCGATGTGAGCCTGGTAGTCCACATTGCCGCTCAGATAGCCGTGAAACTCGTAAAAGCCGCGCCGCAGGGGATGGAAACGGCTGGCATAGCCCAGGTGCCATTTGCCCATCAGTCCGGTCCGATACCCGGCCGCGCCCAGCAGATCGGCAAACGTCCGTTCCTCCAGACGCAGCCCGTCCTTGTCGCGCATGCCTCGGGCCGGATCGGCGGCGATCACTTCATCCACGCCCGTACGCTGCGGATAACGGCCCGTGACCAGGGCCGCGCGCGTGGGCGAACACACGGCGCCGTTGGCGTGGAAATCGGTGAACCGCAGCCCTTCGCGCGCCAACTGGTCCAGGTGCGGCGTGGCGAACCGGTCGTTGCCGTAGCAGCTCAGATCGGCATAGCCCAGGTCGTCGGCCAGGATGATCACCAGGTTCGGGGGCCGGGGATCCTCACGGCCTTCGGCCGCGCCTGGCCAATAGGCCCAAAGCGCAGGGCCCAACACGACCAACAGCGTGGCCCACGAGAAACCGTGGCGGCGCGCCTCGCGGGGCGGTTCAAGGTGTCGTTGTGTCGAAGACCGTGTGATCATGGTGCTTGCCCTCATTGTCGTGGCCCCTGTGGCATCAGTCAACCAACTACCGCGAATGTGCATATCGGCTGGCGCGGCCATCTGGAATGCCGCTCCCCACCCTGCTAACATGGCAGGCGGCCGTTCCCGGCCTGCCTGGCTGCAAACCGAACGAGGGGCTGACATTCTGCACCGGCACTGTGCACCATCGGCTGGAGACCACAACATGACGGCCCGCGTTCTCTGCTGCTTGGGCTTGTGGCTCTTCGGTTCTGCGTGCGCGGCGGCTGCCCCATCCTGCGAGTTCGAGGCCTTGGGCGACCCCGTCTCCTTCCGCGATCTGCCCATCAGCGCCGTTACCCAGGACCCCGATCGCCACTGGATCGCATGGGGCGGCTATGTCGAGCCCGGATTGGGGCGCGCCGCCTTGATCGGCATCCGCACCGACACCGGCGAGTCGGTCTGCCACGACTTGAGCAAGTACGGCTCGGGCAAGATTGCCCTGATCCAGGGGCCCGACGGCAATGTCTATCTCTATGTGGGCAGTCCGGCCCATTTCCTCCGCTACGATGCGGCGCGCCGCGAGCTGCAGAACCTCGGGGTTCCAATCAAGTCGGCCAGCTACTTCGGCAGCGGCGCCATCGGCCCGGACGGCCGGTTCTACATCGGCTCTTATCCTACGGCGAGCCTCGTCTGCTGCGACACGCGCAGCGGCAAGATTCAGAACCTCGGCCGCCTGCCCACCGATCCCAAGCAGCGCTACATTTTCCCCAACGTGTGCGTCAGCGACGAGGGCGTCGTCTACGCGCCCGTCGGGCTGCACCACATGGAACTCTGGGCCTTCGATCCCACGACCAGCAGCAAGCAGCAAATCCTGCCCGCCCCGTGCACCGAGCGCCAAGGTTCGCCGCAGGTCTGGAAAGCGGCTGACGGGAAGGTCTATACGCGCTGCGGTGCACAGCTATTTCTGTGCCGCCCCGACGGCGTCCAGCCCATCAAGACTGCGCCGGCCGCGGTCCGCGTGCCGTTGCTCGCCGGCGATACGATCGTCGGCAATCTGAACGAAGAGGGACAACTCCGCCTGACCGATACCAAGAACCTATCTGAGAACCGCTCCAGCCAGGTCGGGCGGCCCAGCCGCGATGAGCTGCCGACAGCTTCTGGGGCCGGCTCTAAGGCGAAGAACCTATCCGAGAACCGCCCCAGCCAGGCCGGGCGGCCCAGCCGTGGTGAGTTGCCGACAGCGTCTGGGGTCGGCTCAAAGAAGGTCCGCTGGCTGCCCACCGACTACCGCGGCCGCCAGGCCGCCATCTTCAGCGTCGCCTGCCAGCGCGACGGCAAGATCTACGGCTCCAGCCTCCTGCCCGGCCACACCTTCTCCTGCGACACGGCCACCGGCCGCCTCGCCGACCTTGGCATCCTCGACTCGGGCAAATGCCAGGTCTACGACATCATCAGCCTTTCCCAGGGCCTCTTCTTCGCCAGCTACTTCGGCGCCTACGTCGACCTGTTCGACCCGGCCGCCCCCATCGTCAAGGGCCAGAACCCGCGCCCCCTGGGGCACGCCGCGGGCCAGGAACGGCCCGTCCAATGGTGCCTCGGCCCCGACAACATGCTTTATACCGGAACCATGCCCTCCAAGGGCCGCCTGGGCGGCGCGATCCTCCGCGTCGATCCGGCCGACCTCGCACTCAAGACCTGGCCCAGCCCCATTCCCAACCAGAGCGTGATGTACGTGGCAGCGGTCCCAGAGGCCAACCAGCTCTTTTGCACCACCTCGATCCAGGGCGGCAGCAGCGCCATTGCCACCGAAAAGGAGGCCTGCGTCTTCCTCTGGGATCTGAACAAGGAAGCCCTCGTGCTGCAAACCCAGCCGCTGCCCGGCGCAAAAAGCTATGGACGCGCCGTGCGCGCACGCAACGGCCTCATCTACGGGCTGGGCAATGGCCAGTACTACGTTTTCGATCCGCGCACGCAGAGCGTGATCCACACCGCGCCGCTGCCGGTCAAGGGCGTGCACTTCCCCGAATTGCACGACGCGCCGGTCGGTTCACGCGGCTTGCTCGTCGGATTGGGCGACGACGCCATCTTCACCATCGATCCGGCCGAGAACCGGGCCGTGATCCTCGCACGCCATGAATCGCTCAAACGCGCTCACGGCTTCTGTATCACCGACGATGGGGTGCTGTACTACGGCTCCGGCGCGACGCTCATGCGTTGCAAGCTCGGTCTGTAGCAAACCAAGTCGACTCCGTTCTTTCGGTTACTAGCGGATGAAACCACAGCCCAAGGCCACGTCCTGGGGTTGCCCGACTTCTATGGCAAGCAGGGCCTGCGCGAGACCTTCGGCCCCTGGTGCGCGATGGCCAGCGGCTACCGCGGGAAGTATCCGGGCAGCTTCTGTGTCTGGCCCAAGGCGCGCATCGACTGGAGCCGGCCCACCGTGATCGACGCAACCCGGCAGCACCCTGTTGCAGCACGCCCGTCATGATTCGCCGATCGTCGGCCCACGCCGACATGGAACCGGCCCGGAAGGATCCTCCAACCGCACAACGAAAAGAGCCGTGGCCGACACCCCTCGGCCATCGCCCACCAGAAAGACCGGCCGGCGGTCCCGCGCCGCCCCCCAGGGCCTCGGCCCTCGATCGAGGGCTGGCTCGGCAACTGCTCCTGAGCCTCGTCTGCCTCAGCCCGCCTTGGGCTGGGCCACAAACCGGTACCCGGCGTCGCGCAGCGTCAACAGGTGGCGTGGCTCGGCCGGGTTGGGCTCCAGGATCTTGCGCAAGCGGCGGATGAACTGGTCCGGGGCGCGCGTGTTCAGATTCCCCGGCAGGTCCCACACCTTCTCCAGCAACTCGCGGCGTGGGATGATCCGCCCTTCGTTCTCCACGAAGTAGCGCAGCAACTTCATTTCCAGTTGCGTCGTGCGCACCGCCTCGCCGCCCACGAACACTTCGCAGGCGTCGAAGTGGATCTCGATGTTGCTGAAGGAACAGGTGTCCAACGGCTTGACGCTTGGCAAACGCTCCACGCGCCGTGTGTACAGTGCCAGCAGGTTCTTCACACGGCTCAGAAACTCGTCCAGGTCGAAGGGCTTGGTCAGATACTGGTCGGCGCCCACATCAAAACCGCGCGTGCGGTCCTCGGCCAAAGTCCGCGCGCTGAGGATCAGGATCGGAATGATCTGATCGGCCGCGCGCAGCGCCTCGCACACGGCATAGCCGCTCATGCCCGGCAGCATCAGGTCCAAAACCACCAGGTCCACGGCGTTGCGGTCCTGTTCGATCAGTCGCAAGGCCGACGGCCCATCCCCGACGATGGTGGCGCGATACCCCTCGGCCTCCAGATTGAACTTGATGCCCGTGGCCAGGTGTTTCTCGTCTTCCACGATCAGGATGTGTTTGGCTTCGGCCATGCGTCGGCGTTCCCCGTCAATCAGGTTCGGTGGCCTGGCTGCCGCAGGGCAGGCGGACCTCGAACAGGGCCCCCGATCCGCTGGGCCGGTCTCCGACCCGGATCGAACCGCGCAAGCGGCGGACCTGCGTTCGCACAATGTACAGGCCCAATCCGGTCCCCGGCTTGTCGCGCTCCAACTCCGTGCCCAGGCGCACGAATCGGCCGAAGATCTTCCGCCGCAACGGGGGCGGAATCCCTCGCCCGTTGTCGCACACCTGGATCACGGCCGTGCGATCCTCAACCCGCACCGTGACCTCGACCCGCGGCTGCGGTCCGGCGTATTTCACCGCGTTGTCCAGCAGGTTGCGGAAGATCATGTCCAGATCGATCGGCCGGCCGCGCACGGCGCACGGCTCGACGTCCAGACACACGGTGTCGGCCGGCACCTGGTAGCGCAGACAGATCATCTCCGCGCATTCCCGCAACAGCGGCGCCAGTGGCACGTCTTCCACCGGACCAAGGCGGTCGGCCTCCAACCGCCCCGCGTCCAGCACGTGGTTGATCAACCGATCCAGCCGCTCCACCTCCTCCAGCATCGCGCGGTGGAACTCGGCCTGTTCCTCCGCGCTCGTCCGCCGCCGGTTGAGCGTCTGCAGGTACAGCTTCAGCGAGGCGATGGGCGATTTCAACTCGTGCGTCACGCTGTCGATGAAATTCGACTGCCGTCGGTTCAGATTGATCGCCTTGACCGACAGCGTCAGATAGATCACTACCCCCACGACCAACAGCACGATGAACGTCGTGCCGATCGTCAGCAGCGTCCAATACACGCTGGCCGAGTCGTAGTTGGCCAGGGCCCCAGAGACATTCAACAGCACCCAGCCCACGGTCAACACGACCAACAGCACGATCATGACCACGGCCAGCGTGATCGGCAGACTCAACGGGCGGCGCAGCGACATCACCATAGAGGTTCCTGGGGGCCAACGGCAGCACCCCGTGAACATACCCCGGCGGCAAAATGCCTGTCAAGCGACGCTCACCGGCGCGTGTGGCCAGGGAATGCTCTTCAGGCCCACAGGGCCGCACTCCTCCAGCCCAGGCCGACAGGCCTGGGACCGGGAGCCCAAACAACTCGCCAGCCCTGCAAGGGCGCGCCTTGGCACAGATCCGTCGCCTCGCGCAAAATGACCGTCCGGGCCAATGCCCGTTGCCAGATGGATCGCCGCAGACGGCCAATGGGTCTCAGGGACGACGGTGCTCTCTTGACACCCGATAACCGGCCCCGCAGCCTGGAATGCTCTTCAGGCCCGCAGGGCCGCACTCCTCCAGCCGAGGCCGACAGGCCTGGGACAGGAAGCCCAAACAACTCGCCAGCCCTGCAAGGGCGCGCCTCGGCACAGATCCGTCGCCTCGCTCAGGATGATTCCCATGGGCAACGGCCTTTGCCCACGAACTGCGCCGGACCCTCGCATTCCGCAGCGCTGTTCAACCCACGGCCACCGAATGCGGCGCGCGGTGCGGCGCAAGCTCCACCGCGCTGGCCGGCGGCGCCACGCGGCAGGTGATTGGCTGGCATAGCGTGGCAGGGGCAGCCCCTGGTTCGGCCAGACGGTGTGCGGCTTCGTTCTGCTCATAGAAGGTCGGCGGCTCGTAGGTCCAGCCCCGCGCCAGCCGCCGCTCCTCGCGGTACACCCTCCAGCGCAGATAGGCCCCGCCCACCGTCGAGTAGAATCGCGACTTCAGACCGAACTCCCGGTGCAGGATCCGCAGGATGGCGTCCATCTTGGCGCGCAGCGCCGGATTGCGGCGGTAGTACAACCGCGACGCCCCCACCACGGCCGAAAATACGTCGCCGAACTCGCGGACCTCCCAGGCGAAACGGCGGCGGATCCGCGCGTCGGGATGGTCCTTGTAGCGCAGCCAGCCCGCCAACGTAGTCCGTACGATCCGCACCACGCTCGGGCCGTTGACCTCGAAATCGCGCTCGAAGGCCCGCTTGATCATCTCCCCTTCCATGCCCGCCGGGATGTGCGGATGCCGATAGTTGAAGATCAACTGCCCATGAATGTCCGCTGGATGGAACTCGTCTTCATCCTTCATTTGCCCCTGCGCCGCCAGCTCGGCGTGCAGCGGGGTGCCGGGAATCGGCGTGTACAGCATGAACTGGTGGAAATCCGTGTCGTAGGCGGTGGCGTAGTCGATCGCCTCGTCCATGTTCTCGGGCGTGTGGTTCTCCAGGCCGATGATCGTCGATCCCAGCACGCGGATGCCGTGCGACTGCAGCCGGCGAACCAGGCCCGGGGCGTCGATGCCGTGGAGCTTGCTGTATTGGCTGTCTTTCCCTTCCAGCCCCATCCAGACCCACGAGATGCCCAACGCCACGAGCTGCTCGATGCTGTAGGTTCTCAACACGTTGGCCGAGGTAAAGACGTACAAGGCCCACGACTTGTCGTGCTGCTGCATCAGCTCCAGCAGGCGCAGGGCCCGCTTCCGCTCCAGCAGGAAGTTCTCGTCCATCATGAAGAAGGACTGCACCTTCAGGCTCGATTCAAGCTGCGACATGATGTCGAACAGCTCGTCGCCCGTCTTGTAGAAGTGCACCGCGCGCCCCTTGCCGCCGAACATCGCCGACGTGGAGCAGAAGTTGCACCCCAGCGGGCAGCCCACCGACGGCAGCACGGCCGCGGCCACGTCGCCGGGTTGCTCCGGAGCGCGCGACCCCATGTTCCGCGTGCCATAGCCCGACGTGCAGCGCGGATGGCGGATCGGTTGCGAGGCGTCTTCCCCCAAGTACGTGCGGAACCAGCGGACTCCCTCCCCCTTGACGATGTGGTCGGCGTCGATGCGCTGGGCCAGGTCCGGCATGTTCGCAATGTGCCCGCCCACCACGATCTTCGCGTTCGGCTGATACTGGCGGATCAGCTCGCACATCTTCTTCACTTTGAACACGTTGGGAATTATGCTGCTGATCCCCACCACGTCGTACTGCCCGTCGCGAATCTCCTCGATGAAGCGATCCAGCGTGGGGAAGTCCAGAAGCGTGCATGGCGCCGCGATGTTCGCCTGGATCAGCATCAACCCCCAGGAACGGTGAAACATCCGCAGCGAAAACGCCCCTTGCACGCGCGTCACCTGGTTGTGATACAGCTCCATCGGGTTCATCACCCGGCTACCGTACTCGTCGTCCTGGGCGTAGGGGCCAAAAACGCTGGTCAGCAGCACCCGAGCGCGCGAGCCCAACGGATGCCGGGCCGGGGCGGACGTGACAGGCACAAGCGAAGGCGTAGGGGCTATGCTCTTGATCATCATCTTGCTCGCAGGATGTCGAAAAACCCAGTCTTGGAACCGGTCCCAACGCCTGTCGGCAATTCGGCCCTACAGGGCCGCCCGACGTGGCTATGATGGTTCTGGGATAGGTTCCTATAGCCGAGCATTATAGTGCTGCATCGCCCCACCCCGGGTATCCACTGTGTATCCGCTGTGTAATAGATATGTAATTGTCCAGCTCCGGAGGGCGTCCGCCTGCAAAAGCCCCGCCGTCTAACGGGCATCGCCTGAAAAACCCTCCCGGCGGATAGCCTCCTCGGGAAACAGGAATCGCTCCTCACAGGTGGCGCGAGGGACGTCACGCCACCCGGCCCCGGCGTATTTCCGGATCGGCACGAGCGACCGCTTCTTTCGCGTCAGCGGTCAGAATCCCCAGACAAGCCCGCCCGCTTTGCGGCGGCCCTTCATCCCATCCGCTCCTCGTGCCCTTGCCTTGGTGGTTCCTCCTGTCCTCTGTCTCGTTCTTCCCCTTTGCCTTTCCTCCTTCTTACGGCGAACGCATCAAGGCCAGAACCTGAAGGACTTCCTGCCGAGAGAGAACCACCGGCAACCGCCGCCGGTAGCAGGGCAGAGCCGACGATCAATGCCCGGCTGGTCGCAAAACTGAGGCGTGGGCAGACATCGGTATAGGCTGAAAAGCCAACGCAAGCCATCGTCTCGCAATGTCTTGTGTCGATGCCTCTGTTCATCGGGGTGTCCGCCAAGCAGGACCCTCAGTCCCCCACTTGCGGTGCAGCGCGCGCCTGACTATCCTGACAAAAGTGGAAATCACGTTACAGGGTGAGTTCGGCAGCAAGGATAAATGAACGAACGGATCAGGCATATCGGAAACACAGTACTGGGGCTCGTGCTGCTCCTCGCGTTCTGCGTTCTGGGCATCATGTTCGTCAAGGGTTCCGTCTGGATGGGCGAACACGTCATGCAATCGCTGGTAAACACGGCCAGTCTCGTCTTAGTAGTCGATCTCATTATCCTCCTTCCACTCGCTATCTTCTCCCGCCTTCGGCCATGGATTGGGCTCGTTCTGTACATCTCGTCCTACCTTTTCGGGCTGGTGACCTGGTTCCTCGGTCTTCTCCTGACGTACACGTTGTGGGGGTTGGCCGCCACCGTGGTTGGTCTCGTTCTCGCGGGCGTGGGTGTCGTTGCAATGGGAATTCTGGCCACGTTGTTCAAAGGAATGTGGCCAGAACTCATGTGGCTCATCATCTACCTCGCCGTCACCTTCGGGATACGTGCCATCGGGATACGACTGACACTGGTGCCAAACCCGTTCAGGCCAGCGAAGAGCCGGAAGGGTTCAGGCATGCCAAACTGGCTCCGATGGGGTCTGATGCTCCCGGTGACGCTGGCCGCTTACATTCTGATTCAACTCGGAGTTGGCCTCGCAAGCGAGGCCCTGCCATATCCCGACAACGTGCAGAACTGGTTCTCACAGTTCCTGAATTCCCTCCTGGGCCCATGGGCATTGGTCTATACGGGCGCAAAACTCGCTCCTCGTGGAAGGGCCTTACATGCGGCAATCGGGTTGGCTGTTCTCTGCGGGCTTATCACCTTAGCCGTCAACGTGATGGCTTTCACGGTACGGTCCACGACGCATCCCTCATGGTGGCTCGTCGGTACGAGCGTAATCACTTTGTTCGTAGTTGTTGTGTCATGCCTTCAGGTCGCGCGCGAGGAACGAAATGGATGTCGGCAACGAGCCGCCGAACAATCGCCCCCTGCTCTCCCTGCTGATGACGCGGAAATCGCCAGGATGCAAGCAGAACTCAAGAAACTTGAAAGAGAGCGGGACTTGCTTGAGGACCCGAAGACAATATGCAGTTTTGGACAGATGGCGTATGACGGAGACGGCGTGGAGCAGGACTTCGCCGAAGCCGCAGGCTGGTACAAGATTGCAGCGGAGCAAGGTGACGCAAGAGCACAGCACAATCTCGCATCGATGTACGAGAATGGCGAAGGTGTGCCTCGCGACGTCGCAGAGGCCGCAAAGTGGTACCGAATGGCTGCCGATCAAGGTCACGCCGGGAGCCAGAACAACCTCGCAACGCTATACGAAAGCGGAGAGGGCGTGCCTCAGGACCACACTATCGCGCTTGATCTCTACCGCCAAGCCGCCAAAGGCGGCGACGAGAACGCGGCATCGAATGCAAAACGACTTGAGGCATTGCTGAAGGGGCCGATAGGCGACCGAAAGCGGTACGAGAAGATGGTGTTTGCCTTCAGTGATCTCATGGCCGAGCATTCTCCTCTCATTGGTGATTGTGCTCTGTTGCCCTACCCGAAGGGCACGCTTCTCTATGCCATCAGGTGGGTCATGGACGAGTACGAAACCAACCGGGAGGCCACAGGCAATGAGGAACTGCGACAGGCATACGACAAGATGCTTCCAACGTTGAGCTATCTATTCACACGACTAGCGCGAGACTGGCAGGAGATTGACCCTACGGACAAAGACGCGATAGGGAGACTCCGTGACTGCGAGTCATTTCCTGAATGGGCAGTTCAATACAAGCGGAAGTACATTGACGACGAGAGGGCATCCAAGGAGGCCGCGGAAGTCGCATTTCAGGTGATGAAGGACAGGATTGCTCAGGAGAAATCTGAGGCTTGAGCCAGAGAGCATGCAAAGCAGGAGCCAAACCATCAGGTGCAGGCGACGCTTTACAGCGCGCCTGACCTCAAACGTTAGATTGCACAAGGAACGGTAGGCAAATGGCAACCGTCTGGATTACCTACGCGTGGGCGGACAATCAGCACAACGATGTCGATTTTGTTGCCCAAGAACTCGGGCGCGCGGGCCTCACAGTTAAATTGGACCGCTGGAATTTGGGTGCAGGGCGGAGACTCTGGGAAGAAATCGAAGGGTTTATCTGCAAGTCCGATCAAAGCGACGCTTGGCTACTCGTGGCTACAAATAACAGTTTAGCCAGTGAACCATGCAAGGAAGAGTTCGCCTACGCACTCGATAGGGCGCTCAAATCGAGAGGCGATGCGTTTCCAGTCATCGCCTTGTTTCTGACGCATACGGACCCGTCCTTGATTCCGGCAGGTATCCGAACTCGACTGCACGTCAGCATCACGGACCCTGATTGGAAGGAACGAATCAGCGCGGCCGCCGAACGCCGCATCCACGCAGCTTCAAGACCTGACGTTCAGCCCTATCACCTTCATGTGCATCGGATGGAAGGCCGCTCAAAGCCCATTGCAATAGAGGTAAGGCCGCGAGCAGGTGTTTGGGCCCCCTTTATCGCCTGCGTGCCGCTGGCCGAGAAGGAGCGGGTTCAGCCCTCGATCATGATTGGCCCACGAGAAGTGCCGACCGATTCCGGAATGCTCACAAATTGCTGCGAGGGACCCTCTCCAGACAATTCATTGTGGCTAATGCGCGCTGGAAATCAAAGCACGCCTACCGAAAGTTACTACGTTTGGTGTACAGAGTTGCCGTCCACGCTGGTCTTCGGCGTCAATGGCCGAGCACCCCAGTTCACTGTGACGTTTGGAGCGTAGGTGCAATCTAACAAACCGTTGCGCCCGATCCTCGGGAGCGGCGATGCGCGCCGTCCCTCGGCCGGGTGAACGGCAACGCTCGCGCCTTGCACTCACTGACGTCCCGTCAAGTCATCCCTTTTCTCGGACGTCCCGAAAAACGACCCTTTTTCGGAACGCATTCGGTGGTCCTGGCAAAACGGTGATTCGCGACAATCTTGAACCGGTGCAATGGCGGAGGGGTCGCCCGGGTGGCTCGACACCCGGGCTCGCCAGTCTCTTGCGTTTTTCCCCACGTTCTTGATTCCGGAGCAGGAACTGGGGAAAATCAAACACGGCCCCGGAAATCAACGCACTTTCTCGGTGCTCGGGACCGATGTGCGAAACTTCCCCGGGGCAACGCGCCAGACAGCTACGGCATGCCTTCTCCGACACCCCATACACCTTTCACGATCCGCTCCTTGTGCATGGCGGTGCTCCCCCTGTTCTTGATCCCCGCCCTTGGCTGGGGGCAGGCGGTGGAGATCGGTTCGCGGCGCGAGCTGTTCGTCGATCGGCATCTGATCGCAGACCTGCATCACACCACGCTCCGCATGCACGAGCCCGTCAAGGCCCCGCGGCCCCAGTCGCCCCTGCCCGAGCGGCACATGATGACCGTCATCAAGGACGGCGACCTGTACGCCTTCCGCTTTCACTGACCGCGACGCAGATCGCAGGTCGATGCGGCTATTTCTTCACCATCACACCCAACAACAGCGGCAGCAGCACCAGATTTCCCACGAGCCCGCCGACAAGCGTCAGGGTGACCAGCGCCCCGAAGTACACGGTGGGCACGAACTGGCTGCTGCACAGAACCAGGAATCCGGCGCTGAGGGCCACCGTGGAGAAGATGGCGGCCCGGCCCACGCTTTGCTGGGTGACCGCGAGGGCCTCCTGCGGCGATCGGCCTTCGCCGCGCGCGCGGCGGAATGAGGTAATGTAGTGGATCGAGGAGTCGATCGACAACCCCATGGAAACCGCCGCGATCATCGCCGCGCCCATGTTGATCCGCAGCCCCAACCAACCCATCAGCCCGGTGACCGCCAAAATCGGCAGCACGTTGGGAACCAAAGCCACCAGGCCGTAGAGCCAACTCCGCAAGGCCACCAGCATCATCAGTCCAATTCCTGCCGTCGCCACCGCGAAAGTGATCCACTGGTCGCGCAGGATGCTGTGAATCAGATTGGTGAGCAGCACGAAGAAGCCGGTCACCTCTGCGTGGGGCATGCCGTCGGCTGAAGGAAACTCCTGCTCGCTGATCGCCTGCACCTGCTGTATCAGCCGCTCCTTCTGCCCAGCCGGTTGTTGTTCCCGCGCGCGGAGCATAATCCGGAAGTAGTATTGCCCGGGCGATTGCGGATCTTCCCCATACAGCGCGGCGGCGAATACCGGCATTCGCTTGCTGAGGCGATTCAGAGCCGTATGCACCGCCGCGTTTCGCATCGAAACCAGACGGATCGTTTCGATGTTGGTCGATGAGGCGGCGGTCAGGGCGTCTGCCAGGCTGAGGACCTTCGTCAGGCCCGGCAGCGACCGGCCGTCCGGGCCCTCGACGACAACCTCCTGGCGCAGCCGCGTCTGGAGTCGCTGCACGCGCTGCAGGTAGTCCCAGGGGATGGGATGGGGTGCGCGCAAGATTACGTCCCAGATGCCGGCCCCGCCCAGGTGGTCCTCAACTGTCGCGTACGATTGGACGATCGAACTGGAGGCGCGGAAGTTCCGCGTGAAGTCAGTCTCCACCTGCAGCCAGAACGTGCCGGCAATCGCGCCGGCGGTCAGAAGGACGCTCGCCAGGCCCATCGTCCAGGGCCAGCGGTGGACGGCGCGAACCGTCCACGCTAATGGACTGCCGAGGCGCCCTTCGCCGCCGGCCTGTTCGGAATCGCCATCCCGCTGGCCGACAAGTACGAAGGCGGGCAGGATCAGCACCAGGCTCACCAGCACCATCAAAGAGCCAAGGACCATCATCAGGCCAAAATGGGCGATCGGTTCCACCGAGTTCAGCAGCAACGAACCGAAGCCCACCGCGTCGGTGGCCAACGACCAGAAGATCGGCCCGGCCAGCAAGAGGGTCGTTGCCACCAGCGCCTCACGCGGTGGCCGACCCGCGCGTCGCGCCTCGCGGTATCGCACGATAATGTGCATCACCGCCCCGATGCCGACCACGGTAACGATCGCCGTGAGCATGGAACTGACCATGCTCAGCCGCATTCCGGACCAGAACAGCACTGCCTGGGTCAGGAGGATTGCCCACTGGACTACGGTGATGGGTAGCAGCATCCAGCGGAGACTGCGAAAGCACAACAGGATGACCAGAATCAACAGTCCGGTCGAGGACCAGCTTAACCAACGGCCGTCTTCCTCGACGATGCGGAAACCGTCGACCACCATCACCGGTTCCCCGGTCACGATGCCCGAGCCAGTCGCGGACATCACGCGGCGAATGCCATCGATGGTCACTTGCCGGGGAACGTCGGTCTGGGACCGGGGCATCAGCATGCAACCGACCGACACCGTTCGGCCGTCGGCCCCGTGGGTATATCCCGCGAAGAGTTGCCGCATCCGCTGGGCCGAAGGACTGTCCTCGACAATCTCCCTGCCCAGGGGTTGATCCAGACTCAATACGTCCTTGACTCCGGGGACCACCTTGAGCTGTCGGCTGAGATCCATCAGCCGGTCGATGCCCCGGCCATCGGGACTCAGCAGTCCCTCATCCACATACACGGCCAAAACGATCTCGTTGCCGCCGAAAGTCCGCTTGAGCTTCTCGTACGGTTCCAGGATCGGATCACCCGGGGCGAACATCGTCTCGACCGAACGGTCGAACTGCAACCGGCCGGCGGCAGGAAAGGCCAACGCCCCCGCGACAAAGGCGGCCACGAGCAATGGAAAACGCCAGGCGATCCAGTAGTCGATAATGCGGTTTGCGAGAGTGGACATGACGTGCCTGAAGGACTCCTTGAACGACCGATCGCAACGGCCATGCGCCGCGACCGCACTTGTGGACTCTGTCGCCGTTCAAGAGACAATAGCCCATTCTTCCCAGGAGATCGCCACACAGATCCACACGCTGCGCGACGCAATCTCCCCTTCAATGTTAGCCGAGAACTGGCGGGAATTCGCCGTCACTCGCCACTTTCGCGTCAAGACTCGGTTTTCACACACCGTCCTGATGCCGGACACTCTGTCTGCAGGGGCTGTTCCGGCGTTGCCTGCCGTTCATGGACCATAGGCTCCCCTGCGACCATCGCCTGGTTTTCGTGCCGATTACGGCATCGCCTCATAGGGTCCAAACGACGTTACGGCTTCGGCCGCGGCTTGCGCGGCCCCGGTGGAGCCGGAAGCACCTGGCAGCGCTGGGCCCAGGCCTCCCAGCGTGCCGCCATCTGGCGCACGCGCTCCGGTTGCTCCGCCGCCCGGTCTTGCATCTCCACGCAATCCGTGCGCAGGTCGTACAGTTCCCACGCGCCGTCGCGCCCCTTGCGCACCAGCTTCCAATCCCCCACGCGCACCGCCCCGTTCCCTTCGTGCTCCCAGCACAACTCCTCGCGCGCCAACGCGCCGTCGGCAAAGGCCGGCGTCAGGCTCGTCCCTTCCATGGGCAGAATGGCCTGGCCGCCCAACTGCCGCGGATAGGCCGCGCCGCTCACCTCGACCAGCGTGGCCATGATGTCCACCAGGTGACCAGGCTGCTGGCGAAACGCGCCGCGCGCCGAAATCCGCGCCGGCCAATGTACCACCAGCGGCGTGCGGATCCCGCCTTCATGAACGTAGTGCTTGTACAGCCGGAAGGGCGTATTGCCCACATTCGCCCAGGCGCTGCCGTAACTCATGAGCGTTCCCGGCCCGCCCATCGCAGCCAGCTCCGCGCCTGTGTGCAGGTGATTGGGCATGCCGGGCGTGCCTTGGTTGATGCCCGCGCCCGGGCCGCTGCTGAGATTCGACTGGGCGGTCAGATCGAATCCCCACGGCTCCCACTCCGCGCAAGCCCCGTTGTCGCTCAACAGCAGGATCAAGGTGTTCGCCAACTGATCGTGCCGGCGCAGTTGGTCGATCACGCGGCCCAGGTTGCGGTCCATGCCCGAAACCATGCCCGCAAAGGCGGCCATGCGCCCCGCCAGGTCCGCGCGCCGTGCAGCGTCCAACGTGTCCCAGGCCGGATTCGCGCCGTCCGCGGTCATCGAGCCCAATCGCTGCGCGACTTGCGGATTGGGAATCGGGCTGCGCGGCGTCAATGGCGTGTCCGCCCCCAGCAACCCCAACTCCTTCTGCCGCGCCAACCGCCGCGCGCGAATCTGGTCCCATCCCTGGGCATAGATCTCCGCATAGCCGGCCGCGTCTTCGGGCCGCGTCTGAACCGGAAAATGCGGCGCCTGATAGGCCAGATACAAAAACCACGGCCGCTCGGGCGTCTGCCCAAAGTCGGCCAGGAAATCCAAGGCGTGATCCGTGATCGCGTCCGTCGCAAAGAACTCGCCCGGCGCGTATTTCCGCGCAGTTCGCCCTTCGGGCAGACGAATCATGGGCCGCGCGTCCCACGAGTCCACCCCGTAGCCGCGCACGAACCCATAGAACTCGTCGAAGCCGCGCGCCGTGGGCGAAACCGTATCGCCCACGTGCCACTTGCCGCTCATGGCGGTCCGATAGCCGGCCGCCTTCAGCACCTCGGCCAGGGTGACGCACTGGTTGCCGATCCGTCCGCGATAGCCGGGAAATCGCTCGCCCGCATCGCCCGTCATGCTGCCCAGCCCGGTCTGATGTGGATAGAGTCCTGTCAGCAGCGAAGCGCGCGAAGGGCAGCACCGCGCCGTGTTGTAAAACTGGGTGAACCGCAGACCACCGGCCGCCAGGGCGTCGATCTGCGGCGTGCGGATCTCGCTTCCGTAACAGCCCAGGTCCGCATAGCCCAGATCGTCGGCCAGCACCAGCAGGATATTCGGTGCGCGGCGCTGCTCGGCGCCTTGGACCGGTCGCCACGCGCCCAACCACAGGCCCCCCAAGCCCAGAAGCAACAGAGCCCAAGACATTCCGCGCCTCGCTCGCCCGCCTCTGAGAGCGAGTCGCCAAAAGCTCCCCTCGCCCGCGAAGCGGGAGAGGGGCAGGGGGTGAGGGGCCCCGGAGATCGTGGACGCCCACGACTTTTCCAGTGAAACCGTCCTCACCCTGGTCCTTTCCCCGAGGGAGAAGCAACGACGTTGCCGACACGCTCTGAGCGATTTCATGCATGCGACCTCATGCGTTGGGCAGATAACCGCCTACAGCCTTCAACCGCTGCTGCAGTTGTTTCACGTCGACCTGGTGCGTGGACTGTCCGGCCGCGGCCGCCATGGCGGCCGCCACGCCCGCCGCCTGGCCCGTGATGAAGCAGCCCGGCATCACGCGCAGCGATCCGTGCACCATGCGATCCGCGCTCACGCAACGCCCCGCCACCAGCACGTTTTGCAGCGCGCTCGGCGTCAGGATGCGGTAGGGAATGCCGTAGCTCTCCCCCTTGGCATACTTCAACTCCGCGTCGAACTCCTTGCGATGCTGTTCGTAGGTGTCCTTGCCCGGGCGCAGGGGGTGGTTGTCGATCGGGTAGGCGTAGCGGCCGATCTCATCGGGGAAGGTGGCACGCCGTTTGTAGTCCGCCAGCGACAACACGTAGTCCCCCAGAATCCGCCGTGTCTCGCGCACGCCCAGCAGCGAACCGGTGCCCACCAACTGCAGGTTCTCGAAGCCCTTCAGGTACTGGCTGTAGTAGCGCTGGTATTCCGTCATGCTGCGGCGGCCCCACACCAGGGCCTTGGTCAGCGACACCTCGTCCGTGGCGTCCACGTCGAAGGTGTGCCCGATGTTGCCGCCGCCCGTGTGGTCGCCCGTGCGGTACATGCCCGTCAGGTGCTCATCCTTGACCGTGAACACGCCGTCGGCAAAGGCCTTCTCCAGCATGCTGCCGTCCGGTTGCGGCCCCTTGGGCCGCGCCGCGTACCAGGTCTCCCAGTCGATGCCGGCCCACACGCTGCACAGCGTACCGGGCATCAGGTTTCCCTTCTCGTCCCCCTTCTCAAAGGCTGCTCCGGCCCACGTGGCCAGGTCTCCGTTGCCCGTGGCGTCCACGTACACCTTCGCGCGCACGGCGAACAACCCGCTCGGCGCGGCGCAGATCACGTGCGACACGCGACCCTGCTCCGCCTGCACGGCCACCAGGGTTGTATAGAAGGTGAACTCCGCGCCCACCTCGGTCATCAGCGCGTCGTACACGCGTTTCAAGGCCTCGGCGTCGATCCCCCGGCAATTGCGCGTCGCCGTCTCTTGCTTCAAACGCTTGACAACCTGTTCGCCAAACCCGCCCGGTAAGAAGTGGACCCCGTCGGTCAGCGGCATGAACACCGGCACGCGCGCCGCCGTGCCCATGCCTCCCAAGCACGTATGTGCCTCGGCCAGATAGACGCTGGCCCCCTGGTTTCGGGCACTCACCGCGGCCGCCACGCCGGCCGGCCCGCCGCCGGCCACGAACACATCCACCTCGCGCCGCACCGGCAAGTCCCGCTGGAAGGCCACCGTGGGCTGGCCCTGGTCCGCAGCCGGGGCTGCCGCCGCCAGGTGCGTACCCAGTTGCGTCAGCCCCAGTGCCCCCCCGGTCGCCCCCAGGGCTTTCAGCAGATCGCGACGGTGCAAAGGCTGGGGCATGGCAGTCTCCTCGGAGAGTTGGTGGGGGATTGAGAGTGCAGAACCCGATCATACCCCTGGCGTGCCTCGATTTCCAGGCGCAGCACGCGTCTTCTGGCTCGACGTTGGTCCACTCGCGCCGGGACAATATCGCCGCGTTCTGGCGAGCGTTCTGGAAGAAGTCGAACGCATGCCCAAGCTGGCCGACGGCCTGCTGCTGCTCTCGCGAGAGGACGCGAAGATCGTCCAGACGCCCAAGGAAGTGATCCGGCTTGACACTCTGGTGCAGGAAGTGGCGGGCCACATGGAGGCGGTCGCTGGGGACTCGGGGATTCAGATGACGATCCACGAACTACCTGCCGTTACGGTGCATGGGCGATCTCTTGCTTGGCTGGAAGTATCGCTTCCTGGAGGAAGGAAGATCACCGCATCATGGCCTCCGTATATCCGCAGATCCTGGTTCCCACCGCCAACCAGCGCGTCGCTCTTTGCGGTGGCCAAGTCGAGGCCCTGTTTCCTCTTCAGATGGGCAAACATCCCTTCGAGGAAAAGGCCTTCGTCTACGGCGAAATCGGTTGCAACGTCGTCTTGGATGCGCCCGTGGCCAACAGTTGGAAATACGGCCTGACTGCTGCCTGGGGAGCAACGGAGCGTCTTGAACTGATGGCAGAGGTCGCCGGGCTGACATTTCCCGGCGGTGCCGCGCCGGACGATACGTTCTTCAACGTGGGCTTCAAGTACGGCTTCACCAAACGAACGTCGTTGATGGCCTCATTCGGGCGCAGTCTCCATGACGTGGACCGGGGCACTCCCGACCTGCTCACCTATGTCGGTCTCCAAATGATGCTCGGCGGAAGTCGAGCGGCCTCGGAGGGAGAAGAAGCGGATGGGAATCGCGACCCAGTGAGCGGCCGGGAAGCCCGGCTGCCCAGCTTCCCTTCGTTGTGGCGGTGATGCCGGCCTCGCTTCTCGCACATGGCGCGTCCGCAACCAGCCTCACGGAGAACAGTGACCGATTCGACGTTTCTAATGGTCCTCAGCCTTCTCGCGCTACGCCTCCCGCGTAGAATGATACACACTGGGGACCTGCGCGAATAGCGCGTTGTCCTCCTCTGGGCGATGAAGTCTGGATTGTATTAGAAGTCTCTCATAGTCATCGAGGTCTGTTGACCGTTGCCGCACCGCGCTCCTGCGCTTCCCCCGCTGTTTATTGATGTTCAGAGAGGGAATGCAACGTGGTACAGGCTAGTCTCCCTTGAAACGGGCTCCCGTTGGTCGCCCTGGTTGTATTACTTATCTGAAGGTCAATAGTGTGCAGCGGATGAACGGTCTCCTAGTTCTAACGAGGAGGTGCGAACATGCGACGGGCGAGCATCGTTGTGGTGTTGATGATCGGGCTCACGGGCTGTGGCGATTCCGGCACTCCGTCGGCCGCCGGTGAGCCATCGGCGGCCGACGGAGTGCCATCGGCGGCCGAGTTTGGCAGCGCGCACGCCGAGAACTTCGACCAAGCCACGGCCGGTGCGCCGCCGACCGGCTGGAGTGTCGACGTCACCGGTAAAGGAGAACCACTGTGGACTGTCGAGAACAACGATTCCGCGCCGAGCAAGCCCTCCGTACTCAAGCAGTCCGCAATCGTGCCGGGCTCCAGCTTCCCGCTGTGCATCAAGAACGATCCTGCGCTCAGGGACGGATTCGTCGAAGTGAAGTTCAAATCGGTGAGCGGTAAGGGCGATCAGGCCGCGGGTGTCATCTGGCGCTTGGCGGACAAGGACAACTACTACATCTGCCGCGCCAACGCGCTGGAGAACAACGTCGTGCTCTACAAGGTCGAGAACGGCAAGCGCAAGTCGCTCGACATCATGAATCGCAAGGGCGGCTACGGCGTCGAAGAGAAAGTCGCCCCGCGGGTCTGGCACACGCTGCGAGTGGAATTCGTCGGCAAACGCGCCAAGGTCATCCTCAATGGCAAACACTTGTTCGACGTGGAGGACGAGACCTTCAAGGACGCGGGCAAGGTCGGGCTTTGGACCAAGGGTGACAGCGTGATGCTCTTCGACGACTTCCGCTACGCCGAGGCAAGCGTCGCGGAGACGGCGAGGATTCAGGACTCCCTCACGTGGTTGGCAACCCGCGTTGCCGAGACGCCCGCCATCGACGGCAAGGCAGAGGCGTTATGGGATCGGCCCACGCCGTTGACGGTGACCGTCCGCAAGGCGATGGGAGGACACAACTCAAAGTCCGTGGTGCTCCGGGCTTTGTACACAGAAGACGCTCTCTACGTCTTGGCTCAATGGCCGGACGTCACGCGCAGCGACATGCGTGATCCGTATATCTGGAATCCGACCCACCGGACCTATGAGCGGCCTACGAAGCCAGACGACCAATTCGCGCTGGAGTTCCCCATCAAGGGCGACTTCGACATCAGTATGCTGGCCTTGGGACGCGGCTATACGGCCGACGTGTGGCACTGGAAAGCCGGTCGGGGGAATCCCGCGGGCTGGGTAGACGACAAGCACCACGTCATCAGCCCGACGCCGCTCGCGGAAGAACTGGTGAAGAAGGCGGGCAGCAACTACCAGCAGTACGTTCTTGGCAAGCACGCCACGGTGTACATCGCCCGTCCCTTGGATTCGGGAACTCCTTCGTATCGAACGGTGCCCCCTCTCACCGCGCACCAAGGCGACACCGTGGACTCATACGAGCCGTGCGAACCAGGCGGCAGCGTTGCCGACGTTCGCGGCAAAGGATTGCACGACGGCAAAGGGTGGACGCTGGAGATGACCCGCCGGTTCAACACCGGACATGATGACGATGCCGTGCTCGACCCGGCCAAACCGATCACGTGCGCGATCGCCGTGCTCGACGACCAGCTCTACTGGCACCACTACGTATCCCCGCCCATCATGCTCACGTTCCAGCAGGAGGGGCGCTGATGCTGCGAACCGTCCGAACACAATCAGTGCTTCCGGTCATTCTTCTGGCACTTGCCGGCATCCACGCGCCGGGGTGTGCGCGGCAGGACGCACCAGAAGTCGTCGTCTACACGTCGGTGGATGATGTCTTCGCCCGGCCGATCTGCGAGCGGTTCACAGAGGAGACCGGGATTCGGGTACAACTCGTCCCGGACACCGAGGAGACGAAGAGCACGGGGCTGGTCAACCGGCTGATCGCTGAAAAGGGTCGCCCGCAAGCCGACGTGTTCTGGAGCGGTGATCCCGTGCGCGCGGCAATCCTCAAGAGCAAAGGGGGGGCTGCGCCCTACCGGTCAGCGGAAGCCGAACAACTGCCTGCCCAGTTCTCCGACCCGCAAGGGCATTGGACCGGGTTTTCCTCGCGGGCCAGAGTGCTCATCTACAACACTTCTCTGGTGCCGGCGGGTCAAGAGCCCAAGTCGGTCATGGACTTGCTGGACGCGCGGTTCAAAGGGAAGGTGTGCATCGCCAACCCCCTGTTCGGCACTACGTCGATGCACGCGGCCGCGCTCTTCGAGTCACTCGGAGACGCCGAAGGTGAGAGACTCTTCGAGGGCTTGATCGGCAACGGAGGCAAGGTTCTTTCGTCCAACGGCGAGGTGCGCCGTCGGGTGGCCAACGGAGAATACGCCGTGGGCCTCACCGACACCGACGACTACAACGTCGCCAGGCAGGAAGGCAAGCCTGTGGGCGCGGTCTTCCCCGACCAGGAAGGCATGGGCGTCGTCCTCGTCCCGAACTGCGCCTTGTTGGTCGCCAACGCCCCGAACGCCGACAACGGAAAGCGCTTCATCGACTACCTTCTGCGAGCCGAGACGGAGGCAGCCCTGGCCCGCAGCGAGGCCGCCCAGATTCCGCTCCGCGGCGACGTTCCCTTGCCGGAAGGGTTTCCGTTCCCGGCCATCGACAAACTCAAACCGATGCCCGTGGACTACGCGACGCTGGGCAGTAGACTGGAGGAACTTAGTCGGGGGTTCTTGAAGGAATGGGTGGATCGCAACAGCCGATGATCTCGTGTCTGTGGCTCGAACGGCCGGGCGCGTGGCGGATGGCGGGAGTGATAGGCGTGCTGTTCTTGGCGGCACTCCCCGCAGCGCCGCTTTTCTTGCAGGTCATACTCGCCCACGAACCGCTGTCCCTGGGTGGCGCTTTCGGCACGGCTCTCTGGAATAGCTTCGCAGTGGCAATTGCCACCGGAGTACTCGCCTTCGCCTTCGGCCTGCCCGCGGGAGTCCTCTCGGCGCTCTATGAATTCCGGGGGCGTGCGGCGTTCCTCGCGATTGCCATGCTTCCCGCCCTGGTTCCGTCGTTCCTCTGGGCGATTGGCTGGGCCACCTTGACCGGGCGCATTAGCCCCGCTGTCACGGACCTGATCTCGCGGCAGACTGGTTGCGTACTGGTGTTCCTGGCGGGCGCGGTCCCGTTGGTCTTGATCGCTTCCCACGTGGCGGCGATTGGCCTCTCTGGCTCACAGATCGACGCCGCCCGGCTGGCCGGCGGCGAGAAAGCGGTGCTCCGATATGTATCCGGTGCCGCAGCGGTTCCCGCCGCGTTGGCGGCGCTCTTGTCCGCCGTCCTCACCCTTTCTGACCCCGGTCCCGGGCAGATTCTTGCACTTCGGACGGCAGCTTCCGAGATACTGACGAGCTTCTCATCGCTGTACGATTTCAACCTTGCCGGGTGTCAGTGCGCGGTCCTCGCGATGCTCGTCCTGCTGCTGGCGGCGCCACTGGCCTGGCTGGCAGCGCCGCGATTGTCAGTCCAGATCATGGCAAGACAAACCCGGAGTCTTCGGCGGCCGGGCCTTGGCCGCGCGGCAATCTGGATCACTGCCAGCTTCACGTTACTGATTGCCGGCACCATCGCGATGCCAGTCTTGGGCCTATTGCTTCCGCTGTTGCGAGGGATTGACTTCGCCCAGGCGTCAGGCGTTGTCGGTCGGACCAGTGTCAATACGCTCGTGTATGCGGGCGGGGCGGGGGTGGTCGCCACCTTGCTGGCACTGCTGTTGGCGCTGTTCGTCGGCCGGGACAACCGCCTGCGGTCGATCTGTCTCGGCGTCGGCCTGGCAATTCTGGCTCTGCCGCCGGCCCTGGGATCGCTTGGAATCATGCACATGGCCGCTGGCGCACCGGCCTGGACAGACCCGCTGCTTCGTAGTCGCGCGACCGTGTGCTTCGTTCTCGGGCTGCGTTTCCTGCCCGCGGCCGTGGTTCTGACGATGCGCGCTTGGCAGTCCATGCCGGTTTCCTGGGTCCAGGCCGCCGAACTGCACGGCATCTCGCTTGCGCTCTACGTCAGGAGGGTGGTCATTCCTTTTCTGCTGCCGAGTACTGCCGCGGCGATAGCGCTCGTGGCACTTCTGGCTACGGCGGATGTCGGCACGGTCCTACTCCTCCATCCACCCGGAAAGACCTCATTTCCGCTGGCCATCTTTACCGTGATGGCGAACGCCCCAGAATCCCTCGTCGCCTCTTTGTGTCTTGCCTACCTGGGATTGGCAGCCGGGCTTCTGGCCGTCATGTGGACCTTTATGCGGAGACAAGCGAGATGACCGGCTTTCAATTCCAGTTCTGCTCCGTGTCCAAGGTGTATGATGGCCACTCGGCCTTGTCTGGGGTTTCATTCACAGTCACCGCGGGCGAACACCTGTCGATCCTCGGCCCGTCGGGCTGTGGAAAGAGCACTGCTTTGCGGTTGTTGGCGGGGCTCGAACCCCCATCCCAAGGGCAGGTTCTACTCGACGGAATGCCGATTTCGCAGCCCAATCAGGTCTTGATGCCGCCGTCTCTTCGCGGAATCGCAATGGTCTTCCAGGACTTGGCCCTTTGGCCGAACCTCACCGCGCTGGACAACGTGCTGCTCGGCTTGTCGGGAGCGAAACTGACTCGGCGTGAAGCCCGCGCACGATCTGAGGAGACGCTCAACCTTTGCGGCATCGCCTCGTTGGCCCACCGTAGACCCGGCCAACTCTCGGGCGGGCAGCAGCAGCGGGTCGCCCTGGCCCGCGCCCTTGCTGCGCGGCCAAAGCTACTCGTTCTCGACGAGCCCTTCTCCAGCGTGGACATCATGACCAAGGCAAGGTTGCTCGGCGAGGTACGATCGTTGGCCGCCCAACAGAACCTCACCGTGGTGCTGGTCAGCCACGACCCTTTGGAGGCAGCGGCAATCTGCCAAAATGCGGTTGTTCTGGAGGACGGCCGGGTGCAGGAGCAAGGCTCCCTCTCGGACCTTATGCAGGATCCGCAGTCGCAGATGCTCATGACCTTCCGCGACTACCATCGCCTGCAATGAACGACGCTGACGGTCACGCCCAGCGTCGTTCCGGCCGGGTCTGGACGATGCTGCGGACAGGCAATGAAGGAACGTTCCGGCTGTTCGATCTTGGAGTTTATGCGATTATCCCGCCCGGCGGACCGATACCTGGAGTGGTGGCGCGGCGTCAACCACCAACGCTCGCTGTAACACGTATCGCAGTGTGACCAAGGAGGTATTATGTCTCGCATGTCAACCGGAGAGACCCATGTCGCCTGACAGTCTCGGCTCAAACGCGGTCCGGCCGCCCTACGGAGGCGTCCAGTTGTTGCGCGACCCAATCTTCAACAAGGGCGCGGCCTTCTCGGCGCGCGAGCGCGACGCCTTCAACCTGCACGGCCTGATCCCCTCGACCATCCTGACCATTGAGGAGCAGGTCGCCCTGGAACGCGAGCATCTTCGCTCCAAGACCGACGATTTGGAGAAGTTTATCGGCCTGGCGGCCCTGCAGGACCGCAACGAGACCCTCTTCTACCGTGTCCTGGTCGAAAACCTGGTGAACTTGCTGCCCATCATCTACACGCCCACCGTCGGCCGCGCCTGCCAGTTGTACAGCCACATCTTCCGCCGCCCGCGCGGCGTCTGGATCACTCCCGACGACGTGGACCATATCCCCGAGCTGCTCCGCAATGCCCCCAATCCCGACGTGCGGCTGATCGTGGCCACCGACAACGAGCGCATCTTGGGCCTGGGCGATCAGGGCGCCGGCGGCATGGGCATCCCCGTCGGCAAGCTGTCGCTGTACAGCGCCGCGGCCGGCATCCATCCGCAGAACTGCCTGCCGGTGAGCATCGACGTGGGCACCAACAACGCCGAACTGCTCAGCGACCCCTACTACCTCGGCTATCGCCACCGCCGCTTGCAGGGCGAAGCCTACTGGAAAGTCCTCGATGCCTTTGTGTCTGCCGTCAAACAGGTGTTTCCCAACTGTCTGCTGCAATGGGAGGATTTCCACAAGAACATCGCCTTTGAGGTCCTGCATCGCTACCGCAGCCAGATTCCCAGCTTCAACGACGACATTCAGGGCACGGCCGCCGTCGCCGTGGCCGGAATCCTCGCTGCCCTGCGCATCACCGGCCAGAAGCTCAGCGACCAGCGGATCGTGTATGCCGGCGCGGGCGCGGCCGGCGTAGGCATCGGGCGATTGCTGGCCATGGCCATGCGCCGCGAGTGCGGCGATCCCGAGCGCATCCATGCGGCCCAGGTCTTTGTCGACACGCGCGGCCTTCTGCACCAGGGCAGCCCGATCACCGATCCGCACAAACGTCCCTTCGCCCTGAACGCCGCGGCCATGGATCTCTACGGCTTCAGCCAGGATCAGGCCTACGACCTGTTCGACGTGGTCAACCACGTCGGTCCCACCGTGCTGATCGGCACCACGGCCCAGCCCGGCACGTTCACCGAGCCGATCATCCGCAAGATGAGCCAGCACGTTGATCGCCCCATCGTGCTCCCGCTGAGCAATCCCACCTCCAGGGTCGAATGCACCCCGGCCGAGGCCATCGGCTGGAGCGAAGGACGCGCAATCGTGGCCACGGGCACGGCCTTCGAACCGGTGCGCTGCGAAGGCCGGACGCATGTCATCGGCCAGGCCAACAATGTCTTTGTCTTTCCCGGAATGGGGCTGGGCTGCATCCTCGCGCGCGTGCAGGAGATCGACGACTCCCTGTTCCTCGCCGCCGCCTTGCGCCTGGCCCAGTGCGTCGGCCAGGACCGCCTCGATGCCGGCGCTATCTTTCCCGACCAGAAGGAACTGCGCCACGTAGCCGCGCAAGTGGCCGTGGCCGTCATGGCCGAGGCGCAACGCCAGCGCGGCGCCGCGCCTGTCTCCGAACCGACGCTGGAACAGACGGTGTGCCAGGCCATGTGGTATCCTGACTATCCGCAATATGCCTGACGCGGCGTGCGAAAAACTCGTAGCGAGGACGGCCGCTCATGACCGATATCAAGGATCCGCGTCTGCTCTATACCAAGGGCCTGCTGTTCGTGGTCGGTGGTACGCTCGCGTCGCTGCTCATCCTCTGGGAGCATCCCAGCCTCAAACTGGCCCTCTTGCTCGCTGTGGCTGTGTGGTGCTTCGCGAGAGCCTACTACTTCGCCTTCTACGTGATCGAACACTACGTCGATCCAAGCTACAAGTTCGCGGGCCTGGGCTCGTTCGTCCGCTATCTGCTCCGCAAACGCGCGCCCTGATCGCGCGCTTCGGCCGCGGCCGACTGCCCTGAAGCCCGAAACGCCAGCATCAAGAGTGCGCTGTCAACGCTTGTTGTGGGGGCGCACATCGCCAACTTTGTCGCCTTTCGCTCCGCGAAAGGGGCGCGGCTGCATCCGCCCAGCGCGCTGGCGTCTTGTGCAATCCCAATTCCGAGCTGTGACAAAGCACAAAGGGCCGTGAACCGTCCGCCTTCAAATTCCCACTCCAGAATGGACCTCGCGCCGGCCCTCCGCCGTGTCCAGCAGCAAGGCCCCGTCCGGCCCGATCCCGGCGCAGCGTCCCTCGATGTGCTGTGTGCCGCACAGCATGCGCAGCGTCTGGCCGCGCTGTTGGCACAGTTCGTCAGCCGCCGCCGCCACCCGTTCCGGGCCAGCGTGCAGATCCTTCAGTACCTGCTCCACGCGTTGCACAATTCCCAGCAGCACCTCCGTCGGGTCGGTCCGCTGTCCCGCCAGGTCCAGCAGCGTGACCGCCTTGGCGCGAACCTCGTCGGGCGCGCCGGCGGCAAGTTGGTTATTGGTGTTCACCCCAATGCCGATCACGCCCTGGCCGTTGCCCAGGATCTCGATCAGGATCCCCGCCACCTTGCGCCCGGCGGCCATCACGTCGTTCGGCCAGTGCAGGCCCACCGCATGCGGCGCGGCCAGAGGGGCCACGGTTTGCGCCACGGCCACGGCCGTGCCCAGCGAGAGCAGGGGGCTCCGCCGCGGCGGAAGCTGTTGCGCCCCGATCAGCATGCTGAAAGTCAACGCGCCCGAGCCCGACCACCAGCGATGCGTGCCCCGCCCTCGCCCTGCCGTCTGCCGCTCGGCCACAACCAGCAGGGGCGTTGCACAGGCCGGATGCTGTGCGCGTTGTTTGGCGTGGTCGTTGGTCGAGCCCAACTCCGCATGCACTTCCACGCGCGCGACAAAGGTCTCGCGCAGCAGGCGTTCGCAGTCCAGGGCCTTCAGCTCGTCGAGCTCTCCAAAGACGGCCGCCCCTTGGTCGAGTGCGTCCTGTCCCATGAGCCGTCCTGCAAATCGTCCGTCGGTCTGACTGCCACCGGGCTGGCGACAGCCCAGCGCCGCACCCCAGCGCGGCGAACTATTGTCGCCTCAGACCCACCGCATTGCAAGCCGCCCACAGTCTACAGTTTACCCTCGGCGAACGCCTGGTAACGCTTGGCCACCTGTCCGCCGCTCACGTCGCCCTTGTGAACCAGGATGCCCACGCGCTGCCGCAACGACTGGCCCTTGGCCAGCACAAACGGCTTGCCGCTCTGCTCATCCGGCCGCCGTGGCCCAAACGTGCCATAGTCGCGCGTGAAGAACCGCGGTTGCGGTTGCTGGGGGTCGCTGAAGATCGTCAGCCCCTCGGTCACCCCCTCGACCTCGCCACTGAAGTCGACCCACCGCGCCGCTTGCTTCATAGTGCCTTTCTCGCCCGTTGTGCCTTCCGAGTTGGTCAACTGCCCCTTGCCGTCCTTGGCCGAGAACTGGGGGTGGATCCGCACGTAGGGCCAGGCGTAGTGCGTCGCGTCGCTGGCAAAGGTCACGTCGGCATAGGCGGCCGTGACCACGAACGTGCAGTCCAGCAAGTACTCTCCCGCGCCCAACGGCACGACACGCATCGTGCGCACCTCGTCCAGCATGGGCGTTTTTCCCTGATCGGTCACCCACACCAGTTGCGCCTCGACCTTGGCCCCCTGGGGCGTCGATTCGCGCGCCAGGAACTTCACGTGCTGGATCTGCGTCTTCAGGGGCGATTTCGGATCCTTCTTGTCCAAGGCCGAGTACATCGCACTATAGAAGCTCGTCTTCGGTCCATCGGCAAATTGGATCGTATCGGCAAACCAGAACGACCGGTGGTGCGGATAGGGGGTCGTCTGCTGCACGGTGAGCAACTTGCCCGTCGGGCTGTGCACCGGATAGTAGTGCGGCATATCGCACTGCGCGCCGTACTGATACGCCAGGGCCTCCGCCCCGTCGATCAGGATCTGCATCTGCCCCTGCGCGTCGTCACATTTCAACTCCACGCGCGGCGCCGCGCCGTCCGCCCCTCTTCCCAGCAACATCAGCAACCCCAGCATCGTCGCGGTGAATCCTGGTCGCCACATCGCATCCCTCCTTCTGGCTCGATGCCTCTGTGCCTCGATGCCTCTGTGCCTCTGTGCCTCTGTGCCTCTGTGCCTCT
>CALARR010000461.1 GCA_937889015.1 uncultured Planctomycetales bacterium | reverse complement strand
GTGCCGACGTGGCGCAAGAGGATCGGTGCGTGCGAGCACGCACCCTACGAGACAGGACGCCTAATCCCCGAGGAGCCCCACCGATGAATCCGATGCCGCAGATCAGAACCCCGTGGTGGATCGCGTCGATGCTTGTGGCCCTGGCCACTGCCACCGTTCAGGCCGCGCCGCCGGCCCAATACGATCCGCGCGACTTTGGGGCCAAGGCGGACGGCAAGACCGTGGATACCAAGGCCATTCAGGCCGCGATCGACGCCTGCGCCGCGGCCGGCGGTGGCCGTGTCTGCCTGGCCGGCGGAACATTTCTCTCCGGGACGATCGTGTTGAAGACCAACGTTACGCTGGAAGTGGCGGCAGGCGCCACGCTGTTGGGCAGCCTGAACATCGAAGACTACCCCAGCATCACGCCCGAGATCGTCTACCTCTATCGCGCCCGCTTCACCAAGGCCCTGATCTATGCCGAGCGGGTAGAGAACATCACGCTTTGCGGGCGCGGGGTGATTGACGGGCAGGGGCAGCACTATCCTTACGTCAGGGGAGAAGGCGGCGACGGCCTGCGCCCCTACCTGATTCGCTTCGCCGAGTGTAAGAACATCAGCGTCCGCGACCTGCTGCTCAAGGACTCGGCGCGCTGGCTGTCGCACTACCTGGCCTGCGAGAATGTGACCATCGACGGGGTGACAATCCATTCCCGCATCCGCGAGAACCGCGACGGCATGGATATCGATAGCTGCAACCGTGTGCGGATCGCCAACTGCGACGTCTACAGCGGCGACGACGCGATCGTGCTCAAGGCCACGGCCATGCAGCCCTGCCGGCACGTCACGGTGACCAATTGCACGCTCAGCAGCATGGCCAGCGCCTTGAAGCTGGGCACCGAGTCCAACGGCGGTTTCGAGGACATCAACTTCAACAACTGCACGGTGTACGACACGAGTGGCGGGATCGCCGTGGAAATGGTCGACGGCGGCCTGTGCGATCGGGTTAACGTGAGCAATATCACGATGCGCGACGTCCGCGTGCCGATCTTTGTCCGGCTGGGGAACCGCGCCCGGCCGATTCCCGACCTGCCCGAGCCAGGCATGGGCCAGATGCGACAGGTCATAATCGCCAACGTCCAGGCCACGGGCGCCACCGACCTGGGTTGCTCGATCACGGGCATTCCCGACCACTACGTGGAAAACGTGACGGTCCAGAACGTTCGCATCCGCTTTGCCGGCGGCGGGACCGCGAAGAACGTCCAGCGGACAATCCCCGAGAAAGAGGCCGGCTATCCGTCGGGCTCGATGTTCGGCAAGCTCTCGGCCTACGGGTTCTTCTGCCGGCACGTCAAGGGACTGCGTCTGGAGAACATCGACGTGGGCTGCGAGGCCGACGACGCCCGGCCGGCCTTCGTGCTGGACGACGTTGAGGATGCCCGGTTGATCGCGTGCCGTGGCCTGACCGGGCCGGAAACGTCCTGGCTGGTGTGGCTGAAGAATGTGGACCGTGCCGTGCTGGCCGGTTGGTGCCCCGCGCCTCCGTGCAAGGTCTTCCTCCGCGCCGACGGGCCCGGCACTCGGCGGATCTCGCTGTTGGGTAATGATTTGACCGACGTGGCCGGCGCGATGGAACTGGGCGGCGACGTGCCGGCCGGCGCCGTACAACTGTTCAACAATCTCGGCAAGCAATAGCAGGAATATCATGAGCCTACGTCTCCGAGCGGCAAAATCCCTGGGCTTCGCCATGACGTCGTTGTTCGTCATGCTGCCGGCGTGTCTCTCGCTGGCGTTCGAACCGCCGACGGTGGTTTCGGTCGACGGCCGTCAGGTCGTCGGTTCCAACGATCGTTTCTGGGCCAACGCCGTATTTCATCCGACCGAGTACCTCGATTCGGATTGGGGGAAGGAGCACGTCGAGTTGTTGTGCTCCGGCGGCGTCACCCTGAAGTGCATCCGCTTCTATAACCAACCGGAAGACGCTGCCTATCTGAAGGACGACGGGTCGGTCGGCTACCGCTGGGATCACTTCGACCGGCGCGCGGACTTGGCGCTGGCCCACGGATTGCAACTGCTGGTGGCCTTTTATTCGATGCCGCCACAGATCGTGGCCGACACGAAGGTTTCTCGCGCCAGGCCGTTCCTCGACGGCAAGAAGATCTATATTGGTCCGCCCAAGGACTATCGGCAATGGCAGGAGGCCTGCGCCGATTTCACCCGGCACGTGCTGAAGCGATACGGTGAAGAGCGTGTGCTGCAATGGCGATTCACCTGCTGGAACGAGCCTGACCTGGCCGGGTTCTGGCACAAGGGCGACCTGGTCGAGTATCGCAAGGTGTACGACCATTTCGCCGCCGGCGTGAAGTCGGTCTGCCCGCGCATGCCGATCGGCGGGCCGGTCCTCTCCTGCGGCCGGACCTTTGACCATCCCGAGCATTTCCGCGATTTTCTCGAGCACATCACTTCGGGTACCAACTATGCCACGGGCCAGAAGGGGAGCCCGATCGACTACTTTGCCATGCACACGTACGGCGGTCACGGAGGCGGCGGCAGCCACTACTACAAGTACCCCAGCGTCGATTACCTCATGGAGCAGCAGCGACGTCTGGTGGCGATCCGCGACGAGTTTCCGCAGCTTCGCAAAGTGCCGATCGTCATTCAGGAATGGGGAGTGACGGCCAGCGGTGGCACCGGCGTGGACAAGCAACCCCTGGCCCGGGTGCGTAACTCGAACTTCGGGGCTGCGTTTCTGGCGGCCATGGTCGGCCGGCAGGTCGAGTGGCGAATGACGGCAGACCCGCGCGTGGGGGACATGTTCATTTGTCTTTCCGGCTACGAGAAGGCACGCACGCGCGACTTCGAGGGGAAGCGGACGGTACAGACGCTCAACGGGTTCGACAAGCCGGTGTTGAACGGCTATCGCCTATTGACCAAGCTCGGGCCCGAGTGGGTCGCCAGCCGGGTGGAGCCGGCCGCGGAAGATCTCGTGTCGTTCGCAGCGCGCGACGGCCAACGGCAGGCCGCGGTTGCCGTCGCCCGGTTCTGCAAGGACGACATCGACGGCGAAGGCCCCGCTCGGCCCGTGAAACTGGAGTTCACCGCGCCCTGGCCCGACGGCACGCAGGTCGAGTTGCGGCACTGGCGGATCGATGGTCAGCACAGCAATGCTTACGCGATCTATTGTCAGCTTGGCCAGCCCAACCCGCCCAGCGCCGAACAGTCGCAACAGATCAAGCAACGCATGGGATTGGAGCAACTGGAGCCGGCCCGGCCGATCGTGATTCGCGGCAAACTCGATCTGCAGTTCGAGCTGCCCTGCAATGCCGTGTCGCTCGTGGAACTAGTCAAACTGAAGTGAGGCCAATATGCCAACGACTATCGAAACCGCCGGCTACCGGCACATCAAGGAAGTCAGCCTGAACTTCGTCCGCTCGATGAAGCTCGGTCCCGAGGTGGGAATCTACCGCAAAGAGGCCAGCGAGGGCGAGAGCCTGTATGGCTCCTACCATGGGGCCCACGTGCTGGACATGTTCAACGAACTGCAGAAGCTGCCCCGCGAGGTTCTCGACCAATGGGCTGCGTACTTCCAACGCAAGCAGGCCGACGACGGCCATTTCACCAACAAGCCTGCCGATCTCCAGGTCACACATGCGATCGATGACATGGAGCCGTACTGGCACTGCAGCCGCGGATGCTGCTGGGCACTAAGGATTCTCGGCGGTCGGCCTTTGAAGCCGTTTCGTTTCATGGAACCGTTGCTGGACGCCAAGGCCCTGTACCGCTGGGTGAAAGGCTACGACTGGAGCAACTCGTGGGCGGCAGGAAACCAGGTTTTGGCGGCAGCCACGGTCCTGTTGGCGATGCGCGACTGGTTCGGCCTGAGCGAGGTCGACGAGATCCTGGAACAGGGGATGTATCCGGCCTTGGAGGAACTGATCGACCCCAAGACTGGCTACTGGGGTACACATCTGGGCGCCGATCTGCCCAATGGACTGTTCGGAACAATCCATGTCACGCCGATCTACTTCGCCCAGGGCTGGCCGCTACGTTTCCTGGACCGCAACGTCGATTCGACCATCGCCTGTCAATTGGCGGACGGCTCGTATTGGCCGGGCGGTTCCGACTGCCCGGACTTCGACGGGGCGTACATGATGGCCAACCTGGCTGAACTGACGACCTATCGCCGCGAGGACCTCGATCGGGCAGCGCGCAAGTACCTGCAGCACGCCCTGATGCACGAGGACCCCCAGGGCTGCGGCTGGCTCCTTCATCGCCGCGGCAGCACTCCGGACCAGTGGCGCCCGCGACCGCATTTCATCTGGCGCGACGGCAGCCGCAAGGTGGACATCGAATTGCGCGACGACGACCCCAGCCGGACCCACATCATGCTGGGGTCCTGGTTCTATCCGCTGTCGATCGCGGTGATTGCGCACATGTTGGGCGATACGGGCTACGAAGGCCCGTGGAATCTCAATCGCATGTCGATGCATCAGTGCAATGTGTGGAAATAGCGGCAAGACGCGCGGGCCGAGCGCGTAGAATCGCGGCGACCATGACTGTCGCCGCGGCTTGCGGCGTATTATCGAAGCCCTTTTGCATCCGCGCCTGCCGGCGCCGCAACCGAAGGGGCCCCCAGAATACCCCCCAGGACAACCGAAACATGTCACTGTTTCTGACGACTGAAGAACGGTCCACGATCGAGCGATTGCGGAACGCCGAGCCCTTGGCTCGCTACTATCAAGCCCTCCGCGAGCGCGCACTGCGGCGGTCCAAGCATCCGGGGCTCGTCGGACCGGACACGACCTGCACCTGGTGGTTCTGCACCGCCGAGTACCTGACTGACGCTGCCTTGGCTTGGACGCTGGAACCGGACGAAGCCCTCGGCCGCTGGCTGCGCGATGTGACCTTGGACATCGTGCGCAAGCCCGAACGCGACTGGGTCGGCCCCGCCTTCCGCGACCATCGCACCAAACCTTCGTTGGGGCACCTGGAGACCGGGCATCTCGGCTGGGGCGTGGCCGTTGTCCTGGATCTGGCCGAAGGCATCTTTAGCGACGCCCAGCGGCAGGAGATCAAGTCGGTGCTGGCCAACCGGGCCATCCCGCTGTGCCTGGAGTGGTTCAAGACCAACCGCCACCTGGCCAATTGGCGCTGCATTCTGACGGCCGGTGTGGCCGTGCCGGCTGCGGTGTTGAACGACCGCGCCAGCATGCTGCGCGCGGTGGAGGAGTATCGGCTGTCGACGGAGATCTTCCAACCGGATGGTAGTTACGCCGAGTCGGTGCAGTACGCCAACTACGCGGCGATCGGATTGACCATGAGCTATGAGGCTTTGGTGCGCCGCGACGCTTCGTTGGCTGCGCAGCTTCCCCTGGAAAGCTATGCGCGAACGGTGCGTTGGTGGGCTGCCAGCCATCTGTATAACAAGCCCCTGCCCGGTTGGGGCAGCGTGCCGCGCGCTCGCTCGGTCAACTTCAACGACGCCGCCGCCATCTTCCGCCCCAGCGGCGAGGTGCTGCTGCATATCGCGACCCGGGCGGCGAAATCGGCCCCGCAAGAGGCCGCTCTGGCACGCTGGATGTTCGACGAGGTCTATTCCCTCAACGCCAACGAAGGCCCTTGGGACCTGGCCACCTTCGGGCTGGTCAACCATTTCGGATTCCTCACGCTTCCCTTGTTGCCGCAGTCGGTCGCTCCGCGCAAACCGCAAGAGATGGGACTGCCATTGCTGGCCACTTTCAGCAACGGCGACGTGCTGGCACGCGACAGTTGGCCCGGCCAGACCGTCCTGGCCGCACGCACTGGCAGTGGGCCGCTCTACGGTCCGGGCCACCTCCACGGTGATTTGAACAGTTGCATCCTTGTCCATCGGCGCGAGCGGTTGTTGGCCGATCCGGGCCATAGCTGCTATCGGAATCTGATCCACGAATTGGAGGGTTCGACGCTTACGCACAACACGTGCACCTTCGCCCCCGACCTCAGCGACGGCCGACCGTTGCGGCACGAAGAGCAGATGCTGCCCGGCATGCTCCAGCAGGAACGTCGTCTCATGCGCCGCCTGCAGGGCAATCAGCCGGAACCGCCTGTGGAACGCGGGGCACAACGCCTGCTGGCCGTGCAAGACGGCATCCTGACGGCTATTGGCTCGGAGGCCGGCAAACTCTATGGCGCGCCGATGGAGGAGTTTGCACGTTTCTGGCTGATGCTGGGGCCGAACGTGCTGTTCGTCGTGGATCGTATCCGTTCCTCGCGTCCGGTGAAGACCACCTGGAACTGGCTGCTTAACAACCGTGACGGATTGCTGAAGGTCGAAACGCCGAGCGAGAAGTTGCTGCTGGCCCGACGAAACGAGGCGGGCATGGCGATGCACCATTTCGGACAAGGCATGCTGAGCGGTCCGCTGTATGCCTTTGTGCACGACGCCTATCACACCGAGCCCGCCCAACGCAGCGAAGGCCGCACGGGCAGCGGCTGGCTCTATCGTTGGCAGGAACCGCGAGCAAGCCAGCAATCGCTTACCGTGCATGCGATCGTTTTGGACGCTGCGGAGCGCATCGCCCAGTGGAGCGTGACCCAGACCGACGCGCGCATGGAGGTGGCAGGTCCGGATGGCCGGCTGGTCGGCTGGTTTGCGACTCGGCCGTCAGGCGAATTGATCGTGGGCGGCTCGCTGCCCGAAGAGGCCTGGCACTTGGCGGCCGCCCCTAACGGACAATGGTCGTGCAAGCCAGGGATACCCACCTGATTTCTCCAGCAGCAAACGGGTTATTGTCAGGTTGCGGCCGATGTGGGGGGGGGCCGACTGGGCCTTTGGGGCGACGATGAGGCCTTTGGTACACCACGCCGCTGCGGTCTGCCAGCTCGCGCAAGAACCTCACGCCGCAAGACGGCGTCTCTGTATGATCCCGTCCTGGTACCAATCGCCAGGATTGCGTATCATCTATGTCCTTGGTCGCGGAAGAACGACCTTCCGTGGTGCCCTAGGCCTCCTGTTTTCTCTGTGTTCCGCTGTCCGGTTTGAACCATGCAAGTCCGGCCTGCCACCCCCGACGATCGACTCGCGGCCAAACGGTTGATGCGGTTGTTTGTCGCGCGCGGGGAGTTGCTTCGGCGAACCGACGAGGAGTTGCTGACGCTCATTCCCAACGCGTTCCTGGCAGAACGCAACGGTACGGCGCTGGGATTCGCGGCCTTGGAGATCTACTCGCCCAAGCTGTCTGAAGTCCAGTGTCTGTCCTTCACTTCCACCTCAATGGGTGAGGAAGTGGTGCGGGAGTTGGTTCGGCAATGCGTTGCACGGGCCAGGCAACGTGGGGTGCTAGAGGTCATGGCGGTGGTGCCGGTGGGGCTGACGCTCTTGCTGCAGTCGTGCGGCTTTCGTGTGGCCCTGCCCAATCAGCGTCGGGCCATGTTCGTGCGGCCCGCAGAGACTCCCCATGCCGCCAGCGAAGAGCTTCTGTGCGATCGATCGACCGAGATCACGTTCCGGGATGCCTCGGCAGCGGAGGCCGATGCGATCCGTCGGTACTTGCAGCCGTTTGTGGACCGCAACGAACTGCTGCTACGCACCACGGAACAGATGAACCAGTTGTTGCAGCATGGATTCGTGGCCGAGGACCAAGGGCGGATCATCGGGTTTGTGGCCCTGGAGATCTACTCGCCCAAGCTCGCCGAGCTGCAGTGCCTGGCCGTGGATCCTGACTATCGGGGGCGTCGCATCGGGCGGCGGCTTGTATCGCGTGTCATAGCGAGAGCGCAACAGTACAGCGTCAAAGAGGTTATGGCGATCACGTCGCGTGACGAGGTACTTCGCGCTTGTGGCTTCGACGACTGTCTGCCCGGTTCCAAGGCAGCGCTCTTCCTGCGTACGCGATGAGGGCTGAGGCTGAAGCCGGCTCGCGCCCGTGTCCCTGGGGACTCCGCGCCAGGGCACCAGCAGTCACTGAGAGTTTGCCTCGGCGGGAGAAATGGCGCCCCTGACCGTCGCAAGATGTTAAGCAGGATTGACCTGGGTAGGGGGCGCAGGATATGGTAAGTGGGCCTTAGAGTCGGATTCGACATGTCGATTTCTTCGGGGCCCTCAGGCTGGCTGTGGTGGTTCTGGGACTGGTTCTTGGTTCAGCCCACGGCTTTGATTCCCCTTGACCGAGGGGGCGTTTGATCTGTCTGATCGTTAGTGCCTGGTCACCGCAGAGATTCCGAGCCTTGCGACCGGACCCCCCGTTACCGGAGATGAACTGTGCATGCTCTTCTGATCCTCACGGCAGCCACGGTGCTGGGCATCGACGTGGGCTGGAAGAACCGGCCCGAGGGCGGCATCGAATACCTCATTCAGATCGAGCCCGGCACGCTGGATTCGCTGAAGGCTGGCGTTCCGATTGAAAGTGATATTCCGCCCCAGGTCAAAGACGTGCGATCGTTTCGGATCACCTCGGGCAAGGGGAGTTTGCCGCAGGAGTCGCCGCGCGCCTCTGCTCCTAACGCCGGCAGCGTTGGCGGCGCGAAACCCCCCACTGACCCGTTCGCCGGGGCACGCATGACACCCCCTGGTCTGCCGCCGGCGCCGGTAAGTTCGGGCGCCAGTCCGCTCGGGTCCGCGCCGCTGCCGCCGCCTCCGGCCACCGCCAGCGCTCCAGTGCCGCGCCCGCTGGGTGACTCGAATGCAAAGCCGATCGGCGAACGGCAGACTGCCTTCTTCGAGCCGAAGAGCACGCCTCCGGCCACTGCCCCCGCGGCGGCGACTGCGACCGAGGCAGCAAATGCTGACGCAGCGGAGCCATCCCCCTCGGGTTCCTCGCTTTGGATCGGGTTGATCGCCAGTCTGGTGGCCTTGGCCGGTTCGCTTACCTGGAACGTCTATCTGCTGTGGATGCTTCGCGAGGCCCGTCGCCGCTACCGGGCCCTGCTCCGCCAGAGCGGAATCAGCGAAGACGAAGTGGCCGACATGGACCTTGAGAGCGAAGACGATCAGGACGACTGACGTCCGGTGGCCTGCTGGAATTGCTGCACATCAGGCAGCGTCTGCTCGACGTCCAGGAGTGTCAGCGACAAGAACAACGCCAGAAACAGCAGGCCCACCAGGAAGATCACCGCATTGAACGGATGATCGTAGCGCAGGTGCATGAAGTACAGCGCAACCAGGGCCGCCTTGATCGTGGCGATCAGCAAGGCAATCAGCAGATTGAGCGAGCCCAAATCGAACCAGGTCGCGGCAACGGTTGCTCCTGTCAAGGCGATCAACACCGCAAATACGGCCACCAGCAAGGGCCCGGGCATCACATGGGCGATCGCGCCTTCGTCGTTCATGGCAGTCGTGCGCCTCAGTGGATCAGGTACAAGAGGGGAAAGAGGTAGATCCAGATCAAGTCGACCAGGTGCCAATAGAGGCCGACATAGTCGACCGGCCCGAAATACAGCGGGCCAAAATCACCGCGCACGGATCGCCGCAAGACCCAGGCGATAGCCCCCATGCCTGCCAGCACGTGCAACCCGTGCAGACCCGTCATCAGGAAATAGATGCTGAAAAAAAGCCCGGCCTTCTTCCGCGCCGGGGCGTCCTGTTCGCCGGCCGGGGAGGAAGCCGGTGATGGAACGGGAGGAGCGTGGACGCCGCTTCCGGTCTCGGCTTGGTGCGGATCGTAGAGCCGAACCCAGAGCAGGCCGTGTTCCCACTTGTGCTTGTACTCCACGTACTTGATGCCCAGGAATCCACAAGCACACAGCAGCGTCGTGCAGAGCATGGCGATAAGCGTGCGACGCTGCCCGATCTGCGCGGCGCGCACGGCCCAGGCCATGGTCAAGCTGCTCAGCAGCAGGACGCACGTGTTCACCGCGCCGAGGTTCTTGTCCAGGAACTGGTGGGCATAGGCGAACACGTCGGGATGGTTCGAGCGGAACACCGCGTACGCGCAGAAGAGGCCGGAGAAGAGCAGGACTTCGGTCAGCAGGAAGATCCACATTCCCAACTTGCCGGCCTGAAACTGCTGCCGCGGCGACTCGAAATGATGCGCCAGGAAGGGGGCGTGGGCGTCATCGGAACCGGTTGTGGGACCGTGCGGATCGGTCATAAACGTCTCGTATTCAAAATGGTTGCCGCGAGCCCCTAGCCTCTCGTCCCCAGCTTCTTGCCCTCTAGCCCTTCCGTACTCACATACGCCTGTTGCGCCGCATCGTACTCCAGGCGGCTGAAGTCGTACGGATCGCCCACGACCGGCGGAGTGGCGAAGTTGTCGTGTGGTGGTGGCGAGCTGCACTGCCACTCCAACGTGGCCCCGCCCCAGGGATTGGCCGGGGCCGGCCGACCACGCCACAAGCTGTGCAGCAGGTAGACCAGGATCAACGTCATGCCGGCGCCCAGCAGATACGATCCGAGCGAGGACATCAAGTTATAGCCGGTGAACTCGGGGTGTTCGCCCAGGAGGCCTTGGTAGTCGAAATAGCGCCGCGGCATGCCACGCGTGCCCAGGATGAACTGCGGGAAGAAGGTCAGATTGAAACCGACGAACACCAGCAGGCAGGCCACCTGAGCCGAGGCCTCGCTATACATCCGGCCGAACATCTTGGGCCACCAGTAGTGCAGTCCGCCGAGGAAGGCAATGAGCGTTCCGCCGAACATCACATAGTGAAAGTGGGCCACGACGAAATAGGTGTCGGTCAGGTGTACGTCGGTCGCCAAGGCGCCCAGGAACAGGCCCGTCAGTCCGCCGATGCCGAACAGGAAGATGAACGACAGCGCGTAGAGCATGGGGGTGCGCAACTGGATCGATCCCTTGTACATCGTGGCCAGCCAGTTGAAGACCTTGATGGCCGAGGGGATGGAAACACTGAAGGTCAAGGCGCTGAAGATCATGCTCGCCAACTTGGACTGGCCGCTGGTGAACATGTGGTGTCCCCAGACCAGGAATCCCAGCAAGGCGATCGCCAGGCTGCTGTAGGCGATGAAACGGTAGCCGAAGATGTGCTTGCGGCTGAACACGGAGATCAGCTCGCTGATGATGCCCATGGCCGGCAGGATCATGATATACACGGCCGGGTGCGAATAGAACCAGAAGAAGTGTTGGAAGAGAATGGGGTCGCCGCCCAGTTTGGGATCGAAGATCCCCAGCCCCAGCAGGCGTTCCGCGCCCAGCAGCAGCAAGGTGATGCCCAAGACGGGCGTGGCCAGCACCTGGATCACGGCCGTGGCGTACAAGGACCAGAGGAACAAGGGCATGCGAAACCAGGTCATCCCCGGCGGGCGCATGGTGTGAATCGTGGCCACGAAGTTGATGCCGGTGAAGATGCTGCTGAAGCCCAGGACAAACGCGCCCGTGGCGGCGGAAATCACGCGCGTGTTGGTCTCCGTGCTGTAAGGCGTATAGAAGGTCCAGCCCGTGTCCAGGCCGCCCGTGGCCAAGGTCAGCAGGAAGAAGGCCGCTCCGATCACGTACAGCCAGAGGCTGGCCAGGTTCAGCCGCGGGAAGGCCACGTCCTTGGCCCCGAGCATGATGGGCAGCACGAAATTGCCCAGCGCTGCCGGGATGCCGGGGATGATGAACAGAAAGATCATCACCGCGCCGTGCAGCGTGAACATCTGGTTGTAGAAATTGCGGCCCATGATCGTTTCGCCGGGCGCGGCCAGCTCGGTGCGGATCAGGAGGGCGAAGATCCCGCCCAGCGCCAGCGATGCCATAATCGCGATTAGATACATCACCCCGATCCGCTTGTGGTCCAGACTGAAGATCCAGGACCGCAGCCCGCGCGTGTAGGTCAGATAGTTGTCGCCGGAAGCCCGGTCGTGTTCGGCGGGCAGCGGCGTGGCAGTACTCATGGAAAGTCCCTCGGGGCACGAATGACGGACGATGTGTGGGGAGAATGAAGTGCCTACTTGAGCGTCTTGATATACTCGATGACCGCCGTGATCTGCTGGTCGCTGAGGATTCCTTTGAACGTGGGCATCACACCCGTGTAGCCCTGGCGCACCTTGGCTGCCGGTTCCAGGATCGACTCGCGCACGTAGTTCTCGTCGACCACGGTTGGTGAGGCGTTGCTGAACTGGTGGGTTTGCCCCCAAATCCCTTTGAGAGTGGGACCGATTCCCGGGTTGCCGTCGATGGTGTGACAACTGGCGCAGCGCAGGGCAACCAATCGTTGGCCGGCCTCGGCCGGCGGCAGCTTCTTCAGCAGATCCCCTTCCTCCTGGAGCCACTTGGCGAACTGCCCCGGTTCGTGCACCACGACCTTGGCCAACATGTCCGAGTGGCCGGTACCGCAATACTCCGCGCAATACAGGTCATACGTCCCCGGACGCACGGCTCGGAACCAGGTCGTGGTGTAGCGGCCGGGGACCACGTCCATCTTCAGCCGGAAGGTGGGAATGAACAGGCTGTGGATCACGTCCTCCGAGGTCATGGTCAAACGCACCGCCTCATTGACGGGCACATGCAAGTCCGAATCCTCGTGGCCATTCTCGTAGCTGAAGATCCATTTCCACTTCTGCGCCCGGACCAGGATGTCATAGGCATTGCGCGGCACGTGGCGCATCGCCATATAGCCCACAAAGCCCTCGTAGAAGATGTAGATCACGATGACCAGGGGTATGACAGTCCAGAAGACTTCCAGGGCTGTGCTGTGACTGGGAGCCTCGCCGGCCGGATCGCCCGGCCTGCGCCGATAGAGCACCACGAACAGCACCATCAGAACCACGATCAAGGCGAAGAAGAAGGCCGACACTCCCAGGATGAAGTAGAACAACTGGTCGACCGCCCCGGCCGTGGTGGATCGCGCGGGAGGGAGCCAGAAACCACCGTCCGTTTCGGCCAGGAGGCTCCCGGCAAGCATCATGTTCGCTGCAAGGGAGTGTGTCATGCTTGTGTTTCAAGTGGTTGAACGCGATTACGACGGGCGTCGCGCCGCCAAAAGAACCCCAGGATCGTCCCCAGCCCGAACAAGGTCAGTGCGGCGCCAATTCGCATGAGAACCATGGCCTTGGGGCCGTAGCGGCCTGACTGCGCGTCATAGTGGAAGCAGTACAAGAGAACCTGATCGAGCGATGAGCCGATGCGTCCGTCGGCCGCCTCGACCAGCGACAGACGCAGGGTTTGCGGGTCGTAGTCGATGCCGTAGAGGTAGCGCGAGACATGTCCCTCGGGCGTGCAGATCATCAGTCCGGCAGCATGGGCGTACTGCTTGCTTTCCGGGATGTAGGCGTAGCCAAAACCGACGGTGTCGGCCAACTTACGGATGTTCTCCTCGCGGCCGACAAGCCAGTGCCACCCCGCACCCGCACCCGGTCGACCATAAGCCTTGAGGTACTTGTCCTTGGTCTGAGTGGCACGCTGGGGCGTCTCCAAAGGGTCAAGACTGACCGTGACCATGTCGAATTGCTGGCCGAAGGTCCAATCCATGGCTCCCAAACCCTTGAACAGCCCATTGAGTTGCAGACCGCACAGCATCGGGCAGTTCGAGTAATTCATGGTCAGCACCACCGGGCGGCGACCGTCGAAGAACTGTCCCAGCGAGACCTCATGGCCTTCGGAATCGACAAAGGACAAGTCTTTGGGGACTGTTGCGTCGAGGTGTTCGGTGATGCCCACGCCTTCCAGTTCCTTGGGGGCCGGTTCTGTGCGTTGGGCGAGGACCGTGCTGCAGGCGGTCGTGATGAGAATCAGCCAGATACCCCCAAAACGCCAGAAGATCGAACCGAGACGCGGATCGCCCGGCAGGAAAATCAGAGAGGTCGCACCGCTTGGCGATCGCAGAAGACGTCGCGTGGCGCGCCGGTGTCTATCGACCATGTTTCCCCTCCTGCGGCTTCACCTTGGCGGGATTTGCCGCGGCCCGAAAGTCGGCGATGGTCAGTTCCATGGCGCGCTCGATGGGAATGGCGGCAATCTTCTGCTGCTCGTTGACCCAAGCATAGCGGGCCAACAGGGCCTGCTGACGGCTCACTACTGCGGCCAACTCGGCGGAGGGCTCGTCCTGATCGCGCAGCGACTGCTGGTCGGTGTATTGGTAGTACATCACCTGTAACAGCACGATGATCGCGAATGTGGCGATGGCCCCGATCAGTCCCACCAGGGCGATGCGCGACGTGCTCAGGTCGTCGTGTTGGGTTGTCATAGGAATCCGTCCGAAGCTCTTGCCTTCGAGATCACGTTCCTCACAAGTTCTCAAACGCCAGCGATTCGCCCAGCCGCGGATCCCCCACTGCCAACAAGGACCGCCCTCGAGCCAAGGATGCGGCAGCCGCGGCCATCAGGCACCCCTGGCCGACGAGGCACAAGATGTCTGTCAGGCCGAAGACAATCCGCCCGGGATCCAGACTCGGCATCACCAACCAATACAGATCGAGCCAATGGATAGCCAAGAGCCATGCGGCCCAGAATGCCAGCACGGGTTTGCGGCGTTTGGCGGTGCGCGGCAACAGTCCCAGGAAAGGAATCAGCAGATGGCCCAGGAGGAGGGCAACCGATACGACGCCCCACGGCCCTTGGATACGGGGCAGATACCAGACGGTCTCTTCGGGTAGATTGGCGTACCACATCAACAGATACTGCGAAAAGGCGATATAGCCCCAGAAGACGACGAAGGCGAACAGCAGTTTGCCCAGGTCGTGATAGTGCTCGGTCTGGATCGAATCGCGGAGATAACCGCGAGCCTGGAGGGCCACGGCCATGAGGATCATGGCAGCCAGGGCTCCCAACACGGCTCCCGAAAAGTAGTAGACCCCGAAAATCGTGCTGAACCAACGCGGCTCCAACGACATCAGCCAGTCGAAAGACGCGAAGGTCACGGTGGCAGCAAACAACAGCAGCCCCAGCGGGCTGGCGCGTTCCATGGCCAAGGTCAATTGCGGTTCTTGGGAGTCGTCCTGGGCCAGCGAGCGTTTCAGGTAGTAACGGGCCAGGAAGACCCATACGGCGAAATAGATGACCGTGCGTAAGGCGAAGAACGGGGCGTTCAGGTAAGGCTGCTTGTGCAGGAGCAACTCGTCCGCCTGCACCGCCTGGGGGTCGGCCCACTCGTACAACACGGGGCTTCGCCCGATGACTGCTGCGGCGATGGGCAGGAACAACACGGCCAGCGCTGGCAGGGTGCCGGCGAGGATCTCGGCCAGACGCCGCACACTCACGCTCCAACCGGCATGTGTGACGTGTTGCAGAAGTACGAAGAACAGCGCGCCCAAGGCCAGGCTGAGGAAGAAACTGTAGGTAGCCAGATATGTGTGGTAGAAATGGGCCAAATCATCGCCCTGGAGCCAGCCCGAGAGCAGACCACCGAGCAGGCCAGCGGCGCCCAGGGCGGCCAGGGCCCAAATCCACCTCGGCGCAATACTCAGCCGCAGATGCGAATCGACGGTCATGTGCGCTGGGCGTTGGTGCATGATGGGATGAGTCATCTCAATTGAGGACGGACGGCCTCCGGAACGTCTTCCAAGGTGGCATTCTGACTCCGCTGCAGGGCCAGGATGTAAAGCACGATGGCCCAACGGTCCTCGGCGGCGATTTGCGCGCCGTAGCCGGGCATCTTCCGCGCTCCGTTGGTGATCGTGTTAAAGACCTGTCCCGCCGGTTGTTTGCGTACCTCTTCCACGTGCAGCGACAGCGGGGGGACCCAGCCGGCGCTGTCGGAGCGGCGCAGGGCGCGCTGCGAGATCATCCCATCGCCCATGCCGGTCAGGCCGTGACACGGCGTGCAGAACACGTTGAACTGCTGGCGGCCTCGCGCCATCAGCCGGTCGGTGACCGGCACAGGAAAGGCGGCCGCCCAGCCATCCCCCTGTTTGCCTCGCCAGAAATGATCGTCCGACTGCAGGTCGCCAAGAGCCAAAGTCCCTTCGACCGGGGCGCGCATCGCCCGGCCGTCGGCCCACAGGCCGCTGGCCGTTTGCGGCTTGTACTTGGGCTGGAAGTCCATGTCTGGCACCAGATGCACGCGCGGCTGGTCGGACTTTGTGGCCCGGGCCCGAGCAATAAACAACGGCGGCAACAAGGCCAGCAAGCCGGCCACGACTACGGCCCAGACCAGCAGCGATGGAATCGTGCGCGCGTGCGCCGGTTCGTGGCAGAGTTCGACCGATACGGCGCCCAGTGAGCTGAGCATGTTGGGCGTGGCCTGGACATCGAACTTCGGATCAGTAGCGTCGATCGAGATGAACATACCGTCGGTGGTCACGCGGCGAAAGGTGCGGCTTCGCAGCAGCGGATGGGCCCAACGCGGCAGGCCGCAGAGGACAATCGCGCCGAGGAAGGCCGTCAGACCGGCGAACAGCACGATCAACTCGAAGGCCACCGGGATGTTGGCTGGCAGACTGAACAGCGGCTTGCCGCTGATGAGCAACGGATAGTCAAAGGCGTTGGTCCACCACTGTAGGCCCATGGCGACCATCGCACCGCCAAGACCTGCGCCCAGCACCAGCCAGGGGAGCGGTGTGCGGCGCGTGCCCATGGCCGTATCGATCCCGTGTACCGGAAACGGACTGTGGCAGTCCCAGCGGCGATAGCCGGCTTCACGCACGGCCGTGGCCGCCTCGACCAGCGTTGCCGCGTTGGGAAATTGCGCTAGCACACCGGCCAACTCGTCGCGCGGTTCGGTATTGGGAAGCAAGGGTTCTTCGCTCACGGGCATCCACTTCCAAAGCCGGTGGTCATTGCGCACGCATGAATTAGTTTTCCGGATGCGGGAGCACGGTCTTCACTTCCGCCATGGCCACCATGGGCAGCCAGCGGCAGAACAGGAGGAACAGCATGAAGAACAGACCAAAGCTCCCGGCGAACATCCCCAGGTCAACCCAGGTGGGACTGTATGCGCCCCAATTGCTGGGGAGGAAATCGCGGGTCAGGGAGATAACGATAATCACGAATCGCTCGAACCACATGCCGACGTTCACGAGGATCGCTACGATCATCATCTTCCAGGGCGTGGTACGCCAACTCTTCATCCACAAGAGTTGCGGAACGGCGACATTGCACGTCACCATGATCCAATAGGCCCAGGCGTAAGGACCCAGGGCCCGGTTCAGGAAGGCGAACTGCTCGTACGGATTGCCGCCGTACCAGGCAATGAAGAATTCGATGCCATAGGCATAGCCCACCATGCAGCCGGTGGCCAGAATCACCTTGTTCATGTTCTCCAGGTGCCGCAGGGTGATCAGGTCCTTCAAGCCGAACCAGGCCCGAGCCGGGACCATCAGCGTCACGACCATGGCGAATCCGCTGAAGATGGCTCCCGCCACGAAATAGGGCGGAAAGATCGTGGTATGCCAACCGGGCAGGACCGAGACGGCGAAGTCGAAGCTCACCACCGAGTGCACGCTGAGCACCAGCGGTGTGGCTAGCGCGGCCAGCAGGAGATAAGCCGTTTCATAGACATGCCAGGCGCGCGCCGAACCGCGCCAACCCAGGGCAAACACCCCGTAGATGAATCGCTTCAACCGCGACTGGGCCCGGTCGCGGAGCGTGGCCAGATCGGGAATCATGCCCAGATACCAGAACAGCAGCGAGAGGGTGAAATAGGTGCTCACGGCGAACACATCCCACAGCAAGGGACTGCGGAAGTTGGGCCAGATCTGCATCTGGTTGGGATAGGGCGCCAGCCAGTAGGCCAGCCAGGCACGGCCAATGTGCACGCCCGGATAGACGGCAGCGCAGATCACGGCAAAGACAGTCATCGCTTCGGCGGCCCGGTTGATGCTGGTGCGCCATCGTTGACGGAAGAGGAAGAGGATCGCCGAGATCAGGGTGCCGGCATGGCCGATGCCCACCCAGAAGACGAAATTCACGATGTCGAAGGCCCAGCCGACGGGCCGGTTGTTGCCCCACACGCCCACGCCGGTGAAGACCAGGTAGCCGATCAGCAGAAAGAACAGTCCGGCCCATGCGGCCGACACGGCAAAGGCCACATACCAGGCCAAGGGCGTCCGCGACCGCTCGGCGAGTTGGCTCACCAACTGTGTGACCGAGGCGTAGTCATGGTGCCCAATGACCAGCGCCGCCCGGCGCGTCGGGTCGTTGCCCGTGTTATCGGCGGACCGCAGGTCAAGGGTGCTCATGCCACGGGCCCCTCCAATTCCGGGTTGGGGTTGCGGATGCGCGCCAGGTACGCAGTGCGCGGGCGGAAGTTCATTTCACCCAGCATGCCGTAAGCCCGATCGGACTTGTGGGCCGCGGCCACCCCGCTATCCGGCAGGCTGAGGTCGCCAAACACGATGGCCTGCGTGGGGCAAACCTGTTGGCAGGCCGTGCGAATCTCGCCATCGGCCAGATCACGGCGTCGATTCTTGGCGAGGATCTTGGCGGCTTGGATGCGCTGCACGCAATAGGTGCACTTTTCCATGACGCCGCGCATGCGCACTGTGACCTCGGGGTTGTAGGCCATCTTCTTGACTTCGTTGGCCGGATCGTCAAGGTCCTTGTGGAAGTTGAGATAGTTGAATCGCCGCACCTTGTAGGGGCAGTTGTTCGAGCAATAGCGCGTGCCCACGCAGCGGTTGTAGACCATGTCGTTCAAGCCCTCTTGGCTGTGCACGGTCGCCGCCACGGGGCAAACCTGCTCGCAGGGGGCCATTTCGCACTGCTGACAGGCGACGGGCTGATGGATCACGCCGGGCGCTTCTGGGGGGCCTTGGAAGTAGCGATCGACACGGAGCCAGTGCATTTCGCGACCGCGCAGCACCTGGGTCTTGCCGACGACCGGCACATTGTTCTCTGCCTGACACGCGACCATACACGCATTGCAGCCCACGCAGCGCGACAGATCGATGGCCATTCCCCACCGCCGGCCCTGGTATTGGTGCTCCTCCCACAAGGAGAAGAGCGGCGGCTGATGCACCATGTGCTGGGCGAAATCGGGATGCGCGTGGTAGTGTTCCAGGGTAGCCTGGCGAGCCAGTACCTCGGCGCGCTGCTGGGTTGCATTCTGGCCCACGGTGTCGATGGCATGGTGGTCTTGCGTGGTGGCCAGCTCGACGGTCCGGTCCGTGAGTTCCAACGTCAGGCGGCCATCGAAATCCACGGCCTGGCTGTGCCGCAGAAGATTCGCGTTCACGCCCACTGGGGCCACACCGGACGCCAGGTCACCGCCTACGGCGCCGGCCGACGTGCGACCATATCCCAGCGGCAATGCCACGCATCCGGCCGCCATGCCGGGCATGACGAATACTGGTGCATCCAAGGTCTGCTGGCGATAGCAGACTGTGACTACGCCGCCGTGCCTCACGCCCAATCGCTCGGCGGTGGTTGGCGCCAGCAGCAGAGCATTGTCCCAAGCGAGCTTGGTAAGGGGGTCGGGAAGCTCCTGCAACCACGCGTTGTTCGCAAACCGTCCGTCGTACACCGAGGCATCGCAGGAGAAGATCACTTCCAGCTCGGGACCGGTCCATGTGCCGTTGGGCAGCGGAGCCGACTTGCGCGGGGCGGGCGGCAAGAGAGTCGGTTTCTCGATCGGTGCGGCACTGCCGGCCAGCAGACCGTCGTGCAACGTCCTCGCCCAGGCTGCCTCTGTTTCGGACTGCCGGGCAATTGCCGCGAACGTCTCACGCACCAACTGTTGCGGCGTTCGCCGCTCATCGAGCAACAAGGCTGCCAGTTCGATGGCGGAATGTCCGCCGAACAGCGGGTCGATCAGGGGCTGGCAGATGCTGTAGGCGCCGTCCCAAGCGCGCGCATCGCCCCACGACTCCAGCCAATGCGATTGCGGGACATGCCATGTGCAAAGGCGCGACGTCTCGTCTTCGTAAAGGCCCAGATGAATACTCGTCGGCACACTCTTGAGCGCCTCGGCGAACTTCAGATCGCCGGGCGCATCATACGCCGGGTTGCCGCCCAAGACGACCAGTGTCTGGACGTCGCCGGTCTGCATCGTTTGCGCCAAGGCGCGAAGTGCCTCGACGTGCGAGGGCCGCTCGGGGTGCGGATCGGCCGTGTACGAAACGGTTTTCCCGACATTGCCCAGCATGGCATTCAGCCGATGCAGTGTGGCGTGTACGTCAGCCGGCTGACGTGGTCCGGCCACCGCCACGCACCGTCCGGAATGCGCGACAAGGTCCTTGGCCACGGCCATGAGGAATGGGAAATGGGGCGATGGATCGGGAGCCGGAGTCTTGCCGCTCAGCAAGGCGTTGACCGCTTCCTCCAACGCCGCGGCAAAGGCGGCCACGTCGCCGCTGGACAAAGGCAAGCGATGGTCGGCCATCGCACCGGTCAGCGAATAGCAGGGCTCGATCGCGTACAGTCGGTTCATCTTGCCGGCGACCGCGGTGCGTCCTTGGGAAAAGTCGCGTGCATGCCGCATGGCGGCCGGATATTGCGAAAGCAGGTCCGCGTCCAGGGTTACGATCACCTGCGCCGGAGCGAGATCCAACTGGGTACGCCATGGTTCGCCAAAGGCCTGCCGTGCGCCGTCGCGCAGGTTATCGTATGAGACGGACTCGAACTCGTACCAGCGCGCGTTGGGCAACTCGGTGGTCAACCGCTTGCGCAGGCCCGCGAGGGTCGGTGAACTGCTGGCCGGTGAGAGGATTGCCAGGCCTTTCGCGCCATTGCCACGAATGTCGGCCAACAGCCCACGAACGAATGCGGCAAACTCTTCCCATGTGTGGTGGGTCGTCCCCTGCGGCCCTTGACGCCGCAAAGGACGGTTTCGCTCCGGATCGTACAACTCGAGAATGCTGGCTTGGGCGAAGACGTCGGTGGCGCCCTGGCTGTGCGGATGCTTGGGGTTGCCCTCGACCTTGATGGGGCGGCCGTCGTACGAGGTGACATGCAGCCCGATAGCCATGCCGCCCAGATCCATTGCGGTCGCGTATCGCTTGGGCACGCCCGGCAGGCGATTCAGCGGGCGCACGGCAAAGGGGCGGAACTCTTCCTTCTCCCAGCGGCACCCGGTTGCTGCGGCCAGGGCGAGCGATGCACCCATGAGTTGCAGCCACCGCCGGCGGTTGAGTCCCGTCAGATCGGCGGCATGGGGGAACTCCGCCTTCAGGAACCCCTCGAACTGCGGATCGCCAGACAGCTCCGCCAAACTGCGCCAGTAGGAGTGATTCTGCGATCCCTGGGGCATTTGCTCTGGGCCTTTGCCGATGGACGGAACGATTGCTGCAATGCCTTTAGCGATGACAAGCCGAACAGTCCGTCGGCGGGGCGATGTTGTACTGCTCGCGCAGCCGTTTGCCCAACACGGCCGGATCCTCGCCCGACACCCAACTCATGTCGGTCACGAACGGCACTGGCCGCAAATGTGGTTCCGGGTTGCGGTGGCAGTCCAAACACCAGCCCATGCTCAAGGTTTGAGCCTGGTAGACGGTTTCCATACGATCGATTCGACCGTGGCAGGAAACACAACCCACGCCGCGCATCACATGGGCGCTGTGGTCGAAATACACGTAGTCGGGCAAGTCATGAACACGGATCCAGCGGATCGGCATGCCGCTGGTGGCGCTCTCGCGTACTGCGAGGAGACTCTTGTTCTGCGGGGCAATCTGTTCGTGACAATTCATGCACGTCGCCGTAGGCGGAATCGCGAGATGAGCGGCTTCGTCGGAAAGCGTGTGGCAATAGGCGCAGTCGATGCCCAGGTCGCCAGCGTGCAGGGCATGGCTGTACGGCACCGGCTGCTGGGGAGCGTAACCCACGTCCGTCGTTTGCGGCGAGCCGCCGTAGTAGAGGACCCCTAGTCCATAGGGGGGGGCGGATAGTAGCAAGAGGACGGCCAGAGGCCGGGCACGGTCGACCCAGGCTGGGAATTGGAAGTCGTCCATCTTGAGGCGGGGGGGAAAGCTCGTGTCAGAGTAGTTTCTCTCTGCCCATCGCGCGGGCCGGACGACCCGCGCACTGCCGCAAGCACGCGTATTCTACGCGTAAGGGTTACGGACGTGAAGCCTGCACCCATCAAAGAGAGCGATCCGAGGAGCAATGGCCGATCCGCGGTCGTCCGGATTCTATCCCAGCTTGCCGCCTTTGACTTCTTCGACCTCAATGCTCAGGCCGCCCGAGGCACGCAGCAGCACCCGGTAACGTTTGCCTGGCGTCAGCTTGATCGAAGGCGCTTCGCCATGAGCCGAACGGATACCGGCCCTGCTGGCCAGGCCCGGATCGTTGGCATAGTCCCAGAAGCGGTCCCACAGTTCCTGTTCCCAGGGTGAGACCTTGGCTGTACCTCGATAGGGGATCGGGCTGCGGCCGACCGAGTCGATGACAAACCCGTCCTTGGGCTGCTGGTTCTCGCCAAAAATGCGTTTGAACAGGCAGACCGAGGTCGAGCGAAGCGGGTCGCCCGACTCAACCAACTGATCGTTGAACTTGATGACCCACGCGTCAAGATACACCAGGTCACCCTTGACGGTGTAGTCGCGAGCTGTGTCCATCGGACGGTCTTTATCATCCACCTCGACGAAGCGGAATTTGGTGGCCAGGTCCCCCTTTTCCGCCGAGCCGGTCTGGGACAGGACATCGAAACGTGCGATGCGGTGGTCCACCTTCAGCAGGCGCAGGGCCGTATCCAGCCGTTCGACCTCTTTCTGCTTGGCCTGCAGATCCTCGCCCAGCCGCTCGATTTCCTGCTCGCGCTGGCCGAGTTTCTGTTGCAGCCCCGTGATCTCGCTTTCGCGTTGGGCCAGCCGCTCTTCGGCCTGACGCAGGGCCCACTTGCCTGTGTAGTAGGTCTGATAGCCAACCCAGCCGCCGGCTCCCAGCAGGGTTACGATCGCCAGGGTCAGAAGCGAGCCGAGGAACTGGTTCAGGGCAGAGAGAAGGCGATACATGGCGCTCGATGCCGAAGGTCAAAGCGGTTCCAGGACAATGCCGGCAGTCCGGCCCAGCAAGACTACATCAGGCCCGAACTTGAGACGGGGCCTGGTACAGACATCTCGGTTCAGGGGTGAATCCAAGCACCTACTCCCCCCTGCCTTGGCTGGCAATTTCCGCATTGTCGGCAAGATTCTGGCCGCGGCAAGAGGGCTTTTGAGGAATAGTCCTGGAGAGGGGGTTGCGGCCGAATGGGAAAACTATTTGGGCTCGTGCTCCGTCATTTTGTTGCGTCAGGACGGTGGTGGTGACTATAACTTAGTGGGGGGCGGCCCCAAAGGGCCTGTGCCAGAACCGCGACCGCGCGCCCGGTCTGCCGGGCGAGTGGAAACACGGAACCGTTCTCGAACCGGCTCGGAGAGAGTTCCTCATCGCCGTCTCTTGCCCCCTCTCATCACGATGGATCTGTTGGCCCCCAGGCATCCCGTTGGTCTTTGTCGGGAGGAATTGCCCATGTGCTGGCTGCCCCGTTGCGCGGTGTGGATTGTGTCTCTGGTCTGCCTGGGATCGGTTTCGGTGGCCCTGGGAGCGGATCCGGCAGGCGATGGCAAGGCACCGGCCAAATCGCCACTCGATAAGCCGACTGCGGTCAAGAGCGATCCGGCGGTGTCACCCTCACCGCGAAGCGACGGTGCCGAGCCTGATCGCAAGCCGTTGCGTGAGCAGACCATCTATGTTCCCTACGAGAAGCTGCGCGAGGTGTTCGAGCAGAAGGGCCGTGGCGTGTTTCTACCCTACGAGCAGTTTCAGTCGCTCTGGGAAGCCGCGCAGCGTCAGACGGCATCCATCCCGGAAGGCAAGCCGCCCGTGGCCTCGCTGATCACCCAGATCGAGGCCGAGGCGACGGCCTCCAAGGACGTGGTTGGCGTCCGGGCGGTGATCCGGATCGATGTACTGGCCCAAGGCTGGCACGAAATCCCGCTGCGCTTGGGTGATAGCGCGATCACCCTGGCGAACCTGGCCGGTCAACCGGCCAAACTCCTCGGCACGCCGGAAACCGGCTACCGTCTGCTGATCGAGAACAAGGAGAAGGCGGCCAAACAGCACGAACTGATTCTGGAGTTCGCCAAGGCCATCACCAAGGTCCCGGGGCAGAACAGCGTTGCCTTTCAGGTCCCCGAGGCGGCCGTGAACCGCTGGCGTGTGCGGATTCCCGAAGCGGGTGTCAAGGTCAACGTGCAACCGATGGTGGCCGCCACGCAACCGCCCGTCGATCAGGACGGAGGCAAGAAGGCCACCGAAGAAACCGTGCTCCTGGCCTTTGTGGGCGCGACGCCGACGGTCCGTATCGAGTGGACTCCGAAGAGCGAAGGGGCCACGGGCATGGAGGCCCTGACCAGCGTGCAGTGCGACCAGCAAGTGTGGATCAGCGAGGGCGTTACACGCACGCGTGCCCGACTGGGCTACTCCGTGAGTCGCGCCGAGTTGAGCCAACTGACACTGGAAGTGCCGTCCGGCCATAAGGTCGTCAACGTGCTCGATTCCAATGTGCGACAGTGGACCGTGCAGCAAGAGAAGGAGGGGCAGCGAGTTACGGTCCAATTGTTCGAACCGGTGAAGCAGTCGCAGGTCGTCACTCTGGAGTTGGAACAGTTCACCGCTGCGCAGGAAACGAGTGGCACGTTCCGCGTCCCGGTGATCAAGGCCCTGGGCGTCGGACGGCAGCAGGGTATCGTGGGGGTCGATGTGGGTGAAGGATTGCGTGCTGAGGCCCTTCGCGCCACCGGTTTGCTGCAACTCGATCCGAGCGATCTGCCGCCGGGTTTCTCCGGCGGAAAGTGGGCCTTCTCCTACCGCTATGTAACGGCGCCCTTCGAGTTGCTCCTGAGTTTGGAGAAAGTCGAGCCCCGGGTGCTGGTGGACACGCTCGTGGAAGCGGCCTTGGAACCCGATCGGCTTACGTTGGACTGCACGTTGTTCTACCAGATCGAGCGGGCCGGGCTCTTCCGTTTGGAACTGGACATCCCCGAGGGGTTTGAGGTCCGCAGCGTGCGCGGTCGGGAGGCGGGGCCCGTGGCCGCCGCCCAGGTCGAGGGGCATCATCGAGACGGAACTTCCAAAAACCGCCTGGTGGTGGATCTGGGGCGCAAGGCGATGGGACGCATGGGGCTGAGCGTCCAGTTGCAGCGCGAATTGCAGGAGCCGGCCCTTACGACGCCGAGCGAGAAGTCGGCCACGCTTGCTATGCCGATGGTGAGAGTTCCGGCTGGGATGACCGAACGCACGTCGGGCAATGTGTTGGTCTACGCCCCAGAGAGCCTGCGCGTCAATCCGGCCAAGACCGAAGGGCTGCGGAGCGTCACCTTCAAGGAAGCCTTGCAGACGATTCCCTCGGCGCGCAGCACCGGCACTCGGGAACTGCGCCCTGTGCTGGCCTTTGCCTACATTCAGGACGGGGTGTCGCTGGCCGTGCAGGCCCAGCGGCGCAGTCCTCAAGTCACCATGGCCCAACTGCTGGTGGCACGCATCGAAGACGGCGTGGTCAAGTATCAAGCCAGCTTCCGCTACAGCGTACGTTACAGCGGCGTGAAGTCCCTGCGGATCGACGTGCCGCAGTCGGTCGCGTCGCGAATGCGGAACCATTCGTCGGGCATTCGCGAGCAACTGATCCAGCCGTCGCCCGGCGACGTGGCCCCAGGTTACGCGGCCTGGCGTTTTGCCGGGGAGTCGGAGCTGCTGGGCGACGGACGCATCGAACTGGCCTGGGAAGACGAGGGTTCGCTCGGAAAGCTCGAATTGGGCAAGCCCATGGTGCTCAAAGTGCCGCGCCTGATTCCCCGCGATGTGGATCGCGCCTGGGGCCAGGTCGTGCTGACCAAGACCGAGACGATCGACATTCAGGAGTCGGGCGAACTACAGGGCCTGCGCCCTATCGATCCGCAACGCGATCTCATGCCCGGGGCCAGCGTGCCGACGGCCGCACGCGCCTTCGAGTTTCACGACGACTGGGCCTTGAGCATAGCCGCGACGCGATACCAGTTGGAGGACGTGAGACGGACTAGCATCGAACGCGCCGTGGTGCAAATGGTCATCACGGCCGCCGATCAAGTTTCGGTACGAGCGCTGTATCGCATCCGCAGTGCGCAACAGCGTTTGGAGTTGGAACTGCCGGCCCAGGTGCAATTCGACACCGAACCGGTGCGGATCAACGGACGGCCTTTGGGCCTGGAACGGGGCGAACAGGGGCGGTTGCGTGAGGTCGGGCAGGAATCGATGGCCTGCGACCAGTACTTCATTCCACTGGTGGATCTCAACTCGGAGGAAAGCTGCCTGTTGGAGATTCGCTACCTGGTGCCGCGCAACGGGGGACGGTTGGACCTGCCGCACTTCCCCAGCGAGCCGGCGGTGCAGAAGGTATATCTGTGCGTATACCTGCCGCAGCAGAAGGTCCTCATCGACAAACGCGGACCGTGGACCGATGAGTTCTCGTGGGACATGGACGGCGGGGACTGGGTGCCGGTGCTCCGTCGCAGCGACGGAGCCTTGCTGGAGTGGGTGCAGGAGGGGCTGCCCAAGGGCAGTCGCGGTGGCGACGGCTTTCAGACGGATCGTCATCTGTACGTGTTCAGCAACCTGCACCCCGCCGCGCCGCCGGAAGGGTCGTTGTATCTCACACTGGCCAACGACACGTGGCTCAGTCTGGCCGTTGTGGCCGGTGTGTTGGGGTTGGGGCTGGTGCTGCTGCCGGTGGGCGCCGGCACGCGCGCCTTCTGGTTGGGTGTGGGGCTGGTGGCCTTGGTGCTGTGCGGGCTGTTCTGGCCCATCGCCGCCTGGCAGATCGCCGACGGCAGACTGATGGGCGCCTTGCTGATCGTAGCCGCCGTGTGGACCGTGTATTGGTTCACCCGGACCAAGCAGATGCGGACAACGATCAAGAGAGCGTCGACGAGCGCTGGCGCCTCGGCTTCCGCGGCGCCAGACGCGTCCTTGCCCTCATCGCCCGAAGTGGCGAGTCCTGCTTCGCAGGGGGTGGGAGCTCCGGACCAGCCGATCACGGCTGAATCCGTAGTCGAGGATCACGCACGGCCGCGGTCCGAGGGCCAGGAAGGAGGGCCGAGTCATGGCTAGGCTCTGCGCATTCTGGCTACTGGTCGGACTGAGCGTGCTGCCGGCGACCGCGGCCGAAAAGCCCGTGCGATCTGAAAAAGTCCGCGAAATTGTGGTCCCGTACGAGGATCTTCAGGTGTTGCTCGAAGGCTCCACGCGGCGCGTGATGCTCTCGCGCCAGGAGTTCGACGAGTTGCGCAAGAAGGCCGAACAGACGGCCGAATCGCCGTCGCCACAGGCGGTGGTGCTGGCGGCTGCCGACTACCGCGTCAACCTGCAACAGCAACGCGCCCATCTGTCCGGCACGCTTGCCATCGAGGTTCTGAACAAGGGGCTACACGCCGTTCCGCTGGATATAGACGGTGTGGGGCTGTGCAGCGCGATCCTCGATGGGACGCCGGCTGCGATCGGTGTCGATGGCAGCAAGCTGATGTTGTTTGTCGAAGGGCCAGGCCGCCATCGATTGTTGCTGGAGATGGTCGCGCCGCTGGAAACAACCGCGGCCCGACAGGTGCTGCAATTCCGCCTGCCGCGTCCGCCAGCGGCCAGTCTGCAACTGACTGCCCCCGGCGATGTCGAGGTGAAGAGTGGCGCTGAGGTCTTGCGCCGCGAAATCGACCAACAGTCGCAGTCCACGCGATTCGATCTGCTCCCTCCCTACGGCCAAGTCAAGCTGGTATTGTCGCTCAATAGTCGCCTGCAACGTCAGGACCGGGCCGTGGTGGCACGGGGCGTGCAAGCCGTGGAACTCACCCAGGCCTACGAACGTCTGCACGCGACGGTCAATCTGGAGATCCTGCACCAGGCCGTGCAGACCGTGCGGTTCGTCGTGCCGTCGGACTTCGAGGTTACCGAAGTCAATTCGCCCATGCTGGTGCGCTGGGCCGTCAATCATGACGGCAATCGCACGCTGCTGGAAGTGCAATTGCGCGAGCCGACCAATGAAACGGTATCGTTAGGGATGGTCGCCCTGCGCTCGCCGCCGCGTTTGGAGGGGTGGACCATGCCCCGGCTGGAACCTCTGGACGTGGTGGGACAGATGAGCCTGGTGGGAATCTTGCTGGATGAGCGGCTGCGCGTCGATTCGATCCAGCCCCAGGGACTGGTGCCGATCAACACGGCCGATTTCATCAAAGTCCTGCCGCCATCGCTGTTGGTCGACAACGTGGGGGCGGTGAAGCTGATTCCTGTGGCGGCGTACTATGCGCCGCACGGCGCGTATGCGCTGGCGGCCGGTTTTCGCAAGCCGCCTGCCGAGATCACCGCCACCTACAACCTGCTGCTGTCCGTCGACGAGCAAGGACATCAGCTCCACGGCGCGATCATGCTTCGGCCCGAGGCCGAAAAGACCTTTGCCGTTGATTTTCAGCTTCCGGCCCAGTGGCAGGTGTTGAGCGTGTCGGACCAAGGCGGCAAGCCTTTGGAGTTCGATCGCTACACGAGCCCGGGCAAAATTCGGGTCCATGTGCGTTTTCCACAAGGGATTCCCTGCACGCAGGAAACCCGGTTCGACTTTCAGGCGGTACACACGCCGGCCGATTGGCTCGACGATTGGGATTCGAGGCAGGTGGAGTTTCCGCCGTTCGAGTTGCTGGGCGCTACCAAGAAGCAGGCCGCGATTGCCGTGGTGGCTCGCAACGACATGTACGTCCACCCCGAGCAACTCCGCCAGCTCACGCCTTTGGATCAGGCATCCAAGGCTCAGTACGGGCTGGCGGGGGTGGAAACCAGTCTGGCCTATCGCTGTGCTGGTCCCGATTACGCCGCCACGTTGGCCGTGGATCGTATCCAGCCCCGCCTGACGGCTCGAACGTACTCGTTTTTCCGCGTGCAACCCGATGCCTTGGACTGCCACTATGAGCTGATCTACCAGGTCGAAAAGGCCCGCACGCGCAAGTTAGCCCTGCTGCTGCCCGCCACCACGCCTGCCGCCCTCTCGATTCGCGGTCTGGACGGCGCAACGCTCAAGGAGTACACCAGCCTGCCCGGACCGGAAGGGTGGCGTCGTTGGAGCGTGCTGCTGGAAGAGGCGCGCACGGGCCAGATTCGCCTGGCCGTGGATTTCCAGCAGGCTTTGGCCACAGCGCGCAAGGACGCCGCTGCGCAAGCCACCAGGGGTGACGCCGCAACTGCGGAGCATTCCCCTGGCGCCGGTGCGGTGAGCGTCTGCAAGAACCTCGCTCTGCCCCTGGTTCGCGCGGACGGCGTGGTCCACCAGTCGGGCCTGTTGGCCGTCGAAGGCAGCCCGGACGTGGACGTGCAGGTCAAGACCCTGGGGACGCGCCGAGTCGACGTGGGGGAACTGGCCGAGGCCGAGTATCAGCCTGGCAATCGCCTGCTGGGCGCGTTTGGATTCGTGGCCGACGCGGCCGAACTCAAGGCTGAATCGCGGATCAGTGTGGTGCGACATCCGGCCTATGCCATTCAGTCGGCGATCGTGGGGCAAGCCAATCTGTACACGGTCGTCTCGGCCCATGGCATGAGCCTCACCACCGCCACCTTCCGCCTGCAAACCAAAGCCCTGCTGCTGGAGATCCAACTGCCCGAGGGCTCGGAACTGTGGTCGGTGCTGCTGGACGGGCAGCCGCTGGCCCCACAGCGCGACGGACAGCGGGTCTTGGTCAACCTGCCAGGCGCGGCCGGCACCGGCCGTGAGATGCAAGTCGCATATCAAACGCCGGTCGCCGTGGCAGCCGGCGGCGGTGCGGTCGCCATCGATGCGTTGGCACTGCTGGTGCGCGCTGCGCCTGGAATAGCGCCGGACCGGGTGCCCTTGGCCGACGCTTTGTGGAGCGTGGAATTGCCTTCGGGCTACACGGCCATAGGCAGCCGCGGCACCATGTTCACTCGCGATATCCGTTTGCCGCGGCCGGCCATCCTTGCCGTAGGTGAATGGCTGTGGAGTCCGGTGGGCGGCCTCATGAAGTCGGGCATGCCATTTGGGTGTGCGTCTGCGCATTTGGATCGGCCTGCCACTGCACCGGCCGTCGATTGGTTGGAAAGCAAGGCGGCACCCGAGCAGACGATTACCACGCCTGCGGAAATGTCGGACGACGTAAAATACGAGCAGCCTACGAGCGAGTCCAGCAAGAAACGTGAGGACCTTGAGACGAGATCGAACTTGCGTTCCGACACGGACAAGGTGGTGGCCAAGCCGGCCAAGGAGACCAAACCGCAGGCCGCACCGCCGCAGGCCTCCGCTGGCCCCGGCAAGCCCATGGCGGCCAAGCAGAAGCGGCAAATGCTCGGTGTTCGCAGCCTGGCGATCGATACCCATCAGGCCGATCGTGTGCGCGGTTCGGTACTTGTCTTCTGTAGCCTGGGCGAGCAGCCGAGGGTTCAGATCGAGCTGGCGCCGACTGCGGAGACCGACGCCCTGGCCCTCAGCCTCGCGTTGACCATACTGCTGGTCGGCGTGACCCTCACGCGCCGCAGCCCGGCAACGAAGTGTCGGTACCTGGTCGTCGTGGCGGCCGTGTCGATGCTTGTCGGTCCGCTGAGTGGATCGGTGCGTCTGGCCCAGATCGCCGACATGGTTTTCTTCGCCGCGGCCGCGTTGGTGGCCTATTATCTGCTGGCCTTGCTGGGGCTCTGGCTCCGTGAATCGTTGCGTACATCGGATCCGGTCGCAGCTTCGGAGAGCACGGCTCCAACCACCGCCGTGATCGCCCTGGTGCTGCTGGCTGTGTGGCCGGTCGACGCGGTGCAGGCCGAAACCAGGGGCAAGGCCAGGTCCGAGCCGTACGTGATCCAGGTGGTCGAGCCGGCCAAGCCGGTGCACGTGCCGGATGACGTGCTTCTGCGTCCCTACGACTCGAACGGGAATATCGAGCCGGCCCCAGGCGACAAGCTGTTGATTCCTTATGCTACGTACGTGGAACTGTGGAACCGAGCCTACCCCGACAAGAAGCTCGATCAGCCCAAACCACCTGCCGACTATGGCGTGGCCGGGGGTACGTATCGCGCCACTCTGGAGGGCGACGAGTATCTGCTGCTGACCGGACGCCTGGAGGTGGAAGTCTTCGGCGACAATCCTGTGCTGGTCCCCTTCGGTCTGGAAGGTGGCGTCCTTTCCCGAGCCACTCTCGATGGCCAACCAGCCCAAATCGGAGCCAGCCGCCTGGTTAAGGGTGGCACCGTGACCCCGGACCCCCCCAAGGGGCCGGTGATGTTAGTGCTTCAGGTCTCCGGTAAGGGTCGGCATATCCTGGAACTGGAGGTTCGTCTGCATCTGGAACGCCGCGGGGGATGGCGCGTGGCCGAGGGCGTGCTGCCTGCGGCTCCGGCCACCGCTTTGGCGCTGACCGTGCCTGCCGCCCAGACCGAAGTCCGCCTCGGTCGTATTGCGGATCGCGCCAGCTTTGAGAGCGAAAAGCCGGGCGAGACCCTGCAAACGGCCTTGGGTCCGCTGGGAGCCATCGGTCTTCAATGGCGACCCAAGATCGCCGAGGGACAGGTCGACTTGAGTCTCACGGCCACGAGCCGATCGGAATTCGATGTGCAAGAAGACGGTCTGCGCCTGGTCTGCCACCTGGATTTGGAGTTCCGCCGCAGCCAGCGCGACGCGTTCCAACTGGAAGTGCCCGCCAACTACCTGGTGGAGAAGGTCGAAGGCCCCAATGTGCGCGGCTGGGAGGTGCGCAAGGATGCCAAACAGCAGCGCGTGGAAGTCGCCCTTCTGAAGACAGCGCGCGACAAGGAATCACTGGTGCTGCATCTCAGCGGCCGGACCGCGATCCGGACAAAGCTTGAACTGTTGGACGTGCCCATGGTCACGGCGGCGGGTGCGGCCCTGCATCGCGGCCAGATTACGATTCGCCGCAGCCCGTTGTTGGACCTCAGGACGCTGGAATCCAAGGGGCTGGAACGTGCCGATCTGCCGGCAAGGTCTCGCGAGAAGATCGACCCCGCGCGCAGCCCCCTGGGGTTGGTCAACTATCAGGCTTGGCAGTTCTCGACCACACCCTTTGTGCTTCGTCTGGCCGCCTCGCCCGTGACGCCCAAACTGGACGCCCAGTGGCAAACCCTGTTGCGGATTGCCGATTACGAGCGGACCGTGGAAGCCCGCCTGATCGTGACTTGTTCCGAACGCCCCCTGCACGCGCTGGATATCTTCCTGCCCGAAGATCTTGATTTGCGGCAGGTCCTGGCGCCAGGGGAGTTTCAGTGGTCGACAAGCCGGGCCGAAGGACGTCGTGTGCTGAGCATCTACCTGGCCACGGGCCAGCGGGGCGAGACTGAGGTGGTGCTTCGCGGTGGGGTAGGCAAGCCGGGAAGGATTGAGGGGCTGTCGTTACCACGTCTGGAGCTTCGCGATGTGCAACGTCAGCATGCCCAGATCGCCGTGCAGGTCGATCCGGCCTTCGATGTCGAGGCTCAATCGCTGGCGCAGATCCAGCCGGTGCTGCTGCGTCAACTCCACGGATGGCTCAAGCCCGATCAACGTCCAGTCACGCGACTGGCCCTGGAATCCCGCAAGAGCGACTACTCCGGGAAACTGCGGTTGCGATTGCGCCAGCCGAACGTCAGTTGCTTCACGATCACCAATGTGCGCGTCACTCGTGAAGCGATCGAAGAGACAATCCTCTTGAATTTCGACGTTCGCAATGCCGGTGTCCGTCAACTCAGTTTTCTGCTCCCCGACACCGGTGAATCGCCGAGGATCGAAGTGCCCATGTTGCAGGAGCAGAAACTGCAGCGTGAGGGTGACGGCCCGGACGCCCGGCTCCGCGTGACCTTGGAGTTGCAGGACGAGCGGATGGGGCAAGTGCGCGTGCTGGTGCGCAACGATCGCGCGTTGACCTCGGCGAACAACCTGGCGCCGATTCCCGTCGTCCTCACCGGCCGCACTGACCGGCAATTCGTGGCCCTGGAGAGTTCCGGGCGTGACGAGGTCGTGGTGGAATCGTCCGAGGGCCTGGAACCCATCAGCCGCCAGCAGAAGGAGTGGCAAACGCTCAAAGGCTTGCTGGCTGGCAATCAGTCGCAGGCCTATATGGTCGATCCGCGCGCCGAGCAACGCCGCCTGCTGTTTCGCACGCGCGATCGAGCGGCGGTCGAGACGGCCGCCGCACGCATTGGGCTGGCCGAGACCACCTTGGTCCTGGACGGCAACGGGACCTATCGAGCGGCCGCCGTCTACCGCATCGATAATTCCACCGAGCAGTTCCTGGAGGTTGACTTGCCCGAGGGCGCAGCGCTCTGGACGACGATGGTCGCCGGTGAGCCGGTCAAGCCTACACGCGATCCGACGGGGGCCAACGCTCAGCGCGTCCAGATCCCGCTGGTCCAGACGCCTGCGGGTCAGGGCGACTACCCGGTCGTGCTCAAGTACGCCGGCCACTTGCCAGCGCCGGGTTGGCTGGGACGTTTGGAGTTCCCGCTGATCCGCACGGTGCGCATCCATGTGGAACTTAGCCAGTTGCGTCTCTATCTGCCGGAGTCGCACGAATGGTTCAACTTCAGCGACAGGATGCGCATGGCCAGCAGCGAGGAGGACCTGACCGCAGGCCACCTGGCAGTGGACACCAAGAACGCGCAACGCCAGTTGGACAAGGTGCGGCACGGCAGCGACTACGAGAAAGCCCGCGCCGCACAGACGCTAAAGAATCTGCTCCGTGGTTCTTCGGTCGGCGGCTTCAGCCCGCTCGCCTCTGTTCGAGAGAGGTCGCGGGTGGTGGCCCAGTCCCAACGCGTGGCCCTGGAAGAAGTCCAGCGCGAACTGACCCAAATGGAGTCGCCGGCCCGAGCCGCCCCCAGCGAGGACAACCGCCGGAAGTTGAACGATCTGTACCAGAACCAAACGAACGACGCGGCCTTCAACACGGTGAACCTCGGCGGCAGCAACTTCTATGCCGGCGCTACGGTGATCTCAAGGGATGAGGCTACGACGACCGGTCTGGCTACGCCGGGCGTCTTCGGCGCAGACCTTGGCATGCAGGTTCGAGAGAAGCGCGAGGGTGCAATGCCCAGTGATCGACCTGGGGCTGGTGAGGCCGGTGCCAAACCTCTTGCTGAGAAGGCCAAAACGTATGCGAAGTCGGGCGCCGGACAAATGGAATCGCGACTCGGCAAACAGGCCCAGTCGACCGTGGAACTGCAGTTTGCTCAACAGGGGCAGGTGATACGCGACTCGTCCGACGTCGTCGCCGGCCAGGCCCCCGTGCAGCCCCCAGTCTCGCAGCAAGTTGCGCAACCGGATCGCCTGGGTCGCTATCAACAGCGTCTGGAAGAGCAGTCGCGGAACAACTACTTCGGTTATGCCGGGGGCAAGGTGACCACGAATGCCTATGATGGAGCGACGACCGTGGTCGGTGGAGAACTCCGTGGAAGGCCTTCCAGCGGCCCCGAGTCTGCGGCGTTCGATCCCTTTTCGGGGCGTGTGGCCGGCGACCGACGTGCAACGGTTGGGAGTTTCGGCGGCCGCGCCGCTGCCGCGCCGCAGTCGGCGGAGTCAATGCCCGCGCCGATTGACCAGGACGCTCAACGGGGCCTGGCTAGTTTGGACTTCGAGTTGCCCAGGCGCGGAAAGGTCTTTCTGTTCACTGCCCCGCGAGGCGAGGTGGAAATGGCTGCCTGGGCTACCTCGGCCACGTTGGTGGAACGGTCTGGCAGGCTGATGGTTGCGTTGGTGTCCCTGGGGCTCATCCTGCTCGGGTTTGCCGCGGTGCGCCGCGGCTTGCTGAACTGGCTGTTGACCATGCCTGGGGGGTGGTTTCTGCTGATGGTCGGGCCGTTCGCCCTGTGCATAGGGCTGCAAGTCCTGGTGGCGGTCGGGCTGATGCTTTCGGGGTTGGTTATCTTGATCGCGCGGCTGATGAGCGGTGGGCGTGCGACGCCCACCGTCTCCGCGATCAAGATCGGCCAATGAAAGCCGCATCCGAGACCGCCTTGCCGGCGAAGGATCAGCCCTCGCCACGGCAACAACTGTTGCTGATGCAGTTGAATCCCCACCGCCCGTCCTGTATACATGTGGGGTTCCCTTTGGCCTCGGAGCACTCCCATGCAGGTGGATGTTCAACAGATCAAACAGAGGGTGGCCAGTCAGTCCGAACGGGTGCATTCCCTGATGGCTGAATTGGCCAAGACTATCGTCGGGCAGCAGGAAATGATCTCCCGGCTGCTGGTGGGGCTCTTGAGCAACGGGCATATCCTGTTGGAGGGGGTGCCCGGGTTGGCCAAGACCACCGCCATCAAGTCCTTGGCCCAGGCCCTCTCGACCCGTTTTCAGCGGATCCAGTTCACGCCCGATCTGCTGCCGGCGGACCTCATCGGCACCATGATCTACGTTCCCAGCGAAGGCACGTTCCGCACTCGCAAAGGGCCGATCTTTGCCAACTTCATCTTGGCCGACGAAATCAACCGCGCCCCGTCCAAGGTACAGTCGGCCCTCCTGGAGGCGATGCAGGAACGGCAGGTGACCATCGGCGAGAATACCTATCCTCTGGAGGGGTTGTTCTTGGTCATGGCCACGCAGAATCCAATCGAGCAAGAGGGCACCTACCCGCTGCCCGAGGCCCAGGTCGACCGCTTCATGCTCAAGGTCAAAATCACCTATCCCCAGGCGGAGGAGGAGCGGAAGGTGCTCGACCAGGCCATGGACGGCACGGCCGGCCAGGTACGGCCGGTGCTGGGGCCCGACGACATCTTCGCCATGCAGGAAGTTGTGAAGCTGATCTACGTCGACGATCAGGTGAAGAACTATATCCTGGATGTGGTCCGCGCCACGCGCGATCCGGAGAAGTACAAGCTCAAGAAGCTCGTGCCTTTGATCGAATACGGAGCCTCGCCCCGCGCTTCGATCTACTTGGGCCTGGGCGCCAGGGCCATGGCCTTCTTGCAGGGCCGAGGTTATGTCACTCCTCAGGACGTGAAAGACATCGCCTACGACGTGCTGCGGCATCGGGTCATTCTGAGCTACGAAGCCGAAGCCGAGCAGACCAGCCCCGAAGACGTGATCCGCTCGATCCTCAACACCGTGCCCGTGCCGTAGGCCCCCCGATCGGATTCGTTCCAGAGCCCAGAGCCCAGATCCCTGATAGACAACTTCCTTGCTCCTTCGAGACACGAAGCATGGCTGACCAGGACGTGGCCAGCATCCTGAAACGCGTGCAGCGGATCCAGATCGTGGCTAACCGCACGGTCAACGATTTGTTTGCCGGGCAGTACAAGAGCGTGTTTCGCGGGCGCGGGATGGAGTTTGACGAGGTCCGCGAGTATCAACCCGGCGACGATGTGCGGACGATCGACTGGAATGTCACGGCGCGGACTGGCATACCCTTCATCAAACGCTACTGCGAAGAGCGCGAGTTGACGGTTCTGTTCCTGGTGGACGCGTCCGCCTCGGGCGCGTTTGGCTCGGGCCAGCGTTCGAAGCTGGACATGGTCGTCGAGGTGGCGGCCCTACTGATGTTCTCGGCCTTGAAGAACAACGACAAGGTGGGGCTGGCCACCTTTTGCGACCAGGTGCTCAACTACTTTCCGCCGCGCAAAGGCAAGGCCAATGTGCTGCACCTGATTCGCGAGCTGATTTCGGTGGAGCCGGTGCCGCGGCCCACCGACCTCGCCGCCGGCCTGGAGTTCCTCAGCCGCGTGCAGAAGCGGCGCGCTGTGGTGTTCTTGATCTCCGACTTTCTCGCCCCCGAAGCCCGGGAAGCCCTGGCCGTCTGCCGGCAACGCCATGATTTGATCGCTGTGACCGTTGGCGATCCGCGCGAGCATGCCCTGCCGGATGTGGGCTTCATCTCGCTGGTCGACGCCGAGACAGGCCGAATCGTCGAACTGGACACGCGGCATCCGCAGGTTCGCGCGATGTTCGCCCAGGAGACCGAACGGCGATCGGCGCAGCTCACGGCGCAACTCCGCAAGGTGGGTGTCGACGAGCTTCCCATTCGTACCGATGAGGACTACTTACACAGCCTGCGGCGGTTTTTTCACATGCGGGAGCGACGCTTCCGATAGCCATGGACGACTTCGCGAACCTGTTGCCGTCCCGTCCCCCAGTCTCGCCCCGGTGCTTTCGCTCCGGCAAACCTTATGAACGAATCTGAAAGCCCTCGACTCGTGTTGTCTCAGCCGCCAGCAAGCCTGCGTCCCAAATCCAATTCGGCGGGCCGCGTCTGGCTATGGCTGCTAGCCGGGCTGAACGTGGCCTTGCTGTCCTGCCTGGTAACACTCCTGCTGGGGCTGACGCTGAACGGCAGTCGTGCGGCAGTGCCTTCTGCGGTGGAACTCGACGAGTTGCGCTCCGTGGCCGTGGAGTTGGAGAGCAAGAGCCTCTGGCTCGAGGCGGCACACGCCTGGCAGGCCTATCTTGACGCCGGCGCCGCTGTTTCCGAACGCGCCCAGGTTGCCTATCGCATCGGAAAGCTGTATATGCAGGCCGAACGCTACGGCGATGCCGCGGCCGCTTTTGTGCGCGCGGAAAAAGCCACTCGCGACGATCCCGACTTGGCGCAGAAGATCGGGCCGCAACTGGTCGAGTGCTTACGGCGTATGGGACGCTATGGAGAAATGGGCCGCGAGCTGTCGCGACGCGTGGAGGCGGGCGGTCAACAGACCGCCAAGGGACGTGTGCTGGCCACGATCAGCGGCGAGGCGTTTCATGAAAGCGACCTGGATCGACTCGTCGAACGCCGTGTGGACGGCATGCTGGGCCTGCAGCAGGCGAGCCGCGATGCCCAGCAACGCGAGGCGATTCTCAAGCAGATGTCGCGTCCGGAAGTCCGCCAGCAACTTCTTCAGGAGTTGTTGCAGACGGAACTCTTCTGTCGACGAGCCCGGGAGACAGGCCTGGACCGCGAGGAATCGTTCATCGCGGCGCGCGACCAGTTGGAACAGGGACTGTTGGCCAGCCGTTTCCTGTCACGGGAGTTGGAGAAGGTCCAGCCGACGGACGTCGACCTGCAATCGTACTACAAGGCCCACCCGGCCCAATATGAGGAGCCGGAAACGGCGGACGTGCTGGCCGTGCGCTTGGAAGAAAAGGAGAAAGCCGAAGACCTGCTGAAGGAGATCCATTCGGCCGACGATTTCCGCAAGCTGGTGGCCGAGCGAAGCGGAGCGAAGGATGCCGCTCAGGCCGCGCCCCCGGTGCGGCGTATCGGGGCCAAGGGGCAGGACCCGTTGTTGGGCGACGTTGCGCCGCTGCTAGCCTTGCCCGAGGGGCAGTGGACCAAGCAACCGCATCTGAACGGCCAACAACGATACCTGGTGCTGATCGAGAAGAAGACGGCGGCGCGCGTGCCGCCCTTCGAACAGGTTGCTGGCCGCGTGCGAACCGACTACGCACGCATCAAACAGCAGGAGTTGACCCGGAAGCTCTTCGAGGACCTGACGGCCCGCTATCAAGTGCGGATCACCTCAGCCTCAGCGGCAGAAGCCCCTGATCGAAGTCCCAAGAAACCCTGACGGCATGGACCGTAAGTATCGCGGTACAATCGCGCCTTTGTCCAGATCCGGTGCTTGCGCCGGAGGCGGATGCCGCGCGCTGCTGGCCTTGCTTCTGCTGGTCCTGGCTGGCTGTGGCCGCACGGGCGGCGTCGGGACTGAGAACCAGAAACCCGACACGGCCTATACACAGGCCGAACGCGGGCCGGTCCGCGTGGTTGTGGTGGCCGATCCGTCGCCGGCCAGGCTGTCGGATTTGGTGAAGCTGACGTTGACCATCGAATACGAGCATGGCGTCACGGTCCGTAAGCCGGCCTTTGGCGCCGCGTTGGGCGATTTCGTGGTGCGCGACTTTCGCGAGCCGATGCTGCGTGCGCAAGGCAATCGCGATGTGATCCAGCAAGTCTACACACTGGAACCGTTACGCACCGGGAAGATCCCCGTACTACCGATCACGGTGGCCTTCACCGACTCGCGGCCTCAAGGCGATGGCCAGGAACACACGCTGGAGACTGAAGGTCTTTCGGTGGAAATTGCCTCGGTCACCGCGGACGAGGTGCCCTCTCTGGATTCGCTGCGCCCGGCGGCCGAGCCCGTGGAATTGCCCCGGTCCTCCTGGCCCGTGGTGGCCTGGGGCCTGGGGGGCATGCTTGTGGCGGCGATCGTGGGGCTGGTGTGGTGGCTTCGCCGGCGGCGCGAAGCCGCGGTGCTCGTGATGGTCCTTTCGCCGCGAGAATTGGCCTACCTGGAGCTGCAACGCCTGTTGGAATCGGGCCTGGCCCAGAGCGACGTGAAACTATACTACGTCGAGTTGACTGCCGTCGTGCGGCGATATATCGAGCGGACCACCGGTATCCGCGCGCCGGAGCAGACCACGCAGGAGTTCCTGTGCGAGATCGGTCGGCAGTCGATTCTTGGCGGGGATGAAGGACGACGTCTACGGGACTTCCTCGAATCGGCCGATCTGGTGAAGTTCGCCGCCCACCACCCGCGCCGCGAGGATATCGAGGAGAGCTTCCGGCGGGCTCAGGCATTCGTGGGCTTTGAAGTGTCGGAGAAGGCCGCGTGACGAGTTTCCGTTTTCAAGATCCGCTGTGGTTGCTGCTGCTGGTGCCGGTCGTGGTGCTTGGCTTGTTGGCCATCCGCCGCCA
>CALARR010000460.1 GCA_937889015.1 uncultured Planctomycetales bacterium | reverse complement strand
AGACGGTACCCCGTATCAAAGCGTGCTGCGTTGTGCGGCCGAAGAAATGCAACGGCTGATGACCGAGGGCCGCGAGTTTGACATCGTGGTCGATGTTCCTGCGCTGAACACGGCCGGCTATGTGAGACTCCACAGAGTTCTGCCGCGAGCGAAATGGGATCGGTTCGACTTCCTATGGTTAGTTCCCGGCTATCAATACGGCATTCTGGGTGTTTTGGTCGGGATCCTGGCCCTGTTTCGCGTCTATCGCACGGTCCGCTGGTTGCAGGGGCGAAGAGCAGAAGCGGCAGACGTTAACCGGTGAACACCATCTGCCTATGCCAGCCCCAGAGCTGCTTTGAGGCAGGCGTCGACCTGCTGTGACAACGGGGCCGAGACCTCGCCAATCTTGGTAAGTATGAGCCCCTGGTCATACGTCAGCAGGTTTTCGCACTGAATCATCGAGTCCTGTCGCAGTCCGGTTCGGCCACCTTCCGGTGTGGAAATGTCGACAAACAACTGTGTAGCAGAAGCCCGGTGTGTCGAGCGGCTGATGGCGGCCAGAATCGTGTCGCTGATACGGTGATTGAGCGCGTCAGCCTGGACCACCAGGGCGGGACGGACTTTGCTGCCCGTTCGATCACTGAATGGATAGTCGACCAGAACGACATCGCCGCGGGAAATGCTCATGGCTTGCGACGGGGGTCAAGGTCGTCATAGACGTCCATTTCCGGGTCGTCCCAACCAGCGCGTCTTCCAAACTGCTCGAGCTGAAGTCGTCGTTCCTGTTCGCTGACCGGATCCTCCTCGAACAAAGACTTGAATCGTTCGTAGATGTCGGCCTGGAGCAGAACATAGTGTGTGCTGTGCGCAGGATCGCTGACACGCACTGGGAGTTCGCCTCCCTGCAAAACGCTGGCCCACTGTTCTTCGGTCAAGTGGATTGGCATAGATGGACCCTCCGCCACGATAACGATCGTCATCTACAAATTGTACCGTGCCGGTCTGGCCGGTAGTAGAGATTGGGCATCGCAGGTGGCGGCCAAGTCACCGGCTTCGAGGGTTCTCCGTAAGGCATTTTGCCGCCGCGGGTTGCGGTGTCCAATCCACATCTGTGCGATCCGCCGCTAGCGATCGGTGAATTGCAGGCCCAGGTCTCGGGGCGGGGTTTGCTGCCGGGCCCAGAGGTTCAGCAGGGCCATCATCAGCGTGTCGGCGCCGGTCACCGCCTCGTAGTGGTCGTGCAGGTGGCTGGCCTTCGGCAAGGGGCAGCCATCGCCGGTGAAGACCTGAACCGCCTCGGCGGCTAAGGCCTCGGCTCGGGCAAGATAAGCCTTCTCCGCGGTCAATTCGTGAGCATCCAGGAGCAACTGGATCACGTTGCCCACGGTGCCAGGATGCACGGGAAAGCTGAAGTTGATCGGGCCAGTCAAGTACTGGCGCGCAGTATCCAGGACGAGTGTCTTAGGGCCGGTCCCAAGACCTGTCGGCAACTCAGTCCTGCTGGGCCGCCCAGCCTGGCTGGGGCGGTTGTGGGATAGGTCCTTGTAGGCAGGTGGACCGTTCTGACGGTAGCGGAGCAAGCGGAGGCAGGCGGCGCTGGCGATCTGGCCGCCGCTGGCCCCGTAGCCCGCTGACCAGAGGTTGGCGTCCGGACTGACCGAGACTCTGGCCGCAGCCAGGTCGCCGTCGTTGATCTGGGCCACATCGCGGAGCCGTGCGGCCAAGGGCTCCGGCAGCATGGGGGCAGCCTCTCCCAACGACACGGCCAGTCCCAGATCATGGGTCCGGCGACTGCCTTTCTTGAGCGAACCGCCGGCAAGCAGACCATCCTCACGGCGGTTCCGTTCCTGGCCCTCCAGCACGACCTCGATGGCCTTGAGCAATATGGGTTCGCGAGTCAGTTGGTAGGCCTTGGCCCAGGTGGCGATGTAGGTGCCGGCGTGGCGTGCGTAGGGGGCGTCGGTGCGCGGGCCATGGGCGGCGATCGCGGCGTGACGCGAGAATTGGCCGGTGGTCTGATCGCCGATCTGGTGTTCCCACAGTCCCAGGAAGAACTTGCGGCAGGCCGCGGGCGCCAGTTGGTATGAGCGGTCCCAGAGGACCCAAGGCCGGTAGAATTCGTGCAGGTTGGCCGAACGGCCCTCCATGGGCCGATCCTGGATCAGATCCCAGCCGGCATGCTCGCCCCAGTAGAAGAGGCCGGTGGCGGGACTCTGGCAGTGCTGGAAGAAGAACTTCAGCGAGCGGTCGGCCTCGACGGCGTACTTCTTCTGGCCCGTTACGGTGGTCAAGGCGTATAGCACCTGATACAGGTTTTCGCAGTGCATGGGGTTGGCGGCCGTCAGCATGCGATCGTGCGGCCGGATGCCCCATTGGTCAAAGGGAATCGCCGCCACGCGCTGCAAGGCCTCGCCTTCCAGCAGCTTGAGCGTGTGCCGATCGAGGGCCTCGGCGAACAAGGGGCTGTGTTCGGTCCCATACGTGTCGCGCCCGTGTTCCAGGAGGCAGTCGGCATAGGCGGTCACGGCCCGGAGGGCGTCGAGCTTGGCCGGCCTGGAGGAGGTCGGTTCTGCCGGGGTGGAAGAGACCGTGACGGCGAGGATGAGGAGGGGCAGGGCGACGGAAGGCCTTTGGTCGGGCATGGTCTTGCGCGTTGTTGCAGGCTTGAAGTGGAGGGGATTCACGCAGCCGGCGATGCCTCTGACAATACCACCGCGCGTGGCACCAAACAAGCATTTCAGTGGTCTTGGGGGCCTTTCGTTCCTGCCCCAAACAGGGCGGACTTGCCGGAGCAGTGCGCAGCCGTCTATGCTATGGGCGGCCCCCACGGCTGGTGTCTATTCCGTGGCCGTAGCTTGCGGCGTCCATAGCGCGGGCCTGCACCGATTGTCTTCGTGTCAGATATGTGTCAGGAGCCGATGGGATGAAGAGCCTGTGTCGTGGAGGCGCCTGGTTGCTGTTGCTGTTGGTTCTGGTTCGGCCCGCGGTGGGGCAGATCCAGCACCGCTTTGTATGCATCGACAACGGGCGCGACCGCCTGCTGTGCGTCGATCAGCGCGAGCCGGCCAAGGGCTGGTCGGTGAGTATCCCTTCGGGCTCGCGCGATCTGCAGCTCCTGGATGGCGGCCGAGTGCTGGTGAGTCACGGCAATGGGGCCGCCGAGTATGGCCTGAGCGATGGCCGAAAGTTGGATTGGGCCGTGTCGCGATACACCCAGGTCAACAGCGCACAGCGTATCGGAGACACGACGATCCTGGCGGCCAACCGCGGCGAGGGGATCGTGCTCTATCGGCTTGGGCCGGCAGGGCAAGAGCTTGGACAGCAGGTGCTCGGGGGATTGAAGGACGTGCGATTGGTGCGGCCGGTCGAGCAGGACGGCTGGCTGTTGACTGTCACCAAGCCCGACCGCGTGGTGCAGGTCGATGCCGACGGCCGGGTCACCTGGCAGGCCCCGTTGCCGGGCAAGGGCTACAAGGCCGTGCGATTGCCAAGCGGCAACACGCTGGTCTCCACAGGCGGGGCGGTGAGCGTGATCGAGTTGGATCGCCAGGGGCAGGTCGTGACGAGCCGCGGCACGCAGGCAGCGCATCCCGACGCACGGCTGTTGTGGTTCTCCGGCTTCGACCTGGCGGCCAACGGCAATCTGGTTGCGGCCAACTGGCTGGGGCACGGCAAGGAAGGGCAGGGGCCGCACCTCGTGGAGTTCGACCGCACCAACCGCCTGGTCTGGAGTTGGGAAGACCATCAGGCCGCCCAGCGCGTGACCAATGTCCTGCTGCTGGACCCCTGAATCGCCTACTTGCAGGCGGGCGCCGGTGCTGCTTCGACATAGGCGTCGAAGACCCGAACCTTCTTCCAGTTGCCTTTGCACTGGGCAATGAACTGCTGGTGCTTGTCGGCCGATTGATAGCGGTCGTGGGCCGCCTTGTCCTTGAAGACCAGCAGCAGGGCCACGTCAAAGTCGCGATCGTTGACTTCGCGCGCGAACTCCGGGGCCAGCTTGCCGGCCGCGAACCAGACCGTGCCAGGGTGGTCGGATAGGTACTTTTTGCAGGCCGCGATCAAGGCGTCCTTGGCGGCGTCGGAGTTATCGGTCAACGAGAAGTAGACGGAGTGCGAGAGCATGCGATCCTCGGCGCTAACGGGAGTGGTGAACAGGGCAGAGAGGGCAGCCATAGCCAGGCAGGAGAGAACGTGTCGCATGGGCGCGAGTCCTTCGGTGGTTATTGGGGGGGAGCGGTGTTGGCGCAGCGTGGTACCGCTGCAGTCCGCGGTCGTCAGCACCTCCCGGCACCAGTGGCCGCGTGAGACGATCGGCGACCATGCGGACCTCCCCAAGATACACACCCTGGGAAGGAAACAAAAGGACGCGTACGCGCGGTAGGCAACACGTTCAGGCCATGCGAAAACCCGGTGGATGCTGCAAGCAACATGCAACATGCAACGCCTTGCACTGTTGTTGCAAGTGTTGCTTCGCCGGATGGTGTTTGTAAGTACTTGCTAATAAAGTAGTTGCGACGAAGCAACGTTTGCCCGGTTGGCCAGTCCCTGTGGCGGGTTTGTTGCATCCGTTCAGGGGGCGATGCGTGGCGCAGCGCCAAGCGGGGAGGGGAGTCGCTGTGCGCGGTGGCCTACTTTTTGGCCTCGGCTGGCTTGGCGGTCGGAGTGGTCTGGCGCGGCTTGCGCGGCGAGGCCTTCTCCCCCTCGGCCGCCTGGCGGCGGGGGTTGGCGGGACGGGCACCGGTGGCCGGTTTGGTGGCTGGCTCCTCGGCCGTCTTAGAGCCGGTCCCAGAACCTGTCGGCAGATCAGGCTGGCCGGGCCGCGCGACCTGGCTCTGGTAGTCCTGGGATAGGTTCTTGGCCAGGACCGGGAAGTCAACCGGGGCCAGGGCGCCACGATCCACGATCCAGATGTTGCGGAAGCGGACCGGGTTGCGGTGGTCCTGGAGTTTGATCGGCAAGGGGACGGGATCTTCGTCCTTACCGGCGCCGGTCTTGTCGGCCAACTCGACGTTGTCGTGGACCTTGACGCCATTGAGCCAGACGGTGATGCGTGCGTTCTTCCACTTGCTGCCATCGGCCAGCCAGCGTGGGGAGGTGAAGGCGATGTCGTAGGTCTGCCAGACCAAGGGGGGCAGGCACATGTTGAGGTCCGGCTTGCGGGTCTTGTAGAGCGCCCCGCAGCCGTTGAACACCGGTTCCTCACCAAAGCTGTCCAGGACCTGCACTTCGTAGCGGCTTTGGAGGTACAGGCCGCTGTTGGATCGGCCCTGATCGCGCGCGGCCGGCATGTAGGGCAACTGGAATTCGGCGTGCAGGTTGAAGTCGTTGAAGAGGGCCTTCAGTTCGGCGCCTTCCATCAGCAGGCCGTCTTGGGTCACCTGGGCGACGGTGAACTGGTTGGTGTCCTTGCCCTGGAACAGGATCAGGGCGTCTTTGGGCGGCCGGGCGCCGAGCGTCGGGCTCTGGCGATGCACACGCTCCAACCGGCCCACGCGCTGCCCTTGCTGGTCGAGGACGAGGCATTGCTGGGGCTCAACGAAAATGGCAAACGGGCCGCCGGAAAGGACCAGAAACTTCTCCCACCGCTTGCCGACGAGCTTCAGGGGCGTGGGCCGGTGCAGGGGCTCGCCGGGCAGCCCGCCCTGGTACTGCAGGGCCTCGAAGCCGCCCTCGGCCAGGGGCCGAACTTGCACAGCCAGCCGCTGGTAGACCGAGGAGCCGGAAATGACCGGTCCGACGAACTCGCCCATGAAGGGATATTCGGGATCCTTGGCCGGGTCGGCCGTGGGGGGCTGGGGCCTGGCCGTTGCGGAGGTGCTCTCCGACTTGCCCGAGGCGGCCGGTTGCTTGCCCTTGTCCGATACCTTGATCTTGTCCTTGGTGGAACCGGCCTTTGCATCGCTGGCGGGCGTTGGTGTCTTTGTTGAGCGTTGCGGGGCGTCATCCGCGGCCTTGGCCGCAGGTTTGGTTGCGGTCGGGGCCGAACTGGCCGGAGTGGTTGCCGAGGAGTGCTTGGCGGCCTCGGCCTTCTTGGTCGATTCAGGGCTCGGGGTCGACTGCGCAGCAGCCAGGCCGGGGCCTGCGAGCGTGCAGGCGATCGCGACTAGGAGCCGAGTCTGGAGGGAGCCGAGAGGCCGACGATGCAGAGCAGTGGACATGGTATCTACTCAAGCGTGGGGTTTGGGTGTTTGGTCCAGGCAGGGAGGCGGAGCGGTGGCAAATGCCGCCCAATCATCCCATTGTGACTAGCCTGGTGGCCGTCTGCAAGATGCGCCCGGTGGGAGTGGTCGGCGATGGTCGGACTGCGACCGATTTAGAGCAGGTCCGAGAACCTGTCGGCAGTTCAGTCTTGCCGGGCCGCTTGGCGTGGCTGGGGTAGGTTCTTATGACGTGCAGCCGCGTGCGGCGTGCCTTGGTGGAGCGTTCGCGGCGGCGTCTTCTCCGGGGGTCGGCAGCAAAAAGGCTGTAGGGGCCGGAGCTAGTGTGCGGGACCGGCTGGGAGCCGGCCTTCTTTGAACAGATCCGCGTAGGTCGGCGACTTGGGGTTGCGCGAATCGACCCGCAGCGTGCCGACCTCTTCCAGGGCCTTGCGGATCTTCTTCTTGTCGCCTTTGTCGTACTTGTTGACGCGCCAACCCACTTCGGCGCCGTAGGACGAAAGCGTGTGCTTGTCATCGCCGGGATGGCAGAGCGCGCAGCGCGCCTGCTCGAAGGCGATGATCAGCAGCACATCGTTCTGCTTGGTGCTCTCGGGCTTGATGTACTTGGCTTCGAAGGCCTTGTAGAACTCTTCGATGGCTCGGGCCGGCGGTGCAGGGGCCGCGAGACTCAAGATGACAGCCAATCCCGGAGTGATGAGACCCAGCCAGCAACGTCGCATACAACCATCTCCCGCGCATCGTGAGATCAAGAGCACCGGCGAGGCCGGCCCGGCGACCTTCTACTATTGTCCGTCCGATCGCATCGCGATGCAAGAGAGTGGGGGGGGTAACGATTTCCAGGCGAGCCAGGATACGAGCCGCCCATTGGGATTCCCTGTGCTAGCAGCACCACATTTCGGGAATCTGAAAGTGGGTCCGGTCATCCTGTGAGCCGACCTGGTTGGACTCGCCGGCGAGGGTGCGTCGCAGGTAGCCGTAGCCGCGGAGGAAGGCCGCGATTTGGCCGGTGTCGAGCCAGGCCTGGGCTCGGGGATCTTCCTTCAAGTAGGCGTTCCAGAAGACCAGCGAGCTGTATTGCAGCAAGGCCTGGAGCGATGTGTCGTGGGAAACGTGGCGCAGGGGCGATCCGCAGAAGGTCGCGGCGGCGGAGGCGTGGAACACAATTTGATACTGACGGGACGAGGGCCAGCGATCTGCGTCACCGTGCCAGGCCGCTGGTGCGCGCCGGCCAACGGGAAGGCTGAAGTGGCGGGCCTGCGCGGGCCCCCCGTGGTTCATCGACCATGCCGGCCCCAATCGGGCCGGTCCCGGAATCGTAGGACGACTTGAACTTGCCAGGCGGGCCAGACTGGCCGTGGCGGTTCCCGAATGCGTGTTCAGCGGAGGGTCGTCACTACCGGCGGAGGCACGCGATTTGGAATCGGTCCCAGAACCTGCCGGCAGCTCCGTCTTGCCGGGGCGCGCGACGTGGCTGTGATGGTTTTGGGATAGACCCTTGGGTGCGGCCGGGCCACAAGCCATGGCAAGCACGGGGACATCCGACCGGCCGGGTAGGGGTGTTTGCAGCAGGTCGTCGGCCACCAGGGCTTCGTCCAAGGCGACAACGGCCGTGATCCGCGGATCCGCGCGCAGGGGGTGGGCTGGTGTTCGGGTGGCGATCTGGCCGGCTGCGGCCAGGGCGGCCAAACCGCCAAAGTCGCGACCGGCGACTCCGATGTGCGCCAGGTCCAGCAGGCCGGCCAGGCAGCAATGGCGGCGATTGAGATCCTCGACCTGGTCGAGGACGAATTTCAAGTCTTGGGTTTGTTGCACCAGTTGTGCGGGGTTCCGGCTGGCGCGGAAGAGAGAAGGGCGCGGGCCGTGCAGTTCCCAGGCCGAAGAGTCGCTCCCTTCGTGCTGCACATGGACGCAGACATAGCCATGAGCGGCCCAGTAGCGGCCCAGATAGGCCGCCTGGTCGCGCGATCCGCCCAGACCGTGCGAGAAGAGGATGACGGGAAATGGCCCACGGCCCGTGACCGGATAATAGATTCTGGCGGCCACGGTGCGTGCGCGGCGGCCATCGCGCCAGCGCAGGGCGAGGCATTCGATGGAGAAGGGGAAGGGGGCCGCAGCAGCCTCGAAGCTGGTTGTTCCGGCGGCGAGGATTCCGAGCAAGCCGCCCAGGCCGCCGAGAAAGACGAGCATGGCCAACGCCAGTTCAGATTCCACGAACCCATTGCCGGACATGGAGCAGTGCTTCCAGGCGAGTCTCGCGTGCGCCGCGGAAGAGAGGCAAGCGACCGCGAGACAAGAGAGATTCGAGATTATTGATCTTCAGGAAAGGAATGCAACACGAAGGTGGCGTTTGCACGGCGAAACCGGGCTCCCGCTGGTCGCCCTCGTTGCATTGTCTATCTGAGGGTCAGAAGTGTGCGTCAGCGTCTGTACTCCAGTGTATTGAGGGCCGCGAGCGTGTCCAGCCGTTTGTCGGCATCTGCAATATCAAAACGCGCGGCACCCCTTCTCGTTGCCGGTATGTGCCGCCGCCGAAAGCACGCCTTATTCTGCGGGGTTGCCGTCGATGTCAGATTTCAGCGCCGATCCGTGCTGGAAGTGCGTCTGCGACAAGCTGTCGGGGCAAGGCTTGGTTCGGTTGTTGGGTGTCGGAAGACGAATGTCGCAGCGATGGTGAGCAAGCGTCCGTGAGACTTGTCGCCCGGTGGTCGGCCTCAGGGGGTTGCGCACTTGAGGCGCCGTGGACGATTCGGTTGGCGGCTGCTCCAAGAGAGTCAACTTCGGCCGACTTGCACCCACGCTGTGGATTTGGCGATCCTCCGGCGGAAAGAGCCGAGCGCATGAGCCTCTGCGGCAGCTTATCGGTTGGCCTGGTCTGGCCTGCGGGGCACAACCACTCTTTCGACCCCCAGATCCATGCTGCGCAGCTTGGCGCGGAGCGTAACGCGGCTGAGTCCGAGAAGTTCGGCCGCTCGAAGCTGATTCCCGCCGCCGGCGTGCTGCATGGCGCGCAAGATGATCAAGCGGTCGAAGATTTCGCGTCCCCGGCGATAGAGATCGGTCTGGCCGTCGGCGATCCACTGTTCGATGAGTTGCGGAAGGGATTGCCAGTCCGGATTGGGGATGGGCCAGGTGTCGATGTCCGGCTCGGGCTCGGCAGGAACTCCGCGATGCAATTCGGAGGGGAGGAACTCGGGCAGCAGCGACAAGCCCGCCGAGGCGATGAGCGCCTCGCGGATGACGCTTTGCAACTCGCGGACGTTGCCGGGCCAGGGGTAGGCTTGAAGCAGTTCCAGGGCCTCGAGCGAGATCGATTGCACGAGGGTTCCGAGTTGCCGATTGTAGCGGAAGAGGAAATAGTGGGCCAGTTCGGCAATGTCTTCGCGACGTTCGCGAAGGGGCGGCAGGTGGACGGTGACGCCGCGGAGTCGGTAGTAGAAGTCCTTGCGGAAGCGGCCCTGCTCGATGAGCGCGTCGAGGTCCTGATTCGTGGCGGCAATGATGCGGACATCGACCGAGATGCTCTGGCTTCCGCCGACGCGCTCGAAGCGTCCCTCCTGAAGCAGGCGGAGGATCTTGGCCTGGGTGTGCGGAAGCATGTCGCCCACTTCGTCGAGAAACAGCGTCCCTCCGTGACATTGCTCGAACTTACCGATGTGGCGGTGGTCGGCCCCGGTGAAGGCTCCCTTCTCGTGACCGAAGAGCTCGCTTTCCAGCAGGGGTTCGGGAATCGCCGCGCAGTTGATGGCCAGGAACGGGGCCTGGTTGCGATGGCTGTGATGGTAAATGGCGCGAGCGACCAACTCTTTGCCGGTGCCGCTCTCGCCCAGGATCAGCACGTTGACATCTTGCGGGGCCACGCGGCCGATCTGCTTGCAGACGGACTGCATCGCGATTCCGCTGCCGATCAAGCGATCCGGCTTGTCCTCGGCGCGGTCCCCTTCTTCGATGATGGTCGGCACGTGCATCAAGCGGCTGATGGCAAATGCCTGTTCCACTACCCGTCGCAGTTGAACCGCGTCGAGAGGTTTGACGAGGTAGTCGTACGCACCGCGTTTCATGGCTTCGATCGCCGTATCGGTACTCCCATGTCCGGTGATGAAGACCACGAGGCACTTGGGATCAATCCGCCGCAGGTCATGGAAGACATCCAGGCCCGATCGGTCGCCCAGTCGGATGTCGAGCAAGATCACATCGGGAGCCTCTTCGGTCGCCAGGCGAAGGCCTTCGTCGGCGGTCTCCGCGCCGAACACGGAAACCTCTTGTTGTTCGAAGATGGTTTCAATGCTGAAACGGATGTTGGGCTCGTCGTCGATAATCAGCAGCTTTGGCATCGGCGTCCTTTCAGCGAGTCTGAGTATCGGCTTCCGGGAATGGCGAACCGTTGGTCGCGACCGGGTCTGGCCGGCGCGTGGCGATGGCTGCGGGCTCTTCCGGCAGGGGCAGTTCCACGGTGAAGACCGCGCCTCCCTCGGCCCGATTCGCTCCGGCCAGCAGGCCGCGGTGTTCCTGGACAATCCGCCGGCTGACCGCCAGCCCCAGTCCTGTGCCGCGTTCCTTGCTGGTCACAAAGGGCTCGAACAGCCGCGTCAAGACCGCCTGGGGAATGCCTGGCCCGGAGTCGCTGAACGTGATGCGGCACACATGGGCCGGGGCGTCCTGGCTCTGCACGGCGATGCGCAATTCGCCCCCTTGGGGCGTGGCCTCAATGGCATTCAGCAGCAAGTTGACAAACACCTGGTGGAGTTGTTCGGGATCGCCTTCGATCCACACCGGCCGCTGGGGAGTGGTTTCCAGTAAGACCGCCTGCTGCTGTTTGACGCGCCCTTCGACCAGGTTGATGGCCCGCCGCAAGGTGACCAGCAGGTCGTGGCGGACGCGCTGCAACTGTGGCGGACGAGCGAAATCCAGCAGGCCCTGGATGGTGTTTTCCATGCGTGCGATCTCCTCCTGCAGCACATGGAGTTGCTTTTCCGTCAGCGGTTGGTTGGCGGGGCGTTGGGCGCGAGCCTGAATGAGCAACTTGACGGCGGTCAGTGGGTTGCGCAGTTCATGAGCCACCCCGGCAGCCAATTCGCCCACCGCCGCCAACCGCTCGGCACGCATGGCCTCGCGACGAGCCTGCTGGAGTTGCTCGATCACCTGCTTGATGTGGACCGACACGACTTCCACCTGTTGTTGCAGCGTGGGCAGATCGCCCGAAGGGGAAATATCGACCCGGCCCACTTCGTGCTCCATGCCGCAGGCGGCGTCCTTCAACGTGACGCTGAGCTGGGAAATGGAACGATGCAGGCCCCGGGCCACCCAGAAGCCACAGACGATGCCGATCGCCGGGCCCGCAATCAGGAGGGCAACCATGACGAACTCGAACCAGTCGCCCAGCCGTTTGCGCTCCGCTGTCGACTCGCGAATGAGTCGCTGATTGACATCCAGAAGCTGCTTGCAGGGTTCATCCATCGACCGAGCCAAGCGTGTGGCCTCCTCCATGGCCTGCCGCCCAGGATCGCCTGCATCCAGACGGCGGTGAAGTTGCTGCCGATAGAGCAGCGAGCGCTCTCGGATCGACTGCACCAGGAGTCGCTCCTCGGGGGTCATTGCCGTCGATTCGGCTTCCGCCAGATGCTGTGCAAAGGCCTTCTCCAGCTTTGCCACCTCGGCGCGTACTGGCGGGCTGGGATGCCCGGCAACCTCCAGCACCGTTGCGTGCAGCCTCCACAGCGCGTCCTGCATCGCCCCGGCAGCCTGGATTGTCGTCACATTCTCGGAGAGCACGCGCGACTGGGAGTCGTACAGCCAACCAATATAGTAGATGGTCGCGCCGCCGAGAATGACCCACAACAGGCTGAGGACGACTGTGGGCGCGATCACGCGTTTCCACATAACCATGGACCCTCAAACAGACCATGCAACCAGAGAGACCCGCAGGAACCCGGCACCCACCGGGGCTGGCCATCATCACGCAGCATTCTCAATTCCTAATTCTGAACGTCAAGAACGCCTTCCGCAATCGATCTGGCGAGCGATGTCCTTCCGCTCGCGGCCCGACGGCACAGGAAAGGGATTGTCCATCCTGGCCAACACCTATCCCGCAGGGCACCTGCGAGCGACTGCCTGGCACGGCGAGTCGCCAGATCAGGTCCATCGCTAACCTTGTGGCAATTTGCGGGATACGGTGGAGGCTCCAGCAGCGCTGCGCGACTGGCACATCGGTTGCTTGGTGACCGCAAGTCCAGCCGGAGAGTAGACCCTGGCGGTTGCCGACGGAAGCATCCTTCGTCGGCCCGGCCCTGCAGTCAAGGGTGGGGAGTCCGAGTCGCCGCGGGGATGGTTGGGATCTCGATATTAGAGGCAATGCCATGCGGTGGCCCACCATGCTTCTGCTGGGATGGATCGCGGCCTGGGAGACGGGCATGGGATGCCGTCCCAATGCGGATCAATTGCAGTCCTCGGGCACCGTGGTCTTGAACGAACAGGACGCATCTGGATTTTCCGGCTCGCCAGCCGCGTCAGGTTTGGGGGGGGAGCGCGACGCCGCTTCTGCAAACGAAGGCCGGGAGACAGGGGAATCGCCCCAGGTCCGGCCCGCCCTGCCTCGGAGGATGACCAATTCCATCGGCATGAGTTTGGTGCTCATTCCAGCCGGAGAGTTTTCGATGGGGTCGCCGGATTCGGAAGCTGACCGCGGCCTGGGCGAAGGGCCTCAGCACCAGGTGCGTATCACGAAACCCTTCTACCTTGGGGCGTGCGAGGTCACGCAGGGCGAGTATGAGTCGGTGATGGGGCGGAACCCGAGCAGGTTCAAGCTGGTCTTGGGACAGGATACGGCTCGGTTTCCTGTGGAACAGGTTTCGTGGCACGACGCCCTGGAGTTCTGCCGCCATTTGAGCGAGGCCGATGGCCGCAGCTATCGGCTTCCCACCGAGGCGGAGTGGGAGTATGCGTGCCGCGCGGGCACCACGACGCCGTTCAGTTTCGGCGATGTGTTGGACGGCCATGAGGCCAACTGCGACGGGAACGAGCCCTACTGCGCGGAGGGCAAAGGGCCATACCTTCGACGACCAACCCCCGTGGGGTCGTACGCGGCGAATGCGTTCGGCTTGCACGACATGCACGGCAACGTCTACGAGTGGTGCGCAGACTGGTACGATGCGAACTACTACGCCAGCTCACCGTGCGAGGATCCGCAAGGTCCCGAGTCGGGGGAGTATCGCGTGACGCGCGGCGGATGCTGGTTTCTCTCTGCCCGGCTCTGCCGATCCGCCTATCGACGCGAGTGCCCGGCTCAAGCCCAGTACTCATTCCTGGGTTTCCGGGTGGCTCTGGATTTGGCGGACCAGTGCGTGCCGGATACGGAAGCCAGCCCTCCACAGCCTATTATCAGCCCCAAGCCGCTACCCCAGGAAGGTTCTTGATGCCGGCGCAGTCCATGATTGCATTTCCGGCCGGATTGCAGCCGGTACGGCTGGAATCCAGGGCTACCGTGGCCGCGGAAAGATCGTTGGCAATGCGAACCTCAGCAGGGCAAGGTGCTCTCAGCGCAGTCCTCGACAACTGGCCGCGGTTCGCGCGTGTGTTTGGGGTCCTATCGCGTGCGGCACGCCTGCGAAAACCTTCCCTGGTCCTTGCAGAGTGGAACCCCCTGATTCGGAGTCGCCGCGATGCTAGTGCTAACGCGAAGAGTGGGTGAAGAGATCGTGCTGCCGGATCACCAAGTGACGGTGACCGTGCTGAAGGTCAAGGGAAGCCAGGTCCAGCTCGGTGTCGCCGCGCCGCAGACTGTGGTCGTTCAGCGCAAGGAAGTCTGGCGGCGCGCCTTGGAAACGTCGGTTGGGCCTGTTGGAAAGACAATGACATCGGCACGTATCCTGATCGCCGATCCCGACACGTTTCTCCTGAGCGAGCATGGGGATTATCTGCGCCAATGCGGTGCCACGGTGGCCACGGCGGCCGATGGCCTGGAGTGCCTGCAAAGGTTGCGCGACTTCCAACCCGATGTACTCGTGTTGGAGCCGGCCATCCCCTGGGGTGGCGGCGATGGCATCCTGGCCGTACTTCAAGACCAGCCCCAATTCAGGCCGGGATTCTTGCTTCTGCTCACGCACAGCCAGGATCGCGGTCTGTTGTATCGGCTATCACCCTTCAAGATTGACGACTATCAGATCAAACCCCTCACGCCTCAGCGTCTCGCGGAACGGATTGGCTCGCTGCTGAGACAGCGCGAAAACAACCGACTCGCAGACAACCCCAGGGGCGATGACTGAGAGGCAATTCGCCCCCCCGCCCCACCAATCCACCGTGATTCGTGGTGCGTATTTCACGCATCTCGAGAGGACCAGTCCGCTGTTGGACGCCGCACCCTTGATCTCTTCTTGACGCCATAACCGAGGCTGCACAATGTACTTCGAGTTTCCCTGCTCCAAGTGCCAGCGAAAGCTGAAGGTTTCCGAGGAACACCGCGGACGCAAGGTTCGCTGCCCTTACTGCCATCACAGCCAGCAGATCCCTTCTCCGCAGATGGAAAGCGCGGACCCCTTGGGATTCCTGGCGGAAGAACAAGCCGCGCCCGCTCGCCGGGTCATTGCGGGAGGGCTGAAGACTGCGACCGCGGCATCGACCGATGCGGCCAAGGGGGCTGGACCCTCGGCGAGCGAGGCGGAGGGGGCGTCGAAGAAGCCTCGCGCGGCGGTTGGCGATGGGGCGAACGCCGCCTCCAGCGGCGGCACGGACGTCAGTCCGATGTGGAGCGGGCTGATCGCCCTGGGAGTCTTCGTCCTCGTCTACGCCGTCCTCTATCCGCTTCGGGGATGGTATGTCGGCGCCCTGCTCTGGAACCGCGGTTGGGTGCAGTTTGCCGAAGTCTTTCTGGCCGCCTGGGCCGGCACGATCCTGGTCATCAAGATGCGGCGGCTGACGGTCCAGCGGGACTCGATGCTCTTCGACCTCCTGCCGGAGGAGATCTCGGCCGACATCACCCCCGATGCGTCGCGGAAGTTCACTGCGCACATTCGCCAGCTTCCGGTTCGGGTTGGCGACAGCTTCCTGGTGAACCGTGTGCTGCGCGGGTTGGAGCACTTCGGCGTGCTGAAGAATAGCGGTGAGGTCGCCAGTCGTCTGGCCACCCAGTCGGAAATCGACAGCAATGCGGTCTCGGCAAGCTACGCGCTGGTCAAGGTCTTTGTCTGGGCGATTCCGATCCTGGGCTTCATCGGCACGGTCTTGGGGATTGGGCAGGCGGTGGGCAGTTTTTCTTCGACCATGAGCGCCGCCGGCGATCTGGGGGCTTTGAAGGAGTCGTTCAACAGCGTGACCGCCGGTTTGTCCACGGCGTTCGACACCACGCTGCTGGCTCTGGTGCTCAGCATCTTCGTGATGTTTCCCATGAGTTCCCTGCAGAAGAACGAGCAGGCACTGTTGAACTGGGTGGACGAGTACTGCAACGAAAACCTGCTGAAACGCCTGAAAGGGGTCGAAGCCGGTCCGATGCCCGAGGCCACGGATCGCAATGCCTTGCAGGTGGCGATCGACAAGGCGATGCTTCCCCACCACGTCGAGCTGAACGCCTGGGGCAAGAAGCTGGAGGCGATTGGCGAGAGACTGCACCAGCAGGCCGTTGAGGGCTGGATTAAGACCGATGAAAAGCTGCAGGACAACTTCACGCGAACCATGCGCGAACTGACCCGCTCGGTCGAGTCCTATCAGCAGATCACGGAGAAGCTCCGCACGAAGTCGGAGGAGCAAGCCAAAGCCATGCTGGCCTTGGCCGATCAAGGCCAAGCGCTGCAGGAACGGATGGGTTCCGCGATCCAGGACTCCAGCCAGGCCATCCGCTCGGCCGGCGAGTCGATTCAGCGCTATTTTGGCGCCCTGCAGGAAGGCCTGGCGGCGCTGAACCAGGTTCTGGCCAGCCTGGGAGAAAAGCAGGTGGTCGTGAACTACCAGCCGCGCCGCCGGTTCTTCGGACTGTTCGGCCCTCGCAACGGGGGGTAGTATGGCCAAGCAGAAGAACGAGGACTCCGGCATCTCCCTGTTTCCCTTCATGAGCATTCTGGTCTGCCTGATTGGCGGGCTGACGCTGATGATCGCCGGGATGATGGTCAGCCAGATGAACCAGGAGCAATCCCAGGACGTCATCGACCGCTACCAGGAGTACATGCAGAAGAAGGCCGATCTGGCCAAGCAACAGGCCGAGCTGGAGAAGCTCCGCCGACAGATGTCTCAACTCCAGAAGCAACTGGAACAATCGCGTCAGGCCTTGGCTGAGCTGCGGGCCCTGCAGAAGAAATACGAGGACGCAGCGGCCAAGTCCGGCGCCAAGGAGCACAAGGAGTTGCTGGCCGAGTTGAATCGGCTGCGCGCGCGCATCGCCGAGATCCAGCCGCTGCCCAAGCAACTGCAGGCGAGCATTGACGACCTGAAGAAGCAGGTGGCCCAGGCGCGGCTGCGCGCGACGGAAGCCACGGTGCAGGTGCGGCCGGGCGGCAGCGGCACGGACGGCGCGGCCACCTTCGTCGAGTGCCTCGCCTCGGGATTGCTGGTACACGAGGGGAAGGAGCCCCAGCGGATCCTCTCCGGAGACCTCGCCAAACCGGACGGAGAATACCGCAAATTGCTGGATCGCGTGGCCGGCACGCCCAAAGGACAGATCATCTTCCTCATCCGCCCGGATGCGGTGGGGACTTATGGCAGCGCAAGGAGCGTTGCCCAGACGCATTTTGGCCCCAATGGCTATTGCCGGACCGGCAAGTTGCCGGTGCCGACGCAAGGTCATCTCGATTTGAGCGTGTTCAGGCAGTAGTGGCGTGGAGCCGCCGACGCAGTCGGAACCGGCTTTGAGAACCGATCCTGGAACCATCCGCGCCGCGTCGAGCGGCCCGGAGGCATTGAGCTGCCGACGAAGTCGGAACCGGCTTCAAGAGGAGACACCCATGGCGCGACGCGACGCCGAAGCGGGCGGCTTGAGCCTTGATTCCCTGATGGACACCCTGACCAACGTGGTCGGCATCCTGGTGATCATCCTGATCTTCACCGTGATCCAGGGCGCCGACGCGGTGAAGCGGATCAAGGGCTTCGTCGATGAAATCAGCGAGGATCAGTTGCGCAGACTGGCCGCGCAGTCCCGCGAGGTGCAGTCCCTGCTGGAGAAATACCGCCTGGACCTGAAGGAACTCTCCGACGACGCGCCAAACCAGCAGACCGCCATGGCGCGATACAAGGAGATGATCGCGGAATTGAACAAGAACCTGGCGGAGTTGGCGCGCGGCAAGGTGGACATCACGGAGATTCAGAAACAGGTGGACCAGCGGCGCACCCAGGTCGAGGGCATCGAGAAGGACATTGACGCGAAAGAGAAGGAGATCGCCAGCCTGAAGGCCCAACTCGCCCAGACACAGGCCGCCGGTCCCAACTCCGAGGTCAAGATCGTCAACCTGCCCGAACCGCGACAAGCGCCCAAGGGGGCCAAGCCGATCACCTTCATCTGCCGCGGGGGGCGCGTGATGCCACTCGACACGCCAGGCTTGCAGGAGAAGGCCAAGGACGCCGTCCAGGCGGCGTCGCGCGTGCTCATTCGCCAAGGCCAGATCGACTGCGGCAAGCTGACCGAGATCTTCGACAAGCGGGGCCTCGGTGATCGCTACCTTACGCTGAAGGTCCGCATCGGCACGGATGCGAAACCCTATCTGGCAGTCCTGCCGCGGCCGGACGCCGGCGACAAGACCGAGGCGATCAGCATGCGCAATTCGCAGTTCTCGCGGTCGATCCAGGGGGTCGATGCGGAGCGGTTCTACCTCGACTTCCGCGTCTTCAGCGATAGTTTCCCGGCCTATCTCGAGGCGCGCAACGTGGCCGCACGCCAGGGACTTCTGGCCGGCTGGACCCCCTATGCGCTCACGTCGGAATACCGCATCAGCTTCCCTACGGACATGCAAATGACGTGTGTCGGCAAGACGCCGCCGAAGCCCCAGCCAGCTCAGCCGGGTGCGGTCACTCGGCCGCCCCCGCCGGTGGATCAGGTGGACTGAGTACGTGTCTCAGAACCTGTCGGCAGCTCGGTCCTGCAGGGCCGCCCGACGTGGCTGGGGTGGTTCTGGGATGGGTCCTGAGTGCGTTGCCGCGATGGACGCTGCATCAGCGGATGCTCAGGTCGACAAACACCAGTTCCACGCGTTCGGCGGCAGCCGGCTCCGCGTGTTCCGCTGGAGCCGCATTTGCGGCCAGCCGCAGGCGAATCTCGTTCGGGCCGTCGCGGAGCAGTTGGCGCGGAACGATCCAGGCGCGCAGCGTTTGCGCGTTGCCCAGCGCGTCAAAGGAGCGACCGCAGCGTGTTTTTGACAGGCGTCTCTGTGTCGCTACAATGAGGGGTCGCGAGTCGGTCGACGGCCCAGGGCTGCGTCTTCACCTATCGGGGGCGACAGAGAATTCCACATGCACAGCAGGACGAGAGAGGCTCTTGTGGCTTTTGCCGCCGTTGTGCTGCCGGCGCCACTGCCAGCGCTGCAGGCCGCCGACGCACCTGCCTTTGATTTGAAACTCGACACGATCAGCGTGGGGTTCGACAAGCGAACCTGCTGGGTGCATGCGCGCGCGGGGTCGATTCCCGGCAACCCGCCGAGCGTGGTGCTGACGATGCAGAAGCTGCTGCTCACCGGCAGCGACGTGTTCTATTCGCTCAATGAGATGCGCACTGACGATCTGGGCGCAACGTGGAGTGTGCCGACCGAGCACGCCGACACGCTTGGCCGCCGGCGCGTGAGCGGAGACGTAACCGAGGGAGTGGCCGATTTCTGGCCCAAGTGGCATGCCAAGTCGGGCAAGCTGCTGGGTATCGGATTGATGGCGCGTTATGAGGGCGACAAGCAGGTGCCGAACTTTCCGCGGAGCACGGCCTACGCCGTGTATGACGCGGCGTCGCGCACCTGGACCGCGTGGAAGACGCTGTCCATGCCGGAAGACGCCAGGTTCTACAGCGCTGGCGCCGGTTGCGTGCAGCGTGTGGATCTGCCGGACGGCGACATCCTTCTGCCGATCTATTTTCGCGACAAGCCGTCGCGTGCCTACTCGGTCACCGTATTGCGCTGCGGTTTCGATGGGGAAACCCTGCGGGTGAAGGGGGCGGGCAACGACCTGACGGTGGCCGTGGACCGCGGGCTCTACGAGCCGTCGCTAACGGTGTTCCGGGGGCGGTACTATCTTACGTTGCGCAACGACCGGGCTGGCTATGTCAGCACGTCGCGCGACGGCCTGCATTTTTCCGAGCCAAAGAAGTGGACGTGGGACGATGGCGGCGACCTGGGCAACTACAACACGCAGCAGCATTGGGTGACGCACAGCGATGCGCTGTATCTGGTCTATACGCGGCGCGGCGCGAACAACGATCACGTCTTTCGGCATCGCGCGCCGCTGTTCATTGCACAAGTGGATCCGAGCCGGCTGCAGGTGATTCGCGCCAGCGAGCGGATCCTGGTTCCCGAGCGCGGCGCGCGGTTGGGCAACTTCGGCGTGACCGAGGTCAACGCGAATGAGACTTGGGTCACCGTGGCGGAGTGGATGCAGACCAATCCGCCCAATCCCTACGACTACACGATCCCCATGAAATGCGGTTCGGACAACGCGGTGTTCGTGGCGCGGATCCGGTGGAAGACGCCCAACGCGGCGTGGACTGGGGCCACAGCGCAACCGCCGCCGCTGGTGCTGCCGCTGTGGCCCAGCGAGCCCCCGGCTCCGCCGCCGGGGCTTTCGCCCGATCCGCAGGCGGAGCGCATCAATGACGACGGCACGGTCTTCAACGTGCGGATGCCGACGATGGCCGTTCACTTGCCGCCGCCGGAGAAGGCCGCCGGCATGGCGTTGCTCGTTTGTCCAGGTGGTTCGTATTCGAAAATCGGCTGCAGCGCCAAGACCGAGGGCGCACAATGGTTCACACGCTATTATCAATGGGCGACCGAGTGGCGTTTGGGACAGCCCACAACGAAGGGAGCACCCCGATGAACGGCGAGCAGCTTCGAGAGTACCTGCACTCCGGCGCGCGCGTCTATGGCACGCACATCGCCAGCGTCGGCAATCCGCTGGTGACGCGCCTGATCGGCGCTGCGCCGTTGGACTTTGTTTTCATCTGCACTGAGCATATGCCGGTGGACCGCGCGGAGACCTCCGCCCTGTGCCAGCAGTTCGGCGCGATGGGCATCTCGCCGGTGGTGCGGATTGCCTATCCCTGCGCGCGGCAGGCCGCGATGGCGCTGGATGCCGGGGCGGACGGCATCGTTGCGCCCTATGTGGAGACGGTGGAAGAAGTGCGGGAACTGGTGGGCGCCGTGCACTACCGGCCGATCAAAGGCCGCCAATTGCGCGGGATCCTGGACGGCACGCGTCCTCCCTGCGAAGTCACGAAGAGCTTTCTGCAGCGATTCAACCGCCACCAATACGCGATCATCGGCATCGAGAGTGTCGCCGCGTATGAGAACCTCGACGCGCTGATCTCGGTGCCCGGCGTGGACGGCGTCTTCATGGGGCCACACGACCTGAGCGTATCGCTGGAGGTGCCCGAGCAGTGGGACAGCCCCGCGCTGATCGCTTTGATGGAGGATGTCATTCGCCGCTGCCGGGCAGCGGGGATCGGGGTGGGTGTGCATTTGCATGCGGGCATCCCCATCACGCAGACGCGGCGCTTCGTGGAAATGGGCATGAACTGGATTCTGGACGGCGCCGACGTCACCCACACGCTGCACGCCTTGAAACAGCGCCGGGCCGACCTTTGCGGCAGCACAACCCCGGTCGCCAACAGCGCCGGGCCCAGGGGCGCAGCGACGTGCAT
>CALARR010000459.1 GCA_937889015.1 uncultured Planctomycetales bacterium | reverse complement strand
CTCCAAGAATCTCGTCGCATGCCGCGCACACGGTGGGCACGTCGATCGCCTCCATGTACACGCTCGATGCCTGGCGCCGTTGCCGGCTCCCGCCGGTGAAGTACATCTTCTGAATCGAGATGTTCTTGGGGCCGTAGGGGCCATGCCGATCGGCCGGCCAGGGTCCGTAGAGGCCCACACAGGGTGTGCCCACGGCGGCCGCCAGGTGCAAGGGCCCCGTGTCGCTGCTCAGAAACAGCCGCGCGCGACGCGCCACGGCCGCCAACTCGCGAAGCGTCGTGGCCGGCGCCAGCCGCGCGTGCTCCACCGCCGAGGCCACCACCTCGCCCGCACGGCGGTGCTCGTCCTGCCCGGCCCAGACCACGACCGTCGGGAGATTCCAGGTCGTTCCCAAATGCCGCGCCACCGCAGCGAACCTGGACGCGGGCCAGAGCCTGGACTTCGCTGCTCCGGAGTTGATGATCGCAAACGGACCTGCAATGCCGATTTCGCACAGGATCCGCTCGGCTTCCGCCTGATCGGCCGCCGTCTGCGGCACATGGAAGCGAGCCTCGGGCCGGTCGATCCCCAAGGGCTGCAACAACCGCAGGTTGCGTTCGACGATATGCACCCCGTCGCCGTCGACCAGTTCGGTGTTGAGCCAAGGACTGATTTCGCGGCCCCACGTGCCGCGAAACCCAATCCGCCGCCGGCAGCCGGACAACCACGCCACCAGGGCGCTCTTGCTCAATCCCTGCGTCTCCAGCACCACATCGAACTTCATCGCGCGCAGCCGCGCACGCATCTCCAAAACGGTTCGGGGCGACTTGAGAAACCCGCGCGGCACGACGATCAACTCGTCCAACGCCTCATGACCTTGCAACAAGTCCGACGCACGCTGCTCCACCACCCACGCCAAGAACGCGTCGGGAAAACGGCCGCGCAGGGCGCTCAGCACGGGCAGAGTCTGGATCACGTCCCCGATGGCGCTCAGTCGCACAATCAGGACACGCGGCGATCGACGGTCGGTAAGGGGCGAAGCGGACATGATGGGAGACGCATTGTAGGCGCAACCTGGGTCTGTCTTCAAGAGAGCCTACACCCCTCTTTCGGTGCAATACACCGCCACCCTTTCGGGCACGATCCTTGTCGGCCTTTTCTTGTTCACACCCCCGGCAACCACTAGACTGAGAGCGACCCGCACACGACACACCCAAGGAGCTCTGCAATGCACGCGATGACTCGCTGGTTCACGATCGTCCTGGCAATGACGTGGCTCTGGGCCCAGACTTCGGTGACCACTGCCGCGGAGACTAAGAAGGTTGCCAAGGCCGCGGCAGCCAAGGCCGCCGCAGTCACATCGGCTCCCAAGCCCGTCCCCACCCTGGCCAACGTGCCCTACGGCCAGCATCCCAAACAGGTGCTCGACTTCTGGAAGGCCGAGTCGGCCAAGCCAGCCCCGTTGTTGTTCTATATCCACGGGGGCGGCTGGACAGGCGGCAGCAAGGACGCGGTCAAAGTGGTGCCCGAATTCCTGGCGGCCGGAATCTCGGTCGTTTCCGTCGAGTACCGCTTCATTGCTGACGCCGTAGCCGCCGGAGTGAAGCCGCCGGTGCAGTGGCCGCTGCACGATGCGGCTCGGGCCCTGCAGTTCGTCCGCCACAAGGCGGCCGACTGGAACATCGACAAGGCGCGCATCGGTGCCTCGGGCGGATCGGCCGGAGCTTGCTCCAGTCTCTGGCTGGCGTTCCATCCCGACATGGCCGACCCGAAAAGTGCCGATCCCGTGGCCCGGGAATCCACCCGGCTGTGGTGCGCCGGCGTGAACGGTGCCCAGACCACGCTCGACCCCAAGCAAATGAAAGAGTGGACCCCCAACAGCCGCTACGGCGGGCATGCGTTCGGTTTCACCGGCGACAAGGAGAAAAAGATCTCCGCATTCCAGCAATTCCTCGACGGCCGTGACTCGATCCTCCCCTGGATCAAAGAGTACTCGCCCTTCGAGTTGGTCACCGCCGACGACCCGCCGATCTATCTCTTCTTCTCCGCCCCGCCGGCGATGGGCCAGGACCAGAAGGATCCCACGCACACCGCCAATTTCGGGGTCAAGCTGCAGGAGAAGCTCCGCAGCGTGGGCGTGGAATGCCACCTGATGTATCCCGATGCGCCCGACGTGAAGTATCCCACAACCTCTGCCTTCTTGATTGCCAAGCTCAAGGCTGAGCAGAAGTGAAAGATCGCACGGGGATGCGCACGGTCTGTATCCAAAACGGCGAAGTCGTCTTGCCAGACCGGACCATCCCGGGCGGCACCGTGATCCTTGTCGGGGGTCGGATTTGCTATGCCGGCCCACCCCAAAAGACGCCGCCGGGCGCAACCGAAATCCAGGCGCCCGGCGCCTACGTCACACCAGGCCTGATCGACGTGCACATCCACGGCGCAGGCCTGGTGGGATGGGAAAGCTGCACGGCCGAAGGACTCAAACATTTCGACCAGACGTTGCTCGCCCAGGGCATCCTCCGCTTTGTGCCCACGATGATGGCCGACGAGCGCGTGATCCGCCGCATGGCCGATCTCCTCGCCGCGGCCGAATGTGCCGATCGAGTGCCCGGGCTCTATGTCGAAGGACCATTCATCAGTCTGGAAAAACGGGGCGGCGTGCAGGAGCCATACATCCGGCCGGTCAGCCTGGCATACCTCAAGCGTCTGCAGCGCATTGCATCCGGACGCATCCGGATGATGACCTTCGCCCCCGAGTTGAAGCATGCCCAGCGCCTGCCGGCCGCCATGCGCAGCCTGGGCATCCTGCCCTGCGTGGGCCACAGCCAGGCCACGGCCGCCCAGGCCGCGGCCTTCAGTGGCCGCCAAACTGTCTCCTGTACCCATCTCTTCAACGCCATGAGCGGCCTGGACCACCGCACGCCGGGCGTGGCTGCCTGGGCCCTGAACGACGACCGCGCCTACGCCGAGCTGAATTCCGACGGCACGCACGTCGCCCCGGACCTGGTGCGCATCGCCTATCGCGTCAAGCACGGCGACCGCCTGGTGCTTATATCCGACGCGGTGGCCCCCGCCGGGGCCGAACCCGGCAGCTACGACTACATGGACCTCAAGGTCAAGAGCACGCCGCGCGGCGTCTACTATGCGGAAAGCGGCACCTTGATCGGCAGTAGCGTGTTGCTCAACACCCACGTCCAGCGCTTCATCCAGTACAGCGGCGCGGCGGTGTACGACGCGATTCGCATGGCCTCGCTCAATCCGGCGCGCCTCCTGGGCATCGGCCGCCGCGCCGGCAGCCTGGAGCCGGGCAAGTCGGCCGACGTGGTCGTCTTCGCGCGCGACTTCAGCCGCACCCTGGCCGTGTTCGTAAAGGGCCGACAGGTCAATTCTTAGGACCCGCCGAAGAATGATCTTCGTACTCATCTCGCTCCGCGAGATGGTCTTCCTCTCGCGGAGCAGGATGACTACAGGAGAAATTTGAAAGCTATTCCTCGGCCGGCCCTTATTGGGTGTCAGAAAAGGAATGTCATGGCTGTCCCGGCCATGCCCCTGGAAGACCGGCCTCCCGATGGTCGGCCTCACGGCATTACTGACCTGAGACGCAATAGCCCAACTTCTCCAGAGCCCCGGACGTGCGGAACGCACCGCCTGCTATCGAAGCCTGAGGCACAGTCGAAGGCCTTGGCTCACTGGAAGCGCAAGCGACACTAACTGGTTTCTAATTCATCGCTTGCGCTACGCGCCTCGCTAGGTCTGCGAATAACTTTACAGCAAGACTTCGCCACTTCGGCTACTACACGTTGTTGTGGCAGCGAAGCTAGCGACACGACATCTTGTAGGCAAACGCACAAAGTCTTGCTGTAGAGATAATCCAGGACTGACCATCCGCCGCCGCTCCGGCCCTCTCCCTAATTTGCCCCAAACTAAAGGGACTACCGCAACACACACTGCGCGCCGGAACCATTGGGGACTCATGTATCCAATTGAAGAAGGGTATTGACATGTCAGCAGGGTCTATTACCATGACGTTGCCACTTGGAAGTGGCCAATCCTTCGTCGTGTAGCCGATGGAGTTACACGCAGGCGTGGCCCACATCAGGAGGCAGCACGGCAGTCCACTGTGCAAGCATCGCTTCTGGCTTGCACGGTTGAGAGGAGAGCAAGGCGGCGAGAATCACGCTGATCGATCGCACCCACTTCTTGCTAGCACATCTCTTGCTAGCCTATGAGGAGACCGCCAATGAGTCGCCAGCGATGCATGGTGATCCGATCTCTTGCTGGGGTTGAAGGTCCTTCTCGTGAGCGTGCCGCGCGGCATCGGTTCTCTGCCGCCAGTCGCAACACCTGCTGGTTGAACCGAAGACCATTTCTGCCGGTCTGTCTCGCCCTGGCCCTGATCGCGTCGTGCCTCGGCTCTTCTCTCGCCACGGCCCAGAACAACACGACCTGGACCGGCGCCGAAGGCGACTTGTGGTCGAACGCCACCTTCTGGTCAGCCGGAGTGCCCACGTCGAGCACCAATGCCATCCTGGATAACGGCGCCGCGGCCGTGGTCAATGTGCTGGGCCAACAGAGTAGCTACCTGTTCCTGGGAAACGCCACCGGCACGGCGGGTAACCTGAGCATCGTCACGGGCGGCAACCTGGCAGTCACTTCCGGCGCCCACATTGGCTATCTTGGAAACGGCACGCTGAGCATCACCGGTGGCGGCCAACTCAGCAGCCTAACCGGCAACATCGCTTGGGACAGCAGTTCCACCGCAACCGTGACCGTGGCTGGAAATGGTTCAAGTTGGATCAACACGGGCACCCTGGCGATCGGCGGCAATGGAACCGGATTCCTGACCATCACCAACGGCGGACAGGTTTCTGACGCCTCGGGGTTCGTCGCTCGCGATGCCGGTTCCTCGGGTAGCGTCACCGTCGATGGAGCCGCATCCAGTTGGACTAATACGTCGGCTCTGTACGTCGGCAACTACGGATCCGGAACGCTCACGATCAGCAACGGCGGCCTGTTGACCACGTCCAGCACGACCAACTACTCCAGCATCGGCCGTTACAGCGGCTCGACCGGCAGCGTCACCGTCACCGGCAACGGCTCAACGTGGCAAAACTCCGACGATTTGTACGTCGGCTATAGCGGTGCCGGGGCCCTGACCGTTTCGGCAGGCGGCAATGTGACCAACGCGTATGGCTATATCGGTCGCTATAGCGGCTCCACAGGCCAAGTCGTGGTCACCGGGACCGGTTCCCGGTGGATCAACGCCGATAGTCTGCACGTGGGGTACGAAGGTTCCGGCCAACTCTCGGTTCTCAACGGCGGCGTAGTCTCTTCAGTCAGCCACGGCTATGTGGGCCGTGCAAGCACTTCTACCAGCAGTGCCGTTGTGGACGGGGCGGGCTCGCGGTGGACCAGTGCGGCCAGCATCCTGGTCGGCTTCTATGGCAACGGCACGGTGCAAGTCACCAACGGTGGGTACGTGTCCGCAGTGGATACGTTCGTCGGTACGTATAGCGGTTCCAGCGGGAGCGTCACCGTCTCCGGCAACGACTCCACGTGGATCACGACCGGCAACCTGGCGATCGGCGGAAACAATACGGCTGCCGGCGGCACCGGGACCGTCAACGTCAATGACAACGGCCGCTTGAGCGTGGCCGGTAATCTCACGCTGTGGCAGTCTGACAGTTCGTTGACCGTCAATGGCGGCAATGTGGCCGTGGCGGGCAACCTCGCGTCCAACGGCCAGGTCCAGATCACCGGCGGCGGACAGGTGACCAATGCAATCGGCTACATCGGCCACAACGCCACCGCCTCGGGCAGCGTCACGGTCGACGGAGCCGGCTCCCTGTGGGGCAATTCCCAGGACCTCTTCGTGGGCTACAACGGTACCGGAGCCCTGACCGTTTCGGCAGGCGGCAATGTGACCAACGCGTATGGCTATATCGGTCGCTATAGCGGCTCCACAGGCCAAGTCGTGGTCACCGGGACCGGTTCCCGGTGGATCAACGCCGATAGTCTGCACGTGGGGTACGAAGGTTCCGGCCAACTCTCGGTTCTCAACGGCGGCGTAGTCTCTTCAGTCAGCCACGGCTATGTGGGCCGTGCAAGCACTTCTACCAGCAGTGCCGTTGTGGACGGGGCGGGCTCGCGGTGGACCAGTGCGGCCAGCATCCTGGTCGGCTTCTATGGCAACGGCACGGTGCAAGTCACCAACGGTGGGTACGTGTCCGCAGTGGATACGTTCGTCGGTACGTATAGCGGTTCCAGCGGGAGCGTCACCGTCTCCGGCAACGACTCCACGTGGATCACGACCGGCAACCTGGCGATCGGCGGCAACAATACGGCCGCGGGCGGTGCCGGCACCGTCAACGTCAACGACCATGGCCTCGTGAGCGTCGCCGGCAACCTCACCCTCTGGCAGGCCAGCAGCACGCTGGCCGTCAGCGGCGGCAACATGGCCGTGACCGGCAGCCTCGTCTCCAACGGCCAAATGACCATCACCAACGCCGGGCAAGTGTCCAATAGCTATGCCTACCTGGGCAACACGACCGGTGCCACGGGCAGCGTTTCCGTAGACGGAGCCGGTTCCAAGTGGACCAATTCCTCCAACCTGCACGTAGGCTACAACGGCAACGGCACGCTGAGCATCACCAATGGCGGCCAACTCAGCAGCCTCACCGGCAACATCGCTTGGGGCAGCAACTCGACGGGAACCGTCACCGTGGCTGGAAATGGTTCAAGTTGGATCAACACGGGCACCCTGGCGATCGGCGGAAATGGGACCGGCTACCTGAACATCACCAATGGCGCGCAGGTCTCCAACGCCTCGGGCTACATTGGACGCGATGCAGGCTCCTCGGGCAGCGTCACGGTCGATGGTTCCGGATCGATCTGGGACAACTCTTCCAATGTGTCCGTCGGCGAATATGGATCCGGCACGCTCCTGGTCACCAATGGCGGCCAGGTCGTCTCCGATCTGAACAGCTACGTGGGCCACCAGAACGGCGGCACCGGCACGGCCACGATCCGCGGAACCGGCTCTTCTTGGAGCAGTGCCGATAACCTGACCGTCGGCTATTACGGCATCGGCACCCTGGCCATCGCCGAAGGCGGACAGGTCTCAAACGAGAACGGTTTCGTGGGCTATGCCAGCGGCGCCAGTGGCGAAGTCATCGTGGATGGGGCCGGCTCTGTTTGGACCAACACTTACGGCGTGAGTATCGGACACGATGGCACGGGCACGTTGACGATCCGCAACGGTGGCCAGGTCTTCAGTGCCGCCAATCCCGGCTATGGATATGTCGGACGGGTGGCCGGTTCGACGGGCACCGTCACTATCACCGGAAACGGTTCGACCTGGACCAACTCCAACAACCTCTACATCGGCGGCAACGCCACGACGGCCGGCGGCGCCGGCACCGTCAATGTGAACGATAACAGCCGCTTGAGCGTGACCGGCAATCTCACCCTCTGGCAGGCGAACAGCTCGTTGAGCGTCAACGGCGGCAACGTGGCCGTGACCGGCAACCTCGTGTCCAACGGCCAGGTCCAGATCGCCGGCGGCGCGCAGGTCTCCAACACCCACAGCAGCATCGGCTATGCCAGCGGGTCGGTCGGCAGCGTCACGGTCAACGGCGCCGGCTCGCTGTGGGACAATTCTCAGGACCTCTTTGTGGGCAATGCCGGCAACGGCACGCTGACCATCACCAACAGCGCACAGGTCCACAGCACGCGAGGCAACATCGGCTACTCCAGCGGGTCGGTCGGCAGCGTCACCGTGGATGGCGCCGGCTCGACTTGGACCAACCAGCTCAATATATCGGTCGGCCAGTCCGGCAACGGGACCTTGATCATCTCCAACGGCGGCCAGGTCTCGAACAACCGGACCTACGTGGCCGCGACCACCGCTTCCACAGGCAACGTGACCGTGACCGGCGCCGGG
>CALARR010000458.1 GCA_937889015.1 uncultured Planctomycetales bacterium | reverse complement strand
GGATTGGCAAAATCGGTGAGAATCGCAACTCCTTCAAAGAAAGGAGGTTGCGATGATCAAGGATGGTCAAGTCCGAAAACTGCGTCGATTGCTCGACGCTGGGGAGTTTCTGGTTGTTGCGGCAAGGAGGACCGGCATGGATGAGAAGACGGCACGTAAGTACAGAGATTCACAGGGGTTACCGTCCGAACTGGCAAAGCCGCGAACGTGGCGGACGCGGGAAGATCCCTTTGAGGAAGTCTGGCCCGAGGTGCTGGCACGGCTGGAGGCCGAGCCGAAGTTGCGTGCCTTCACGCTCTTGGAATGGCTCCAGGAGAAGTATCCGGGACGGTTTCCGGACTCCCAACGACGGACTTTGGAGCGTCGGGTTCGGGCGTGGCGGGCTGCCCGTGGACCGAACCGGGAAGTCATGTTTCCCCAGGTTCACTTTCCCGGCGACCTGGGGGCGTCGGACTTCACGAACATGAATTCCTTGCGGATTACGATCGCCGGTCAGCCGTTCGATCACCTGCTCTACCATTTCACGCTGACCTACTCCAATTGGGAGTCCGTTTCGATTTGTTTCTCCGAGTCCTTCGAGGCCTTCAGCCGCGGTTTGCAGGACGCTTTGTGGAAGCTGGGAGGCGTGCCTCGCAAGCATCGCAGCGATAGTCTGAGCGCGGCGGTCAACAACCTTTCCGACGATCGCGAGTTCCACACGCGATATCGCGACCTGATGGAGTACTACCGAATCGTTCCGCAGCGGATCAACGTTGGCAAGGCCCACGAGAACGGTGACGTCGAGTCGTCCCATGGTCACTTGAAGACGGTCATTGAACAAGCCCTGCTGCTTCGAGGCAGCCGGGACTTTGCCAGCCGCGAGGAATACGAGGACTTTCTCGATCGGTTGATGGGCAAGCGGAGTGCGTCACGCGCCCCGCGGTTTGAGCAGGAACAAGAAGTGCTTGGCGAGTTGCCGCCCACGAGACTGGATTACCGAACGCAACTCTGCGGCATCAAGGTTTACAGCAACAGCACGATCCGAGTCAAGCAGAACGCCTATTCCGTTCCCAGCCGTTTGATCGGATACGAGGTCGAGGCGAGGATCGATGCCGACTTCATCGAGGTCTGGTACGGCGACGTACTGATCCAGCGAATGCCCCGCCTGATCGGTACGGGCAAGCATACCATCAACTACCGCCATGTGATCGATTCGCTGGTTCGCAAGCCGGGCGCCTTTGAGAACTATCAGTACCGGGAGGACATGTTCCCCACGAGCCATTTTCGTATGGCCTATGACTGGCTATGCCGGGATCGGAGTGCGCGGGCAGCCGCCCGCGAATACCTGAAGATTCTGCAACTGGCGGCGCGTGACAGCCAGGACGCAGTGCAGGATGCCCTGCGGTTGGCGATTACCACAAACGCCCCTATCTCTGCCAAGGCGATTCGCCTGGCCGTGGAACAACACCAGCAAGTTCCTGCGGCGACGGACGTGACCGTCGAAGCGCCGGACTTGCGGGATTTCGATTCGTTACTTCAACACCCTGACATGGAGGTCGACCCTTATGACCACGAAGAGGACCACAACCACCAATCTGACGAAACCATCCTCGGCGACGCAGGACGCCGGGACGAGCCGGAAGAAGCAAGACTCGAAGAAGATCTCCCTCGAATTGACCAAACAGTTTCGGGATCTCCGCATGCCCATGTTTCGAGAGCACTTCGCGAGCCTGGCGGAGCAGGCTGTGCAGGAGTCGTTGAGTCATCTCGAGTATCTGGCGGAACTGACGGACCTGGAGTGCCAAGCGCGGCGGGAGAGCCGGATCGCTCGCCTCATGGGGGACTCCCGGCTCCCGACCTCGAAGACTTGGAGCAACTTCAACTGGACTCGACTGCCGCTGACCGTTGTCCGCCAGATGGAAAGCCTGCGGGACGGTTCCTTCCTGGATCGTCGCGAGAACCTGTTGCTTTTCGGCAAACCCGGTTCGGGGAAAAGCCATTGCCTCTGCGCCCTTGGGGAACAATTGGTTCATCGCGGCCGTTCCGTGCTGTTCACCACGTGCAGCTTTCTGGTTCAGTTGCTCCTGGTTGCCAAACGCGACTTGCGGTTGGCTAAAGTCATCAAGAGGCTGTCGAAGTTCGATGCGCTGATCATCGACGACCTGGGCTATGTCCAGCAGAGCCGCGAAGAGATGGAGGTGTTATTCACCCTGTTGGCCGAGCGCTACGAGCGAGGCAGCGTGATGCTGACGAGCAACCTCCCGTTCAGCAAATGGGAGCAGATTTTCAAGGATGCCATGACCACGGCCGCCGCCATCGACCGCCTGGTCCACCACAGCATCATCCTCGAACTCAATGTGCCCAGCTACCGCCTCGAAAAGGCGAAACGCCAGGACAAGGAATCAAGCCAAGACAAAATCTTGTCGAAGGAGAAGAAGTAGCCCGCTCACATAAA
>CALARR010000457.1 GCA_937889015.1 uncultured Planctomycetales bacterium | reverse complement strand
TGTTGCCGGCCGACGCCCTGTGGGTGCGATTCCGCGCGGCCGAGGCGAAGGCGTCGCTGCAGGTCAACCGGCTGGTGTTCGAGGGGCAGTTGGACGGCGACGTGCGCGATAGCGTGGGCAGCACAAGCTTCGCCGACATCGAAAGCGACTCGCCGGCGCTGATGTTGGGCGGTCTGTCGCTGGTCGACGACCCGCTGGCCGGCCGGATGACGCTGGACGTGAACTGGGCGAACCAGACCGATCGGGCACTGGCCGTGCGCGTGTCGGCCAAATCAGGCCAGGACGCGGTCGAAGCGGCCGCGCAGGCCGTGCGCACCGAGCCCGGCCAAACGGCCGGAACCAGGCTGGCCCTGGCGGCCAGCCAGCCGGGCGAGCACGAGATCGAGCTGCACATCGCTGCGGACAAGGTCCCGCCGCTGGTGGCGCGGCTGCGTCTGACGGTCTGCGACTTCTATCGCACGGATTACGGCCGGCGGATTGCCGGGGGCGGCGCGCCGGTGGGCGTGTGGTGGTGCGACGCGACGCACAAGATCCACCGCCAGCGCGCCCTGCCCGAGGCCGAGAGCCCCGCGGCCGAACTCAGCGCGGCGCGCCACGATTGGGAGGCGGTGCAGGTCGTGGTGCGTCCCGAGCAGAACCTGCGCGGGCTGACGGCGGCGGTCGATCCGCTGCAGGGGCCGGAGGGGGCCGTGATCGGGGCCGACAAGATCCGCGTGCTGCGCGCCTATTATCATTACGTGGAGCATCCGACCGACCGCAGCAGCGTGCAGGGCCAGTGGCCCGACGCCTTGCCGCCGCTGGACCAGGCGCTGGACGTGGCGCAGGGCGCGAATCAGCCGCTGTGGGTGCTGGTCTACGTGCCCGAAGACGCCCGGCCGGGCGATTATCGCGGCCAGGTGCGGCTGCAGGCCGAGGGCTGGTCGGCCGTGGTGCCGCTGCGCTTGCACGTGTGGAACTTCGCCCTGCCGCGCGCCAATCACCTGGAGACGGCCTTTGGGTTGAATCCGAGCACGATCTTCCGCTATCACAACCTGAAGAGCGAAGCGGATCGACGGCGCGTGTTGGACCTGTATTTCCAGTCCCTGTCGGAGCACCGCATCAGCCCTTACGATCCCACGCCGCTGGACCCGATCCAGGTGAAGTTCCTGCCCGACGCTCAGCCACCGCGCGCGGAGCTGGACTTCACGGCTTTTGACGCGGCCATGGAGCGGGCCTTGAAGCAGTGGCACTTCACCGGGTTCCGGCTGCCGGTGCAAGGCATGGGCGGGGGCACGTTTCACAAGCGTCATGAGCCCAAGATCCTCAAGTTTTGCGAGGACACCCCGCAATACAAGGCCCTGTTCGCCAGCTACGTGGGGCAGCTTGAATCGCACCTGCGCGCCAAGGGCTGGCTGAAGCACGCCTACGTCTACTGGTTCGACGAACCGGAACCCAAGGATTATGAGTTCGTGCGCGGCGGCATGGAGCGACTGCGGCAGTACGCTCCCGGGCTGCGGCGGATGCTGACCGAGGAGCCGGGCGACGCGCTGGGCGAGGCGATCGACATCTGGTGCCCGCTGACCCCCAAGTTCGATCCGGAAAAGGCCCAATCGTGCCGGTCGCGGGGCGAGCATTTCTGGTGGTACGTGTGCTGCAGTCCCAAGGCGCCCTACTGCACGCTGTTCATCGACCATCCTGCCACCGAGCTGCGCGTATGGCAATGGCAGACGTGGCAGCGCGGCGTGGATGGAATCCTGGTCTGGACGGTCAACTACTGGACCTCGGACGCGGCCTATCCCCACGCAGCGCAGAACCCCTACGAGGACCCGATGGGCTATGTGAGCAGCTACAACACGGCCCCGGGCGAGCGCAAGTTCTGGGGCAACGGCGACGGACGGTTCATCTATCCGCCGGAGAAGGCGGCCGTGCCGGGCTCCAAGGGCGCGGAGCCGGTGATCGCCGGGCCGGTGTCCAGCATCCGCTGGGAGATGCTCCGCGAGGGGATCGAGGACTACGAGTACCTGTACCTGCTGCGCGAGCGCTTGGAGCAGCGCCGGGCCAGCCTGCCGGCCGAGGAGGTGCGGCGGATCGAAGGGTTGCTGGAAGTGCCCGAGGCGATCACCAGCACGCTGACGCGTTTTGCCACACACCCCGCGCCGATCTACGAGCGGCGTGCAGCGGTAGCCGAGGCGATCGAGCGCTTGGGCCAATAGGCGCACGGCATCGGGCCAGCGCCTGTGGCAGTCGTGCCGGCATCACGAGCCAATCTGTCGCCTCGCTTCCTTTGTGTCTTGTGGTATGCCTTCGGTGAGTGAACACGGATTTCTACATCGCCGCAGCACGCGGTAGAGGCGGTCCTTGGGTTGGATGATGATGTCACGGGGGGATCTGAACGATGCAGCCCAGTCCTTGCGGCTCCATCTCGATGGAGAGTACGGCTTGCCTGCCGCGCATCTCCGGTTCCAGGGGGCGGTCGTTCCAGGCATCGAAGTAGCGCGCGCCGGACACGTGCTCCACGGCCAGCAGCGGGCCGCGAACGGTCTGGTAGCGAGCGTTCCAGAGGGTCCACAGCATGCGTCCCTGTCCCGGGAAACCGTTGGCGTGCACGCCCCGCCGTTCGGTTCGGACTTCAGGCTGGGGCGTGTCGGTCAGGAAGCAATCGGGGTAGGCCTTCTGGATCGCCAGGCCGCGGTTGGTGATTCGGCGGATGCGCTCGGGCTTCAGCCGCCATGTGAAGCCGTACTCCGCGTCGCCATGGAAGAACGGGATCTTCTGGCAGCTATCGCCGCGTCCGTGATCGGTGCCGACCGCGAAACAGAACTGCTTGATCTGAGGAAAGACGTAGCGATAGAGACTCATAGGCGTTTCGGCCTCCAGGGCCGCGCGCTCGTCGGGCTGGGCCACGTCGAAGAGTTTGTCGAAGTGCCGGTGCAGGGGGAGGTTGTAGTAGGCCACGTTCCCATCGATGTCCTGGGAGGTGACGTCGCTCATGGGATACTCGCTGTAGATGGCCACGTCCTGCGAAAGGGTCTCGCGCGCACGCGACAAGACCGTGCGCGAGGCGCGGTCGAACCACAAAGGCGTCTCATGGCTGTGCGTGGGGCAGTCGCAGGCGTTCCCTTTCTGCAAGGGGAACACGTCGAGATAGATGATCTTCGCGGCCGTGTCCTGCCGGAGTTTCTGCAGGTCGGCGATGCAATGGTCCTGCCACGGCCGGTAGCCCCAGCACATCGAGTAGAGACTGCCCATAGGCGTCTCTTCCAGCGGCAGCGGGGCCCCGTCGCGCCACTGGCTGCCAGCCTGGGCAAATCGTTGGAAGGCGGCCGTGCCCCGACTGCAGCGATCGCCGATCGTGTACAGTGAAACGGGCAGGTGGAGGTCGTCTTGGAACCGGGCGATCGCTCGGCGCAAGGCTTCCAGCCCGCCTGCCTGGGCATAGGCCTCGGCCGTGCTGTATTCGCCCCAGGCGTAGTTTCTTTCACGGTCGCGGAAATACCAGCCGTAGAAGTGCACCAGGTCGGGCGCGCGGTCCCAGTAGCGCCGGTCGGCCTCCATCGCTTCGTCGATGCGATACCGCCCCGTCGCTGGATCGAAGATCGAAGGGGTATGGTTGATCTGCATCGAATCGTCGGGCGAGATGACATGGGAGCGCATGACGAACGCCGATCGCCACCAGTCGCCGCGAACCCGGCGCGGCCGGTACCAGGTCTGCAACCAGTCCTGATACTGGGCGAGCGCCTGGCGCCAGTCGCCGGCGTGGAACACCAGGCTTGCCTGGGATGGCCGGAACGTCTGCCCCGGCGCAATGGTATGGAACCGGCTTGGCCAGGCGATGCCGCAGTCGACGCCGCCGGCCGCCTTGCGCATGGAGTATTCCAGGGGAAACTGCTGCACATTGTCGGTCAGGGTCATCAGGCCCAGGCCGGCGACCGGATTGAAGACGTCGAAGAACTGGTGCGAGAAGTACGGGCCGTGGAAAGCCGTGAAGTAGCCTTCGTTGCGCGTGATCACCGTGCGGTACTGCGGAAAGAAGATCCACGTGTCCTGCGGATTGCCGAGGACAAGCCCCTTGATCGCCGGGAAGCGGAGCGTGGCGGCCAGCGGCGTCTGGCCGCGATTGGTGGCGGCCAAGCCCAGGCTCAATCGCGGGCTGTCGTCGACCGCGATGCGCAAGACGATCTCCAGCGGCAGCGCGGCATAGAGACTGCGCAGGTTGATGGTCGCCGTCGTCCGCGCCACCTGGACCTGTTCGACCGCGAAGGCTCGGCCGGTGAACACGGTCTTGCCGATATCCACCTCCACGTTGTGGCCGGCCGTGCCCGCCAACTGGTTTCGTTCCTCCACGGTCCGTTGGCGGCGCGCCAGGACCGCCTCCAGGCCGGACGAAGGGTCCATCTTCCAGTTGATGGTCGGCGAGCCGCTGTTGGCCAGGCGGCTGAAGGCAAACCCCCGGCGACAATCGGCGACGAACTGGTAATGCGCGTTGCCGCCCGTCAGTTGTCCTTGCCGATAGCCGAGATACGGTCGGCGCGTGGCCGTTGTCGCGGGCCGGGGCAAGGGGACGGGAGGCGTCTCGTCGACCAGGGCGGGGACGAGACGCTGGGCCGTGTTCAGCGTGACGGCGGCCAGGCTGACCGTGACCCCGAAGAGGCGATTGTGGAAGACGATCTTCTCCAGCGGCCGGGACTCGTCGGCCGCTACGCCATAGGCCCCCAACATCCGGGCCAGGACGCAGCCCTCGTCGGCCAGAGAGTAGGGGTGAGCCCAGTCGCATGTGCCATCCTGGTACTGCAGTTCCACGGCAAAGGCCTCGACGTCGTCGAGCCGGAAGGGCGCAGAGGCCAGCCCGTAGCGCGTCTGCACCGCCGGCATTTCGCAGACCAGCAAGAAGTAAACCTCCGTCGCACGGCGGCCGTTCAAGGCCACGGCGATCGCGTCGTCGCGACTGGGGGGAAAGAAACTGCGGCGCGCGATCTGCGCGCCGAGGAACTCGACCTTCTCGTTATTGGCGGCGTCCCGCTCGTCGGGCCGCAGCAGGTTCTTCTCGCTCGCCGCGATCTGAAACGGCACCCCGTCGACCACCACCGCGCCGCTTCGGCACCCGCGTCCGCCGTCCACGACCGACCGGTACTTGTCCAGCACCCGATCGAAGGCGGCGACGACGCTGTCGTTGAAGGAGGGGCTGGCGGCGCCGTCGGCCAAAGGCAAGGGCAGAAACCGAGCGCCTTTGGCG
>CALARR010000456.1 GCA_937889015.1 uncultured Planctomycetales bacterium | reverse complement strand
GTCCCGAAGCCGAAGGCAAGTCGCAGGTTAAAAGAGGTTAAAAAGGTTAAAAGGTTAAAAGGTGTCAGGAACCGTTGTTTGGCAATCGGGGGTCGCAGCAGCTCAGTTTTCGAACCCCTATTACGCCCCTAGTCAAAGAAACGGTGTTGGCACCCACGCTCCGGGCCGCCGTGGCAGACGCCGTCACGTCTTGACCGCGGGCTTCGGCCGAAGGCCCGCATCCAACGCCGCCATTCGCTGCAGTTCGCGCTGCTCGTACGCGCGGCGCAACACGGGATACAGCCCGCCGCAGACGATTGCCAGAATGGCGCCGGCCAGCAAGAGCGGGTAATAGACCCCATAGGGTTGGCCAAGCACCAGGGCGGCCGCGCCGCCGACCAGAGCTGCGCCCCCCAACCCCGCCAGGCACAGGTCCAGCGCGAGCACAAACCGGCGAGCCAACCCCAGGCCTCCCAGCGTCCCGATCAGCCCTCCCAACAGGCCGATCGTTGTGCCCCCGATCGCGCCGATCCAGGCCGCGGTCTGATCGCTCCACCAGGCGTTCGGCTGGCCGAGCGCCTGCGCCACCGCTGGTCCCCAGGCTTCTGCCAGTGCCTGCGCCAAGCCTTGCGCACATGCGGCGGAAATGGCAACCCACAAGACAGTCGCAACCGTCACTTTACTGCGTCTCATGGCTCTTCTCCAGTTCTTGGCGATGAGCAGCCAGTAGTTGTTGAAAGGTCTCGGTGGCGATCCTCCCCTCCGCATACTGGGCGCGCAACAGTCGCTCAAAGGGGGACACCTGCTGGTGCTCGTCCACGACTTGGATCTTGTTGATCAACCGGTCCAGACGGAGGCGGATCGTCGGATAGCTGATTCCATACTCCTGCGCCAATTCCTTCAGCGACCCGGAGCAGAGCACGAACCGCTTGACGAAGGCCAAATCTTCATCGCTGAGGTAGTCCAGCCAGGTCTTCTGCGGCGCGTTGGCGGTCGTCATGGTGGTCCGCGGAAATCGCCTCCTGCGTAATGTTGATTGACTTCATCGATGTCTATTTGCATTCTATGTCAAATAAACTGAAATGCACTTTTTGTTTCATGAATTTCTCTGGTTTTTCCAGGTGATCGAAACCCGTCTTGGTGGGGGTGTTATGGCTTAGGAATCGTCAGGGATCGTATCCGGCCCCAGTTCCGGGAAATGGGGGCGTTCCCCACACCAGGGCACGCTGAAGACGTATCCCCACGTACGGCCGCGAGCCCGCTGGGCAATGACGATCGGGACGACAAGGTGCCACGGGGAGTGACGGCGTCGGTGCCGGCGTGTGTGGGCTCGGGCAAGGGAGGGTTATTCGCCCCGTTTCCCCTGCGACTTGGCGCTGCTGGCTGGCGGCGGCAAGGTGGCGGACCACTCGTTCCATGCCTGATGCAGGCGCCGGACGATCTCGGGCTTCTCCGCGGCCAGGTCACAGCTCTCGCCCATGTCGTCGCCGAGATGGAACAACTGCAGCTTGGGCTTCCAAGGGCTGATGCGCAGTTTCCAGTCTCCCTCACGCACCGCGCCTTGGTCCTTGTTCTTCCAGAAGAGGACGTTGTGCGGCACGCCGCCCTGCGCGCCCTGCAGGTAGGGCAGAAGGTTCACTTGTATGCCGAACCGCTGGTTGTAGGAGCCGGTCATCAGGCCGCACCGGCTGGGAGCGCACACCGGGGCGGTCGCGTAGCCATCCGTGCAGCGCACGCCTTCGGCCGCCAACCGGTCGATGTTGGGCGTGGGGGCCAGCTTTCCGCCGTAGCACCCCAGATCGCCGCAGCCCAAGTCGTCGGCAAAGATCATCACGATATTTGGGCCCGGGGTCGGCTCTGCCTGGGCGCCGTGGCCCGAGTTGCCCCATCCGGCCAGGGCCACCAACAGCACAAGAATCGTTCGGCAAGGCATCGAGAAGCTCCTTCGGGTGGGCTCGGTCAAGTCGGCGCGGCCAGGGATCTCGGCGGCAGCGCGCAAGCCCGTTGCGCGCCGATTGCGATTGGGGTTGGGGGGCCGGGGCGGACCGGAGGCATCGGCGCGCCGGAGGCAACGCGTCTTGAGCCGTTCGCCCCTGCGGCGCGCATCCATTGTAACGCGGTGCGGCGCGCTGGCCGCAGGTAGCGTAATGGACGGTGTGCTGGAAAGGGTGCGTCTGTGATATATTGTATACACACAGAATGGCCCTGGCCATCACTTACTAGCCAAGAACGTTGGGTAATAATCGATGGATGCGACCTTGCGGTCGCCGCAGGATTATATATAATCGTGGCTTTGGTGCTTGTGAACCGCCGGGGAGCCCTTGTCTCGGTACCTTGGCCAGGCAGGAGATGTAAGGCCGCATGTCCGACTGCACGTTCCCCAAGCGACCGGAATTGCCAACCAGGGCCTGGTTCTCCTATCGCTGGCAGTTGCTGGCCATGCTCTGCCTGGCCTTCTTTTTCAACCAGGCCGACCGGCAGTTGTTCGGAGTCGTACTGACCTCGGTCCGCGGCGACTTGGGGCTCAGCGATGCAGAGATGGGGCTGATCGCCTCGGTCTTGTTCTGGACCCTGGGGCTGTTGTTTCCGATTGCCGGCTACGTGGGCGACCGCTGGAGCAAGAAGTGGACGATCACCGGGGCCCTGCTGTTCTGGAGCGCGGCCACGGCCTGCACCGGGATGTGCCGCAATGCGTGGCAATTGGTGGCCCTGCGGAGCGTGGCCACCGGCGGCGGCGAAGCCTTCTACGCCCCTTCGGCCTTTGCCCTCATCGCCCAGTTCCATCGCCGCACGCGCGCCCTGGCCATGTCGTTGCACCAGACGGCCATGTACGCGGGCTTTGTGGCCAGCGGCCTGCTGGGCGGATACTTGAGCCAGACGTATAGCTGGCGATCGGCCTTCTATGTCTTCGGAGCCGGCGGAGTCGTGCTGGGGGTGGTCTTGGCCCTGTGGCTGAAGGACAGCGATGCCGATGCGGAAGAGCCACCGCCGACCGGCGAGTCGCCGGTGACACTGCGCGAGTTGTTGGGCGCGTTCTTCGGCCGACCCTCGGCCGTGTTGCTCACGCTGGCCTACGCGGGAATGCTCTTCATGCACCTGGCCTATCTCACCTGGGCGCCGGCCTACTTCCGCGAGAAATTCGCCCTGAGCGAGGCCCAGGCGGGTTTCGCCTCGATGTTCTGGTTTCAGGCCTTCGCCCTGGTGGGAATTCTGCTCGCCAGCCTGCTCTCGGATCGCTGGGCCAGGCAGCGGCGGAGCGTCCGGCTGGAAATGCTGGCCTTCGGCATGATCGCTAGCGTGCCCTTTATCTGCCTGCTGGGCCTGAGTTCGAACGTCACTTGGGCCGCTGTCGCGCTGGCGGGGTTTGGCCTGTTTCGGTCGGCCTACGACGCCAACAGCTACGCCGCCCTGTTCGAGGTCATTCCGCCGCGCTATCGTGCATCGGCCAACGGACTGATGAGCACGATCGGGTTCATCCTGGGCGCCAGCGCGCCGTATGTGATGGGATTGCTGAAGACGCCGTTGGGCTTGTCGGGCGCCTTTGTGGTCTTCTCGCTGGCCCACGTGCTGGCCGCCGCAGCGATTGTCGTGGCACGCGTGCGGTTCTTCCACGCCGACGCGTACACGCCCGAGTCGTAGCCGCAGCAGCCCGAATCGGCAAGGCCTTTACAAAACGGTCCTTGCCCCCAACGGTGATACAAGCGAAGGATCTGGGTTATCCCTGCGACACCGGAGATGCTTCGCTTCGCTCAGAATGACCCGTTTCCGGCCCCGCCAAGAGTCCGTTCCACACGCGATACTGTGCCGCTGCTTGACAGGGGGCCGGCACGTGATAGAACGTAGACACAAGGTGCATCCACCCTTCTTGATGTTGCGGAGGCCATTCATGCGGAGGTCATCGCTTTTTGTCCTGGTCCTGACGATCATTGGCCTGAGTGTTCCCGCCTGCCTGGCCCTGGCGGCGGACGAGGCCCTGCCGGACCCGGGCCAGTTGCTGCAGTTGGCCCAGCCGGGCGAGTACCGGGCGGCGGCCGGCGACCTGCTGGTCGTAGATCTGAAGTCGAATCCATCCACCGGCCCGCACAACCCGGCGGCGAACCTGCGGTCCAAGCTGACGGGCGATGCGGTCCGCCTGGTGACGGTGGTCTTTGTGCCGCCGGCCAAGCCCATACCTGGCGCCCCGGGCCGGATCCAGGCCTATTTTGTGGCCGAGAAGCCCGGCCGAGCCACGCTGCAGGTCACGCCGATCCAAGGCAACCGCCAACCCGGCTCGCCGCTGGAGTTCCAGGTGTTGGTGGAAAAGCGGTAGGAGCGGCCGGACGCCCTGCTTTGCTTCACGCGTCGGGTCGCGCGGCAAACCGGACAAGATGGCTGTCGCCGTGATCGACGCGCGGCCATGGAACTGCGACAAAGCACCCCGTGACGTTTGACGTTCTTGGCATCGTTCATTGCGTCTCGGGTAAGCGCATCTGAAGACCAGCACTCTGGATTCGTACGTTTCCCAAACCACACGCGTCCAAAGGTATCGCCTGTGAGAAGTCCAATTCAAATCAGCGCCGCCTGCCTCAGCCTTTCGTTTGCCAGCCTGGCCC
>CALARR010000455.1 GCA_937889015.1 uncultured Planctomycetales bacterium | reverse complement strand
CGCCTCCAACTCCGCCTCCAACTCCGCCTCCAACTCCGCCTCCAACTCCGCCTCCAACTCCGCCTCCGACTGCGGCTCCTGCACCCATGTCAACCAATCGCAGCGAAGGATCTCGAACTGGCCGGATTCTTCGCTGCGCCGGATGACGGCGCCGCCCCTTGCCAGCACGTCTTGCCAGGCCCACGGGGCGTGCCCGCGCTCTTTCAGGACGGTTCCGGCAGCGCGTTGTAGGACCGCAGGCCTCCGACCAGGTTGCGCACCTGGAACCCATGCTGCTTGAGAATCCGGCTGGCGTAGTAGGACCGCTGGCCCACTCCGCAATGCACCCAGATCTGCCGATCGCGCGGCAACTCGTGCAATCGCGCGCGCAGTTCACCCAAAGGAATGTTCACCGCGCCCGGCACTCCACTCGCCGCCGCTTCCAATCGCGTGCGCACGTCGATGACCAGGGGCCCCTCGTCCCCCTTGGGCTGGACTTCTTGCCATTCCGTCCAGAACACAGGATCGACGTCGCCGGAAAGCAGGTTGCCCGCCGCGAAGCCGACGATGTTCACCGGATCCTTGGCCGATCCATACGGCGGGGCGTAGCACAATTCGGCCTCCTCCAAGTCGGCCACCGTGGCGCCTTTCTGAATCGCCATGGCCAACACGTCGATGCGTTTGTCGACCCCCGCCTTGCCCACGGCCTGGGCGCCCAACAGCCGCCCGCTTTGCGGCGCGTATAGCAATTTGAGGGTCACCATCTCCGCGCCCGGATAGTAGCTGGCGTGGTGCAGCGCGTGGATGTAGATCCTCTCGTACGCCATGCCTGCCCGACGCAGCGCCTTTTCGCTGGCCCCGGTCAGCCCCAACGTATAGTCAAACACGCCCACGATCCCCGTGCCCTGCGTGCCGCGGAAGCGGCTGCCGCGACCGCAGATCGCGTCGGCGGCGATGCGGCCTTGCCGGGCCGCGGGACCGGCCAAGGGAACCAGTGCCGGTCGCCCCGTCACGAAGTCGCGGACCTCGACCGCGTCGCCGACGGCGAAAATCGCCGCGTCCGAGGTCCGCATCTGCTCGTCCACGCGGATCCCGCCCGTCTCGCCCAGTTCCAGTCCGGCCTGCCGCGCCAGATCCACTTCCGGGCGCACGCCCACGGCCAGAATCACCAGGTCGGCCGGAAACCGCTGGTTGCCAGCCACGACGGTCAGCATGTCGTCGCCGCTGCGTTCGATGCTGGTCAGCGTGGTCGACAGATGCACATCCACGCCCTTGACACACAAATCCTCCTCAATCGGTGAGACCATCTCCGGGTCCATCACCGGCATGACCTGCCCAAGTCGCTCCAAGAGAGTCACTTCCAGGCCGCGGCGAATCAGATTGTCCACCATTTCCAGGCCAATGTAGCCCCCGCCCACGACGACCGCCTGCAGTCCTTGCCGTTGCTCGATGGCAACCCGGATGCGATCCACGTCTTCCAGATTGCGAAGGGTGAAAACCCCGGGCAACTCAACCCCGGGAATGGCTGGGCGTATGGGCACCGCACCCGGCGAAAGCACCAGGTAGTCGTACGGCTTGCTGAAGGTGGCGCCGGTCAGCACGTTCGCCACCTCCACCGTGCGCGCCGTGCGGTCGATCGCGCGCACTTCATGCCGCGTTCGCACTTCCACGTTGTACCAGTCGCGCATGCGTTCCGGGGTCGCCACCAGCAGTTTCTGCCGGTCGGAGATCACGCCCCCCAGGTAATAGGGCAGGCCGCAATTGGCGAACGAGACGTCCGGCCCGCGCTCGAATACGAAGATCTCGGCCTCCTCGTCCAAACGCCGCAACCGAGTCGCGCAGGCCGCCCCCCCCGCCACGCCCCCCACGATGCACACGTGCTTTGCCGTCATCGCCCCAACCTCGCTGCTTGTAAAGACCTATCCCAGAACCACCCCAGCCACGTCGGGCGGCCCAGCAGGACTGAGCTGCCCACAGGTTTTGGGACCGGCCTTCAGGACCTATCCCAGAACCACCCCAGCCACGTCGGGCGGCCCAGCAGGACTGAGCTGCCCACAGGTTTTGGGACCGGCCCCCCAAAATGCCTCCGAAGCCTGTTTCCGCAATTCTGCTTCAAGAATTTGCCGGCGGCCCCGGCCGCACATGCAGGCAGCAGCACCCGTCGCCGCCAGGCTGCCACGTGTCGGCCCGAAAACGGAAGCCGGCCACCTCAAAAGTCCCGTTGTCGATTCGAGCGGCGATCCGACACAGGATCGCGACATCCGCGTCCGGAAGGCCCAGTTCCAGCCAGGCCTCGCGGAGCGGACAACGGTGAAACTTGATGTCCAGCCCCTTTTCGTCGGCATGCAGGACCTCCGGCTGGAACATCCGCCCTTCATCTGGAATGCCGTTCAGAAAGGCCCGCTGCAACCCGCTCAGATCGGCCGGACCGAAGCAAGCGTACTTGGCTCCGGCTTGCCGGCCGCGACGGTAAATGGCCCGGCTCATCAGCTCCTCGGCCTTGGCCGCCCCCAGCTCGCAACGCATCTCGTCGAAGAGCAGGTGGTAGATCAAGGCCCGATTCTTGAACGAGTCGTAAAGCTGCTGCCGCAGCCGATCTTCGTTGAGCATCTCTTGATCTCCGCGAGTGTTGGCCTATTCTACCGAGGCATACAATCCGCTGCGAGGGGGAGCCGCGTCTTCCCACACCATTACGCACAACTCCCCAAAGAATAAGCGATGCTCCAATTGGTAGCCATTCTGGTTGATGCTATGCTTGAGTAGCCGTGCAAAACACCAGGGAAAATCCTTTCCCCAGTCTTGGACCGCCTCGCCCACTTGATATATCATCCGTGGTGGGAGAAGCTTTGTGCGCGCGACACCCAAGGTGGCCCTGCTCATCGAGACCGCCCGCGGTTACGGCCGGGATATGCTCCGCGGCATCGTTCATTATTCGCGGCTCCACGGGCCGTGGGCATTCTACGTGACTCCGGGTGATTTCGAACAGGCCGTACCCAAGATGCGGCAGTGGGGCGGCACAGGGATCATTGCCCGGATTGAGACGCGCCACGTCGAGCAAGCGATCTTGGCGTCCAACCTGCCGACCGTGGCCTTGGACCTGTCTGAGGAGCAGTTGCGGTCCAGTCATCCCCTGTCGCAATTCTGCGAGGTGGCGTCCGACTCGCCGGGCGCTGCGCGTCTGGCGGCCGAGCACTTGCTGGCGCGCGGCTTTCGGCACTACGCTTTCGTGGGACGGCCCGGACGCGTCTGGTCGGACCGCCGCGAACAGGCCTTCTGCCAACGAATCCATGAGGCCGGATTCCCAACACATGTCTACCGGCACCCCAAGGCCAAACGCGATCGGGTCTGGGAACGCGAGCATGGCATCCTGGCGCGCTGGCTACAGGAACTGCCCAAACCGGCCGGTCTGATGGCCTGCAACGACGACCGCGGGCGTGAGGTCCTGGAGTGCTGCCGCACGGCGGAAGTCCGCGTGCCGGAAGAACTGGCCGTGATCGGCGTGGACAATGACGAGTTGCTCGGCGAGTTGGCCGACCCCCCCTTGTCCAGCGTGGCCCTCAACGCCGAAGCTGGCGGCTACCGTGCCGCGGCTCTCCTGAGCGACCTGATGGCCGGACGCATCACGCGTCCCCAACGCCAGGTGGTGGAGCCACTCTGGGTCGTCACGCGCCGCTCCACCGACATTGTCGCCCTGGATGATCCGGAAGTGGCCGCCGCCTTGCGATTTCTCCAGGATCGGGCCGGGTTGCCCATTCGCGTCCAGGACGTCGTGAATCATCTGCAGATCTCGCGGCGTGCGTTGGAGATCCGCTTCCACCGCGCGGTCGGCCGTACGCTGCACGCCGAACTGCAGCGATTGCGTTTGGAACGCGCCAAACGCCTGTTGCTGGAAACCGAACTGCCCGTCCCCAAGGTGGCCGAATCCGCCGGCTACCACAACGCCAGCTATCTGGCCCAAGTCTTTCGCCAAACCCTGGGCATCACCCCCGCCCAGTTTCGCCGCGATGCCTGCGGCCGGTCCCGCTCCACGGCGCCGGCCGACACCGACGGACACGCCGCGCGCCCGCGCCCGATAGGTCTTTGACGACCCGGGCCGGTTATGGGATGATGTTCCCAATCGTCCCTTCTGACGGTTCGACGCGGAAGGCCCCCACCGGGGTGTCCTGATCACGGCGAAGGATCTCCCACCGGGCGAGTTTTTCGCTGCGATCCGAATGTCAGACCTCTGGGCGGATTTCTGCACAGACCGTTGCGCATCGGCAGGCGAAAAGGAGGCACAACCATGACGTACGCCATCCGTGCCACAGTCTTCTGTTCTCTGGTCATCGCGCTGGTGGCCCCCCGGCCAACCCTGGCGGCCGACGTGCCGGAACTGGGCCCCAAGAGCGAGTGGAAAGGTTTCGACCGTTACGACTTCACCTGCGATGGACGCAAGTGCATTCTCGTGCTGCCCAAACAGGCAGCCCCGGGCAAGCCCTGGATCTGGCGTGCGCGCTTCTTCGGACACGAACCGCAGACCGACACGGCCCTCTTGGATCGCGGTTTCCATCTGGCCTACATGGATGTGGTCGAGCTGTTCGGCGCACCACAGGCCGTGGCCCACTGGAACGCCTTCTACAAGTATCTGACGGAAAAACACGGCCTGGCCAAGAAGGTCGCCCTGGAAGGCATGAGCCGAGGCGGTCTCTACGTCTACAATTGGGCCGCGGCCAATCCGGAGAAGGCGGCCTGCATCTATGCCGACGCCCCGGTCTGCGACATCCGCAGTTGGCCCGGCGGCAAGGGCAAGGCCAAGGGATCTCCCAAACTCTGGGAAGCCTGCCTGCAATGCTACGGAATCACCGAGGAACAGGTGCCGGCCTTCCGCGGCAATCCGATCGATCACCTCGAACCGCTGGCCAAGGCCGGCGTGCCGTTGCTGCACGTGGTGGGCGATGCCGACGAGTCCGTGCCCGTCGACGAAAACACCACCCTCCTCGAAGCACGCTACAAGAAATTGGGCGGTTCGATCCAAGTCATCCATAAGCCGGGCGTGGGACATCATCCGCACTCGCTCGTGGATCCGACGCCGATCGTGAACTTCATCCTGCAACACACCGTTGGAGGACCCTGACATGAACCCGCTCGCACCCGACGTGTCCGCCACCGATTTGGCCCTGGAGCGCGTGGTGCAACTGCTGAACCGAAGCCGCCGCCTGCTGTTCATCACGGGCGCCGGCATCTCGGCCGACTCGGGTCTGCCGACCTATCGCGGCGCCAACGGACTCTACAACGGCACCGATCCGGAAGAAGGCTTGCCTATCGAGGAACTCCTCTCCGGCGCCATGCTGCGCTCCCGGCCCGATCTGACCTGGAAGTACCTGGCCCAAGTCGCCCAGGCCGCGGCCGGCGCCCGCTTCAACCGGGCGCATCAGGTGATCGCCGAGATGGAGAAGTGCTTTGGGCATGTCTGCGTGTTGACGCAGAACATCGACGGCTTTCATCGCAGCGCGGGCTCGCAGCACGTGATCGACATCCACGGCGACCTGCACGAACTGTATTGCCCCCACTGCGGCTGGCGCCAGACCCGCCAGGACTTCGTCGGCCTGGAGATCCCGCCTCCCTGCCCCGCCTGCGCACGAATCCTGCGCCCAGATGTGGTCCTGTTCGGCGAGTACCTGCCGGAAGACAAGCTGCAGCGACTGAACCACGAGCTGGAAACCGGGTTCGACTTGATTTTCAGCGTGGGCACCACCAGCGTCTTTCCCTATATCACCCAACCGATCCTCCTGGCCCGAGAGCTGGGCTGGAGCACGGTCGAGATCAATCCGCAACCGACCCGAGTCTCGCACCTGGTCGACATCCGGCTGCAGCAGGGTGCCGCCGCCGCCCTGGACGCCATTTGGACCCGCTACCAGAACCAGCAGCGGAAGTAGGGCCAGCCAGAATCGCCCCCTATACGGATGCAACAACCCGGCCACAGGAGTTATGCCACTTACAATCGCATGCGGATTTGTAAGTCTCTGACCTGCAATGCCTTGCAGAGCATCCGCCTGCCGTATCTGCTAGCAGCGCCGATGTAACGCGTTGCTTGTTGCTAACGTTGCAACGGAACGTGCGCAAGATAGGCACGCTGCAACGCGTG
>CALARR010000454.1 GCA_937889015.1 uncultured Planctomycetales bacterium | reverse complement strand
GGCTCGCTTTCCTGGGCACCCTGCCTGAACTAAGGCAGGAACTAGCCTCGCCCGACGCCGCACTGGAACCGTTGTTCCTGGAGCTTACCGGCAGCAACGACAGACCTTGAAGCGACCAATGGTCGATCCGTCTATCCGTGTCGTGCGACGGACGCGAGTTCCAACCTTCATAGACTACCATTGATGCCCGCACTACCGTCAATGCGTCGCACGCCCCGAAGTCAGGCCAATGCTTACTGGACAGCACGTTGGTCCCTGTGTTGACGACCCCTGCTCGAAGATCCATACTGCCTCGAGTGGCATGCCCCACAGACCGTTGGCGACCGTGTTGCCCTTGTGCGTGTCGCGCCGCCCCCCCAATGAGACTTCCCTGATGCGATCTCTCTCAACTAACGCGATCCTGCTGGTTCCTCTCTGGCTAGTCCAGGCGACCGTTGCGGTCCCCGCCGCCGAAACCCGTGTGCATTGCGACGGCCCTCGATGGATTCTGGAAAACGATCTGCTGAAGGTTTCAGTCGAACCGGCGGCCGGCCGGTTGAGTGTGTTGGACAAACGCATAGACCAAACTTGGCAGCAGGCACCCGACGCCACGGACGCCCGCAAGTACCGTAATGCGCGCGAGATCATGCGCCCTTCGCCGGGCATCGCCATGGTGGCCGACGTTCGGACGAAGTCGGGCAAGGACGCGCCGTTGACCGTGACGCTCACCTTGGCCGCCGACGTCGCAGAACTAGCGGCCACGGCCGAGATGCCACCGGAGACGGAAATGGCCGGCGGCGTCGCATTCCTCGAACCGCTGATCCTCGACGCGTCCCAGGGCGTGCTGGCCATCGCCGACTACGGCAACGGGCACATCTACCCATTGGATGAATCTCCGTTTCCTCGCCGGAGCATGTCAACGTCCCGAATGGACATGCCTTGGCTGGGGATGTGTGATCTGGCCAAGGGGGTTGGCTACTTGCTCCTGATCGAGACCAGCGACGACGGGCTGATGGAGATGCGTCCATGGAAGCAGGGCGACCGCACGCTGGTCGCCCCGCGCATCGTCTGGAACCCCAGTCGCCAGAAGTTCTCCTATCCGCGGCGAGTGCTGTACCACTTCGTCGCGGAAGGGGGCTACGTGGCCCTCGCCAAGCGTTACCGCGACTACGCCAGGGCCCAAGGCCTGGTGGTGCCACTGGCCGAGAAGCTCAAGAAGAACCCAAACTTGCGTCGCCTGTTCGGCGCACCGGATGTGTGGGGCGATGCCTCGCTGAAATTCGCCCAAGAAGCCAAACTGGCCGGCGTGGAGAAGATGCTCATCCACGGTCGCCGCAAGCCCGAAGAAATGAAGGCCATCAACGAATTGGGCTACCTGACCAGCGAGTACGACAATTACACCGACGTGCTGCCGCTGGAGCCGGGCAAGGAAATTGACAAGAACCACGACCACATCCCGCAGAGCGTGGTGCTGAAAGCCGACGGCCAGCGCATGACAGCTTGGCTCACCTTCGACAAGAAGCAGCAGTACATGAAGCGCTGCCCAGCCCTCTGGCTCCGTACAGCCCAGGCCACCGTACCAAAGCTGCTGGCCGAATATCCGTTCCTGGGTCGGTTCATCGACGTGACCACGGCCGAGGACCTCTACGACTGTCACGACCCGAACCATCCCCTAACCCGCACCCAGAAACGCGAGTGCGGCGCGAAGCTGCTGGGCTACGTGCGCGGCCTGAACCTGGTCATGGGCGGCGAGCACGGCATCTGGTGGGGCGTGCCGCACTTGGATTACATCGAGGGCATGATGAGCGGCGGCTACGCCTCGTGGCCGGCCGGGCACCTGAAGCACCCCAAGACCAAGGACGAAGAATTCACCAGCCCACAGGGACGAAAGCTGGGTGATTGGGAGACCTATGCCCGCTGGGGCATCGGCCACGAGAACCGCGTGCCGCTGTGGGACCTTGTTTTCCACGACTGCATCGTCAGTACCTGGTACTGGGGCGATGCCAGCGACTGGCTCCTCGACGCGGCACCGGAAATCACACCCAAGAAAGACGCACTCAACGTCCTCTACGGCACTATCCCGCTGCTCTGGGCCAACAAGGAAGGCTCCTGGCAGAAGGACCGCAACGTGTTCCTGCGAACCTATCGCAATACGTGCAAGATGCACGAGGTAGTGGCCGGGACCGAACTGCTCAGCCACGAATTTGTCACGCCGGATCGGGCCGTGCACCGAACCCGCTTCTCCGACGGCACCCAAACGATCGTCAATTTCGGCCCCAAACCCTATCCGGCCGAACTCGACGGACAGAAGTTCCTGCTGCCGGAAAACGGCTGGGCCGTGAAGGGGCCGCAGTTCGAGCAGTCGCGAGCCCTGGTCAACGGACGCGTCGTGACGATCGTTCGCAGCGGTTCCTTCCAACACAGGGAAGAGGAGACTGCACAAGAGGGCCTGCGATAACCGATGAACAGCAGATCGGCAGTCCATTTACCTGCCCATTGATCAGGCCTCGGTCGATTGAGCCCGAATTGCCCACAACCGGCCAACGTCTCGGGACGCACTCAAGACCGATGACGCTGTCGCGAGACCCCTGAAGAAGGGATTAGCTGCGTCCGCGGCAATCGCCCTTCTCGCCCGTGCTCGTTCGTACCTCCTGGATCTTGGCCAGCAGTTGGCCGCTGGCCAAATCCGCTTCAAAGGCGGCCAGGTCGGGATAGATCGCATGACTGAGGAAGCGGATGGTCCAATTCTTTGCCATGGGACTGATGCACACCACCGCCACACCGTGATGGTAGGCCTCCCACATCTCGATCGCGGTCCCCATCGAGGCAGCCGGCAGATAAGCCACCAAGACATCCACACTCGCGCACTCAACCGCATGCCCGAAGAACAGATCGCGATTTGTCGCGACTTCTGTCGAACCATCGACAGGCCGATCGTGTAATGGATCGTAGATCACCGCCTTCGGAATATGGCGTACCAGCAGATCTTGGATCTGCCGGCGGTAATCCTGCCCGTGCATCCCCTTTTGAGGGAGAGAGCCCCGCATGATTCCGGAAAGAAAGAACCGCATGTCGCCAGGACGCCGAGGGGGACAATTCTGTCGGGATAACGTAAGCTTATAACAATAGGACAACGGCCGCTGGTGTGCCAATGGGTATTTCACGGCCGAGCCCTCCGGTAATTGCCATTGCCTCAGACCAAGACCATGTCTCGTCGCACCACGCTCCCCGCACAATCGTTCGGCTGTGAGGCGGCTGCTCGGCGTCTCGTGTTTGAGTTGCTCAAGTTGCCTGGCGTAAGCGGACACGAAGCGGCCGTGATGGACTTCATCGTCCGAAAACTGCGTTCGCTCGGAGCGCAAGGACTGCAATTCGACCAGGCCCATCGCCGTACCCCAATCCGTGGCGAGGTGGGCAACCTCTCCCTCACGCTCCCCGGTACGCGTCCCGGGCCAAGGCGAATGCTGATGGCGCACGTCGACACGGTCCCCCTGTGCGCCAATGTGCGTCCCCGACAGCGAGGTCTGCAGATCATCCCCGCCGACAAGCACACCGCTTTGGGTGCAGACGACCGCGCCGGAACTGCCGTAATTCTGTGGACAGCTATGGAAATCCTGCGGCGAGGCCTGCCGCACCCCCCGCTGACGTTCTTCTGGACCGTGCAGGAAGAAGTGGGGCTGTACGGCGCGCGCCACGCGAACCTCGGACTCCTGAAGAAGCCTCGCCTGGCTTTCAACTTCGACGGCGGTAGCCCCCACAAAATCACCATCGGGGCCACTGGTGGCTATCGCATGACGATCCGTGTGTGCGGATTGGCCAGCCACGCCGGCAACGCGCCGGAAAAAGGAGTCAGTGCGTTGACTATCGCCGCCTTGGCGATCGCCCGACTCCAGCAGGAAGGTTGGCACGGACGAATCGAAAAGGACGGCGCACAGGGGACAAGCAACGTAGGGGTCATCTGTGGCGGCGAGGCGACCAACGTCGTGATGCCACACCTGGAGATTCGTGCCGAGGCCCGCAGCCACGACCCCGCCTTCCGCGCACGAATCGTACGCGCGATCGAACAAGCCTTTCACAAGGCGGCCAATGAAGTCCGCAGCGCAACGGGCGCACGTGGCCGAGTGCATATCAAGGGGCAACTCGATTATGAAGCCTTCGTCCTGAAAAGCAACGACCCGTGTGTCCAGGCGGCGCAGGCCGCAGTGCGGGCCGCAGGAGGCGATCCCGTGCTGGCGATCAGCAACGGAGGGCTCGACGCTAATTGGATGACGGCACGCGGAATCCACACAGTGACCTTGGGATGCGGCCAGGCCAATCCGCACACCTCGCAAGAGCACTTGGACCTCAGAGCTTTCTGGCGAAGTTGCCAGGTGGCTTTGCAGTTGGCCGAAACGGACGGGTGATTCATGTCCACAGTCGATGACGAAGTCTGTTTCTGCTTCCACGTAAGGCGTCAACAGGTGGCGATCTTATTCGACCGCCATCCCGATCTGCAGTTGCCGCAGATCGCCACACGATTCGGGGCGGGCACTGCCTGCGGTTGTTGCCAGAAACGGCTGGAAAAAGTCCTAGCCGAGTTGCGTACAGCCGCAGCGAAACACGCAAAACCGCCGCCGTCGGTCGCGCCATTCTGCTGATGCCCGTGATCCCAACGGTCGTTCTACGACCGCAGGGACCACGTAGCGGGACCATAGGCCACAACCGTGTCGCCAGCCCGCCTCAGGAACCCACGCCCGCAACCCCCCTCCGGCTACGCAAAGCACCCCCCCTGGCGTTAAGCAGCCATTACGGTTATAGTAAGGTTCTGACGCATTTGCCGCCCTGCGACTGCCTTGGTCCGCGGAGAATGCCCCCGTCCCGCGAGTTTCCCGTGGGGCTTTTCGGCATCGAGCCACGGAGCGGTCCCTGGCTGGCAATGCGGGTTTCGATGGATGGCCTTCTCGCATCCTGGCGGTCGCGCCGATGCGGCTAAACCCTTGAGGCAGGATCTATGGCTCGTAAAGTATTGAACCGAATCGAGTTGCGTGAGGAGAGCGAAGCCGCCGAACGCATGGAAGCGGATGATAGCGTTGAGACCAAAGTGGCCAAGAAGCCGCCGGCGAAACGTAAGAGCCGTGCCAAGGTGGCCAAAGAAGTGCGTCTCAAGGCTTTCTGGGGAGTCTTCAATCAGTCGTTGAAGCGTATCGCTCGATTCGAGTACTCTGAGCGCGCCCAGGCCGACGAGAAGGCCCAGGAATTGACCCAATCACAGAAGACGCCACATTTCGTGCAACTCGTCAAGGAAGTTCTCGAAGAGTAGTTGCCGTAGTGGCGTCTGACAAAGCACTGGCACACGCATCCTTCAGCCGCTTGGCAGGCCGCGATTCAAGACGGCAGCCTGTAGGAGCTGCGTTGCTCACGTTGTACGTAGATCGATCGTGCCGCCTCGGCATCCCCTACGATTGCTTCCTGCTGCGGATCCCAAGTGATCTTGCGGCCCAAGCGAAGGGCAATGTTGCCCAGGTGGCATGTGGTAATCGTGCGGTGCTCAACCTCGACCGGCGCGACGGGCTGCTGACGGCTCTTCACACACTGGAAGAAGTTCTCCATGTGATCGTTGCTCTCGTTCAGCAGATTGGCACTGGCTGGCAGCGGGTTGTCACGCAAATCCTCGACCGGTTTGCCCTGCACGTTGCCGCGGTTACAGAACACGCGCCCAGCATCGCCGACGAACATGATCCCGTTCCGCTTCTCGGCAATGATCTCTTCCGGCACGCCGGAAAACAGCAACTTATCTTCCTCGGGAGTCGTGAACTTCCAGTACTTCTCGTCGCGAACCACGAAGTACCACATCTCGATCCCGCCGGCATAGGTCATGTGGACTAGGAAACGATCGGGATTGTTGTAGCAGTTGCCCCCACAGTCGGGCTGGTTGCGATTGGGGAAGATAGCCTTGCCCTCGACCGTCAGCGGGCCGGAACGCTCCATGTCCATACCCCACTGCGCGATGCCGACGTGGTGTTGCCCCCAGTCGGTGATGATTCCACCGGCATACTCCTGCCACCAGCGGAAGTTGAAGTGCAGGCGCTCCGGACAGAAATCGCGTTGCGGGGCGAAGAGCGGCTGGTGCGGCAGTTGGTTTCGGTG
>CALARR010000453.1 GCA_937889015.1 uncultured Planctomycetales bacterium | reverse complement strand
ACGTCGAAGGCCAGGACCTGGGCAGCGCTGCTGTTGTCGAACCGGGTGAGGTTGTCGTCGGACAACGATCCCGTGTCATACGGCGCAACCAGATCGGGCGTGCCGGGGGCGGAAAGGAAGTCGAAGTTCGCCAGCGACTCCAATTCGGCTGGGGCCAGAAAGGCGGCGGCCTGGCCGCCGAAACCGGTCGCAGTGACCAGGGTGGCGGCTGCGGCCTCGGCGTCCGTGCGCGCGTCGGCCAGGATGGTGAAGCAGGCCAGGCGCGCCGTCGCGCCAGGTTCCACGGTCAACTCGTAAGTCCATTCAATGTTGTCGCCAGTGACCGTAACGTTCGTAGGCCGCGTGCCCCACGGGCCGTGGATGTAGTGGATGATGGCCGGGGTGCCGCTGCCGTCGGCATCGTCGGTGCCGATCCACTGGTCGGTGGTTTCGACCAGCGTGTCGCCGTCGGAGGTGGTCCATACGGTCGTGGCCGCGTCCGAGCCCAGGTTGCCCACGATCCGAACCGTGGTCGTAATCGCGCTGGCGGTGGGATTGGTGAACACATCGACCGTGCGCGCGAAGTCCTTGGTCCCGGTGTCAGGCACGGTCACTTCGCGGTGCACCTCCAGGCCGGAGAGGCTGACCGTCGCAAGAGTCAAGGTGCTTGCGTCATTGGCGAGCGTGCCCGCGGTCGTGGGTGCGTAGCTGGCGGCGCCGACTTGCAGACGGCCCAGGCCGTCGAAGGAACCGTTGGTGCCCTGGATCAACTGGCCGGCGCCCGATTGCAGGCGGTCCACGTCGAATTCCAGCCCGGCGGCTGAGACTAGCGGAGTTGTGACAGAGGCCAACAGGATATCCCGATTCCCGCCGGTCACGGTGTAGCCAGCCAGGATGATCGTACCGTCGCTTCGCAGCGCGACGGCATAGGCACGCGCCTTGTCGGCCCCAAAGGAAGACGTGTACTTGCCGTCGTCGTCGAAGCTCGTGTCGAGGGAACCGTCGGCGTTGTAACGAACCACAGCCACTGCCTCCCCGGAACCGACCTGGCTGTACCCGGCGGCCAGGATCTTGCCGTCGTCCTGGATGGCCAGGGCATAAGCGACGGCGGCGGTGCCGATGGGCGTTACTGCCTTGCCGTCTCCGTCGAAAGTCGTATCCAAGCTCCCGTCGGACTTGTAGCGGACCAGGGCGAAGTCGTTGGTCCCAGCGTTCGAAGTGTAGCCGGCCAGTACGATCTTGCCATCGTCCTGGATCGCCAGGGCATACGCGTAGTCGGCTCCGGTGCCGACGGCCGTAGTGACGATTCCGTCGCCCGAGAAGGTCGCGTCCAGGCTCCCATCGGCATTGTAGCGGACCAGGGCAACGTCACCGTTGGCGTAGCCCGCGACCAGGATCTTGCCATCCGACTGGATGGCGACGGCATAGGCATAGTCACTACTGCTGGTAACGGCCGTGGTGACGATTCCGTCGGTGGAAAAGGTCGTGTCCAGGCTGCCATCGCTATTGTAGCGCACTAAAGCGAAGTCATTGTTGGTGCCGGTGTAGGCCTGGCCGGCCACCACGATCTTGCCGTCCGACTGAATCGCTGCGGCACAGGCTTGATCCGCGCCGCTACCGATGTCCGTATTCACCTTCCCATCGCCGGAGAAGGTCGTGTCCAGGCTGCCGTCGGCCTTATAGCGGGCCAGGGCGAACTGATTGTACGAACTGAAGTACCCATAGCCGGCGGCCACGATCTTGCCGTCCGACTGAACGACCACGGCCTGGGCGTAGCCGTTGCTGCCCATGGCGGTCGTGTGCTTGCCGTCGCTGTCAAAGGTGGTGTCCGCAGCACCATCGACCGTGTAACGAGCCAAGGCCCAGTCGCTGCCACTGGTCGTGCCACCGGCCACGACCGCCCGGCCGTCGGCCTGGAGGACCACGGCCCGGGCCTCGTCGCTGCTGGCTCCGCTGGCTGCGGTCAGCTTGCCATCGCCGGAGAAGGTGGTGTCCAGGCCGCCGGTGGCGTTCCAGCGGGCCAAGGCCGCGTCGGTCCGGTTGCCGACGATCGCCGAACCGGCCACCACGATCCGGCCGTCGGACTGTACGGCCACGCAGCGGCCATAGTCGGTGCTGGTCCCGATGCCGGACGTGGCCTTGCCGTCGCCATCGAAGCTCGTGTCCAGGGCGCCGGTAGAATTGTAGCGGACCACGGCAAAGTCCGAACTCATGTAGCCGGCCGCCACGATCGTGCCGTCGGACTGGATGCTCATGCCGTAGGCGTAGTCGCCAGTGCTGGTGCCGACGGCCGTGGTCACGATGCCGTCGGTGTCGAAGGTCTCGTCCAGGCGGCCATTGCTGTAGTAGCGGACCAGGGCGAAGTCGGCGTTGGTCATGGTGGCGTAGCCAGCGGCCACGATCTTGCCGTCCGATTGAATGCCGAGGCTGTAGGCGATGTCATTGCTGGTCCCGATGGCTGTGGTCACGATGCCATCGGTGTCGAAGGTCGTGTCCAGGCTGCCATCGCTGTGGTAGCGAACCAGGGCGAAATCGTTGTCGGTCCCGTTGTGGGAGTAGCCCGCCAGCACAATCTCGCCAGTCGCCTGCACGGCCATGGCATAGGCGTAGTCAGCAGTTGTGCCGATCGCGGTGGTCGTGGTGCCATTGTTGCCGAAGGTTGTGTCCAGGGTCCCGTCGGCATTGAAGCGGGCCAGGGCGAAGTCATAAGTGGTGCCCACGTAGGCATAGCCGGCCACCAGGATCTTGCCATCGGACTGCACGGCCACCGCACGGCCGTAATCGCTGCTGGTGCCCACGGGCGCGATCGCGATGCCATCGTCACTGAAGGTTGTGTCCAGGCTGCCGTCGCCGTTGTAGCGGACCAGGGCGATATCATTGTTGCTGCTGTTGGAGGCGTAGCCGGTCGCCAGGATCTTGCCGTCCGCCTGCAAGGCCAGGCCATAGGCGTATGCGCTGGAGGTGCCGACTGCGGTCGCAACCTGCCCCCCGCTGCCGAACGTGGTGTCCAGGACGCCGTCGGTGCTGTAGCGGGCAATGCTAAACGCACGATACGAGCCGGTGAACACGGAACCGGCCACGAGGATCTTTCCATCCGGCTGAATCACCGTGGCCCAGTACTCCGAGTCGCCAAAGTCGATGTTCGTGCTGGAGGCGGATGCGGCGCCGCCTGCGGCTGCGACCACGAAGTCGCCTGCCCAGTCTGCGCCCTCGATACCGTCAGCGTCCCCGTCCAGGAGCCAGCCTCGGCTGTCGGCGATGGCATCGCTCGCGGTGAGGCGCCAGACACCGGCCGGCAAAGCGGCGAAGTCAAGCGTAGCGGTGGTGCCGCTGTAACGGGCCGACAGGGCGATGGTCGGGTCGTCGGCAGTGCCCAGCAGGCCGTCGCTACCGAGGCCCTGCAGTTGGAAATTGGCGGAGTCATCAGCGCCAAATACTTCCCTATCGAACTGGACCGTCAGCGAGGTGCTGCCCAAGGGCAGCGACCCGGCGGCAAACGACGTGCTGCTCACCACCGGCGGCGTGTCGAAGACGTTGGTCACGCTGATGGCAAGCCCCCTCTCCAGGAACAGGCCGGCGGCGTCGGTGGTGCGGATACGGATGCTGTAGGTGGATTGAGTCTCGTAGTCAAAGACCGCGGTCGTGATGAGCCGGTTGCCTTGGAGGGCGAACAGAGCGTTGTCAGTTGCCCCGTCGCCGGAGACCAGCGCGTAGGTGAAGGAGTCGGCCGTGGTCGGATCGCTGGTGGCCAGCTCACCCACGAGGGTTCCCGCAGGCAGGTTCTCCTCGATGCCGGAGGAAGAGAGCGACAAGTCCAGCGGCATCTGCAGCTTCGATACGTAGATATCGGCACTGCCCACGCTGGTTCGATTGAACGCGCCGGGACCAGGGTTGAAATCGGCGGTGCTGTTGAAGCAACCGGTGGTGCACACGCTGCCGTCTGCAGCCAGTGCCAGGCCATACAGGTAATCGCTGCTGCTGCCGCCAAACTTGAGGGCCGAGAGGAACGCTCCTTCGCTGCTCAGGCGGCTGACGAAAGCGTCGTAGCCACTGGCGATCAGATTGAAGGTGGCGGACCCAGGATCGAAATCGACCGTGCTGCCGAAATACCCCGCGGTGACCAGCGAGCCGTCGGCGGTCGCAGCAATACCGTAGATGTAATCGTAGCTTGCTGCACCCGTTCGCTCAGCCCAAACAAAGTCGCCGGCAACATTGAGTTTGCAGACGAAGGCGTCGTAGTAACCGGCGCTGGTCAGATCACAGTTTGCCGTATCACTGGGATCGAAGTCGGCTGTGCCTTGGAAGGCCCCGGCTACGTAGACGCTTCCGTCGGCGGCCACGGCCACGCCGCCGTAGGCGTAGTCGGAGCTGGTTCCGCCCACGCGCTTGGCCCATACGAAGTTGCCCGAACTGTTGAGCTTGCTGACAAAGACATCGGCGCTACCAGCACTGGTCAGGTTAAACGTCGAACTGGAACTGGGGTTGAAGTCGGCCGTGCCGTAGAAATAGCCCGTGGTGTAAACGCTTCCGTCGTCGGCCTCGGCGATCCCGCTGACATAGTCGGAACTGGCTCCGCCCAACTGCCTGGCCCACACATAGTTGCCCGCAGAGGTGAGTTTGCTGACAAAGACGTCATATCCGCCAGCGGTGGTGAGGTTCACCGCATTCGGGCCAGGGCAGAAATCGACGACGTCGGAGAACACGCCTGCCGTGTAGACGCTGCCGTCGGCGGCCACGGCCAGGGAGCGGCCCTGGTCGGTCCCCTCGCCGCCGAACTGGGCGGCCCACAGAAAGTCCCCGTCGCTGTCCAGCTTGAGCACGAACGCGTCGTCGCTCGCATCGATGGTGGTGAACGTATAGGCGTCCGGGCCGGGATCAAAGTCCACGGTGCCCCGGAACGTGCCGCTGAGATACACGCTGCCATCGGCGGCTGCGGCCACTGCGTATCCGCGGTCGACATCGGTGCTGCCGAAGGCCCTCGCCCAGAGAAGGGCCCCTTGGGGCGTGTACTTGGCGATAAAGATATCCTCGTTGCCGGAGCTGGTGAGGCTGCAGGTTCCCGGCCCGGGATCGAAATCAGCGGTCCCCTGCAGTCGGCCCGCCACAAACACGTTGCCCGCCGCGTCCGTAGTAACCGCCTGACCAAAGTCGCCGCTGGAGCTTCCGGCAGTCGCGACGAAGCCGAAGATCGGCGTTGTGCCCACCAGGCCGGCGTCCCAACGGACATCGTCCTCGGCCCCGGAGACGAGAAAAGCAGCGGTCGCGCCCGCGGCGCTGGCATCGCTATCCAGGGTGTCGTCGCCCGCATTGGCAATCGTGAACGTGAAGCCCGCCGGCGTGCGGAACACGAGGTAGCCATAGGTATCCAACGGCAAGCCGTAGGACAGATAGGAGCCGTTGGCGTCGGTCAACGTGGTCCCGTGGAACACATCGTCGGAGTTTCCCACCACGCTGTCGGTCGAGGAGTAGACCTCCACGACGACGCCGGCCAGGCCCGGTTCGCCCGCATCCTGGAGCCCGTCGGAGTCCAGGTCATTCCAAACGAAATTGCCCAGGCGTTTGGCCTCGTCGACAAGAATGGTCAGGGATTCTTCATACCACCGCCCCGCGTGATCGGAGACGCGCAGGCGAACGCGATAGCTGGACTGGGCGTCTCGGTCGAAGACAGCGGCTGTCTTCAGTTGATCGCCGTCGATCGCGAACTGGGCATTGTCGTCATCGCCGGCGCCGGCCACGAGGCTGTAAGTGAAGCGTTCTGTGGCGTCGGCATCGACCGCCGACAGCAGGCCCACGACCGAGCCCACCGGCTGGTGCTCCAGGACATTTGTCGTCGAAAGGTCGAGATCCGAAGGAGCCTGTTCGGGCAGGAGCTTGGAGAGGAAGATGTCGCTTCCGCCGGCGCTGGTCAGGTTGAACACTCCAGCACTGGGGTCGAAGTCGGCCGTGTTGACGAAGTAGCCGATCGTCCACACGCTGCCGCCGGCCGCGGCAATGCCGGACCCCCAATTGGCATCCGCTCCGCCGACGCTGCGGGTCCAATTCAATTCGCCGTCACTGTTCAGGCTGCTAATGAAGACATCCCAGTTGCCAGCGCTAGTGAGTTCGAAGCGGTTGACGCCCGGATCGAAATCGACAACGCCCTGGTAGTAGCCGGTTGTCAGCACACTGCCGTCGGCGGCCAGCGCGATGGCATAAGCGCAGTCGGTGTACGTGCCGCCCAGGTTGTGGGCCCAGGTCAACGAACCGTTCGCAGACAGCTTGGCCACAAAGATGTCATTGCCGCCGTTGGTCGTGAGGTTCGACGTGCTCGCGCCGGGGTCGAAGTCGGCCGTGCCGGAGAAGTAGCCGGCGACATACACATTACCGTCGCCATCGACGGCGATACCGCGGCCATAGTCCGAACCGCTGCCACCGAGGCGCCCCGCCCAGATGTAACTTCCGTCGCTGTCCAACCTGCTCACAAAGACGTCGGTGCCCGAGGCGGTAAGGGTGGCGGTGCTTGCCGAACCGGGATCGAAGTCGGCCGTGCCAGAGAAGTAACCGGTGGTCCAGACGCTCCCATCCCCGGCCACCGCGATGCCATAGCCGTAGTCGGAACTGGTCCCGCCGAAGGCGCCGGCCCAGAGGAAGTTGCCGCTGTTGTCCAGCTTGGCAGCGAAGACGTCCGAACCTCCGACGCTGGTCAGGTTGAAGGCGCCGAAGTCGGCCGTGCCGTTGAACTGGCCGGTCAGATAGACGTTGCCCGCGGAGTCCCGCGCGAGCCCCGAGGCGGAGTCGCTACCTGTCCCACCGGACCGCGCGGCCCAGACCAGGTTGCCCTCCGCGTCGAACTGCACGACGAACACGTCGGTCTGGCCACTGCTGGTCAGCTCGCGGATGTCGGGGCCAGGATCGAAGTCCACCGTGCCCTGGAAGTTGCCGGTCGCCAAGACATGGCCCTGGTCGTCCACAACGATCGCCAATCCATGGTCCGACGAGACGTTCCCCAGGCAACGGGCCCAGAGGATGGCGCCTTGCGTGTTGTACTTGGCCACGAAGACATCGTCGCTGCCGGTGCTCTTGAGGGAGTAGGCCGCGGGTCCGGGATCGAAATCGGTGGTTCCCGAGAAGTAGCCGGCGATGTACACGTTGCCCCAGCCGTCCACGGCCACGGCTTGCCCGTAGTCGGTGCCGTAACCGCCGATGTCCAAGGCAAGGCCGAACGCAGGCAGGCCGCTGACCACGCCGGCATCGAAATTGAGATGTGTTGTGCCCGATTCGAGCGTGAACAGGGCCGTGACCCCATTGCTGCCGGCGTCGCTGTCCGAGGCATCGTCGCTCCCGACATCTTGCAGGCTGAACGTGTAACCGGCCGGGACGTGGAACACCAGGTAGCAAGACATTCCCACCGGGACCTGGCCCACGGTGTAGCGGCCGTAGGCGTCGGTGACCGCTTGGGACCGCAGCCGGTCGTCGTTGTTGCCGATTACGGCGTCGGTCGTGGAGAAGACCTCGACCAACACGCCGGCCAGCCCCGGCTCGCCCGGATCCTGGAGTCCGTCGCCGTCCAGGTCCTGCCACACCAGGTCGCCGCAGGTGGCGCACGGAATGATCGTGAACGCGCCCGTGTACTGGTCGCCAGAGACTTCCCCGTTGGGCAGCAGGCCATTCTGGTTCATGGCGTGGCCGACCAGGTCGAGGATTCCCGGGCCGATGACCATCTGGTAACTGCCCAACGCGCTCTGGGCGTTGAACTGGATCTCCAACACGGTGTTGCCGGAGAGCCACTGGAAGCCGGTGATCTGGGCCATCAGATCGCCGCCGGGGCCGGTGAAACTCGCCACGTCGTCAACCAGGCTGAAACTGGCCGGGTCCATCGCCTCGCTGAAGGTGAATTCGATCGCCGATTGCGGCTCGGAGGTCGAACCGTTGAGGGAGTGCGAGAGCACCGTCGCGCCGAGCGTATGGAACGTGAAACTCTGCAGCCGCGAGCCGCTGGTGTCGCCGTTGTTGGCCAGGACCTCGCCCGAAACGAACATCACGCTCACCATGCCCTCCGCCGGGCTGCCGGTGTAGGTGTAGCGCCACACACCGCCGCCTTGGTCGCTGACGCCGTTGATCGCGACGCCCGCGATCGTGATGTCGCCAATGCCGATCGTGGCCGTATTCAGGCCGGTGCCGCTGTAGTCGGTCCACACCACGTCGACATAACCCAGGTCGACGGTCGCCACGCTGCCTGGCGAGGGAGTGACCAGGGTTCCCAGCACGGCCGACGGCTGCAGGCTCTCGACCGTGGTTTCATAGGGGATGGCATTGCACTCGGTGACGACCAGGTCATAAAGGCCCCATTCATGCGACGTCAGGCCGCTGATCGTGGCGGTCCCGTCAGCGCCCGTGTACGCGGTCCAATAGTCGTCGCTGCCCGATCGGGAAATGCAGACCAGCGCCCCTTCCACCGCGGTCGTGCCCTTGAACACCGAGACCACATAGTCGGTCGACACGCCCATGGGCACGGTCGTGGCGTGGGTGACGGTCAACGCCTGGGGCGTCTCGGTGCGGAGCATCATCTCCGGATCGCCAAACCAGTGGAATTCGTTGAACTCGATGACCGTGGTACTGGTATTCCCCTCGTACGAGTACATGTAGTACTTGCCGAAGTTCATTGCCTCGGCCGGGCGCATGGAATACGGATAGGGGTTGCCGGTATGCGTCGAATCATAGTCCGGCCAGAAGCAGGTGTACGTGCCGTGGACCAGCAGGTCGTTGTAGCCGGAGTAACTGGTGCGCGTGGCGGCCACGATCCCCACACAACCCCCATTGGTATGCTTGAGGAAGGCCTCGGCAAAGCAGTCGCCGCTGGCGTAGTTGAAGGTCCCGGTAGAACAGTTGGTGCTGAAGACGACGGGGGTCATGGTGCCGTTGGTCAGGGCGTTCACCTCGGCCACATGGTAGGGTGGATCGCCCCAGCCGGTGCTGCCGCCGTGATCGCGATGCTGGACGAATCCCACGCCCGCGTTGATCGCCGTCGAGACATCCGCCGTGGCCTGGCTGGCGCTGGTCCACTCATCGACAACGCTCTGGGGGACCGGGTACGGCGCCGAACCGGAGACCGAGATGCGGTGCGGATAGGAACTGGAGCGGTAATAGTAGGGCGGCCCGCCGCTCTCGTCGGCGCACAGGGCCGTGTGGGTAGTCATTCCCTGCACGTCGCGCAGGTAGTTGCGCACGTGGATCGTGGTCTCCATGAACCAGCGGTCCGCGTAGCCGTTGTAGTCGTTGTAGTCCTGGAAGTAGCCCGCGCACAGCACATCGTCGTACCAGTCGCCAAGGTTCGGATTGCGCTCGTAGCGCAGGATCTTGTCGATCACGGTGGTCGCTTCCGCCTCGGTGTTTACTGAGATACGTCCGAGGGTCACGTCGGGCAGGTAGTCGGTGCCGTCCACGCAGGCATAAGGATGGTCGGAGAGATAGGTTCCGATATTGTTGCTGGGCACATCATCGTAGTCGCCGACCAGCAACACGTACGTGACTTGCGACCCGTCGTTGTAGGCCGCCGAAATGTAGTTCTGAATATCCGCCGCCGTGCTCCCCACCTCGCTCATCTTGGCCACGTAGCTGGGAAATCCCTTCAATTGTTTCCACTCGGCCAGCGGTTGCACCTCCTCGTAGAACTCGTCGGCCACGATGATCAGATAGTCGGCCGCGGTGGCCGCGGAACCGAGGCTCACGTCCGATGATCCGCTCTCGGCCTGCACCACGATCACCGATTGATACTGGACTGCGAACTCCAGCTCTGTGACCACTGTGATCTCGTCGGTCAGGGGATCGTAGACAAACGGGGCGATTTCCAGCAAAGCCACGCTTGTGCCCCGCGCAATCGCCGGATCGGTAACCGTTACTAAGGCCGTCGATTCCGCTGCGCCGTTCAGGTAGTAGTCCGCGTCGTACGCGAACGCGACTTCCGAGCCGTCCTCCGGCTCGGCCGGCTGAACCGGCAGGATCTGGAAGTCACGGCCCAGGCTGATCGTCTCGAGCACCGAGTAGTAGACCACGGCCTCGGTGTCATCGGGCAGGAGCAACGAGGTCCGCAACACCGGCAACTCGGCCTGCCCCAAGGAACCCGAAAAGCCCCACCCTGGGACTTCCAGATGCGTGAAATCCAAACCGGCCGCGCTGACCGATTCCAGGAACACGCCGGGCAATGAGAGCCGTCCCACAAACCCTTGATCAGAATACGACAGAATGTCCACGACTGCACCGGAGCCGGAGAACTCGGCCTTCAGCTCGGCTGCCGCCGCTTCGAACCAGACCGCACAGACGTCGGTATCCCAGGCCTCTTGTTCCAGGCCGGGCGCGATACTCAAGAGGGTGCGCTCCTCCAGTTGCTCCACGCGTGCCGAACGCCCCCAAGATGCGCTTCGCGACGCGCCTCGACCACACGCCCGTCCCAAACGCCGCGGCGGGCTAGTCTCGCACCGATTTCGCATCCGTCTCGTGGACCACCGCATCGTCGCGCCTCCGATAGTGTGGACCCGGTAGAAACCACCACCCCTTCCTAGTGGTTACACTCTGCGTGCGTATCATAACCGCAACGTGCGTTCAGAGTAAAGCACTTCCGTGTGGGTGTCCACTGGAAGTTGACCCGGAACAGGGGTTGCTCGGCAATGCGAAGCACCCGCTCTCCGTGAGGGGGCGAGAGAACCCAGAGCCATACCGGCGCCATGCAGTCAAGACCGCGCGGCTTCTTGGCGACTCGCCGCCGTTTTCCGCCCTGGAATCGTGCTGCAGCCTGGTACGGGGCGCACACAGCATGTGCAGACCTGATTCTCTACACGACGGCCACTTTCACACCGGCGCCAGCCAGTCGTCCGTGGCCAGGGCCGCTCCAAGGGCCAGGGAGTCTCCGGGTTGGGCGAATTCGTCTGAGTTCAGTTCCGTGGGCAGGAGGTCGGCCAGATCTGCGGTGCCCTGGCTGCTCAGATCCTGGAAGACCCGATCGGCTGCCGCGGCCACTACGCCACTGGAGGCGTTCAGGCTCAGATCCGACACCACCGGGGTGCCTGTGGGCCTGATGGTGACGGTGCCGGAGCCCTGCGTCCCCAACACCTCCGCCGTAATCAACTCGCACGCAAGGGCAGAGGTCGTGTCCAGGAACAGTTCTCGCTGCGCTTCGATGGCCGGCGCGGTCAGGACCAGGGGCACCACGACGTTGCTGGCTGTGACGCTGGCCGGCGATTGCAGTACCAGCGCAGAGCTATAGTTCACCGTGCAGCCGGTCACGGCGGCGGCGTTCACCGTGCCGATGTTCAAAACGCCGCCAGTCGTGGCGGAGGTTTCCGGCACGCCGCTAGTCACGACCAACGAGATCGGCAGAATGCTGGCCGGCGGCGAGATGAGTTGCGCCGTGTTGACCAGCGTGAACGGAGCCGACACCACGGGTGCAGACAAGTCGCTCGGCACCAAGGTGATCGTCGCGTCGCTGGAGGTCACCGCCGGTGCGACGATCAAGGTCGACGACTCCGAAACTGGTGCCTTCGTCGCCGTCCCGACCGACAGGAGCATGGTGCTGTCCGGCGGGGCCGTCGTGACGAGGCTTTCCGTGCTCACGCTCTGCGTACTCAAGCTCTCCGTAATCACCCCTTCCACAATCACACCCTCCGTCGCCGTCTCCGGTTCCGGCAAGACCGGCTCGTCAAAGTCGATCAGGAAGAACATCTCCCGGTTGCGCACCAGGGCCACGTCCGTGCTGTTGACCATGCCCGAGCCGTTCAGGTCGCGGCGATAGTTCGTGGTGTCGGTATCGCCCATGCCCCGGTTGCGGACCACGGCCACGTCGGTGCTGTTCACCCCGGCGCTGAGGTTCACATCGCCCGGCAACAGGTTGAAGCGGAAGTTGCAGTCCCCGCCAGCCACGCCATTGCCCGAGTTGGCGTAGGTCGTCGTGCTGGTCGTCCACTCTCCGTCCAGGGCGTTGCCGGCCAGGTCCGCGGTCAGGTCCGATTCCAACGCGATCCAATACTTGTTCGCTCCCAGGGTGGCGAAGGTCCACTGGTAGGTGCTGGCGTCGATAGCGGCAAAGCTGGTGGAGGCGATCGTCTCGTTGAGCGAGTTGTGGAGCGTCAGACTGTCTTCTGTAACCGCGACCGATTCGCTGAAGGTGATCCGCAGCGTGTTCACATTGGACCAGGTGACCGTGCTGGTTTTGGCCAGTTGATCCGCGCCATCGACCAGCCGATAGCCCAGCTCCGCATCGCCCACACCGGCGGTTTCCAAAACGTCCAGGAAGGGCTGCTTCCATCCACTGCCAGCGGCGTAGATCCCGGTCAACCTGGTCGCGCCGGTATCGACCTGAATGACCAGGCTCGTCGAGTCCAGCGACTCGATGCCGCCGCCCACGGTCTGCCGGGCCGTGATGGTGTGGCTGCCGTCGGCCAGGTCGACGGTCCCGCTGGTGGTGACGCGCGTGATGCCATCGGCGGTGGCCACCGCACTGCCGATCGCAAAGCCGTCGGCGTAGACGGTGACCGTCGCTCCAGCAAGCGTGCCTGAGACGTCGAAGGCCAGGACCTGGGCAGCGCTGCTGTTGTCGAACCGGGTGAGGTTGTCGTCGGACGACGAGCCCGTGTCATACTGAGTAACCAGATCCGGCGTGCCGGGCGTGATGCTGTACACCTGAAATCGCGCGAAGAATGCCTCGTCCATCGCATTTCCGGCCAGGTCGGCGATCGCCGGCCCGATCTCAAGATCGTGCTCTCCGCTGACCAGCGACTGGCCGAAATCGAGGCGATAGGTGTTGTCCACAACGTGGGAAATGCTCACCGGGGCCGAATTCCATGAAAGCATCTTGAAGGCCCCGTCGGCCAGATCGGGCAGGTAAGCCAGATCGTCCACTACCTGAAAGCTCGTGTTAGCGCCAAAGAAGATTGACATTTCCAACCCGCTGCTGTGTCCCACCGCGCGTAGGAAGACGGGTGACGCTGGATTGGAGACATCGAACACATTCAGTCTGCCGGTATAGTTGAGGAGGTACGCCAAGTTGCCGATCACTTTTATCCCGATGGCGGACTCGGCTCCGCATTGGCCTACGAGCGTGGGCGCGGCGGGATTCGAAACGTCGAGAATCATCAAGTTGTTTGCATCAAGGAAGTACGCCAGGTTGTCCACGATGTCAACGTCGTTCGCCCAAGATGCTCCTCCATCATATTGCCCCACGACGACCGGCGAGGCCGGGTCCGAGACGTCAAGGATCTGGAGTTTCCCGTATCGATCGACCGCGTATGCCAATTGCCCGACGATTTCCACTTCCCGAAGGCTTGAAAGCATGCCCGGCGGGTCATAGCCGCCCAATCGAACGGGCGAGGCCGGGTCTGAGACATCGAGAATGTCCAGTCCGCCATTGATCATGTATACCCGGTTGCCCACCACCTCCACGCTTGAGGCTGATTCGGCGTACGCGCCCACGAAGGTGGGCGCGCGCGGGTCTGAAACGTCGAGGATCTGCAGGCCTCCAGAGCCATCCGCCACGTAGGCCAGGTTACCCGCGATCCGCACGTCCAAGGCGAAGTCCACTGTGTCGAATGTGCTCAAAAGCGTGATCGCCATCGGATTCGTGACATCAAGGATCTGGAGCCCTGCGGATCCAGCCGCGACGTACGCCGTATTGCCTGTCACCTGCACTGCCTGAACCGCGCCGGGTTCATATCTGCCCAGCAGGACCGGGCTGGCCGCGCTGGAGACATTCACGATCTGCAAGCCGCTGCCGCCGTCGGACACGTAGGCCACGCTGCCCACGACGTCCACGCCGGTCGCCCCGCCTGCGGTGTCCAGCCCCCCGAGGCGTACCGGGGTGGCGGGATCGGACACGTCGATAATCTCCAGGCCCGTGGAGCCCTGGGCCAGGTAGGCCAGATCGCCAACCACCTGCACGGCATCGGCGTTGGCTGCGGCATATTCTCCCAGCCACACCGGGGCGGTGATGGCGGAGACGTCCAAGATCTGCAAGACACCGTCCCAGCCGAGCACGTACGCGTGGTTGCCCACGACTTGCAGATCGCAAAGATCACTTGCTATGTCGAATCCACCGACCCGCACGGGGCTGGCCGGGTCGGAGACGTCGAGGATGTGCAGGCCGGCATGGCTCTCGGCGACGTAGGCGAGACTGCCGACGACTTCGACTCCGCAGGCGACGTCCGACATATCGAATCGGCCAACACGGACGGGCGCGGTGGGGTCCGAGACATCCAGAATTAGCAAACTGGTGGGCGAGTTGGGGACGTTGAAAGGCTCTTGCGAATCGGAAACGTACGCCAGATTGCCCACCACCTGCACGCGGTGCGCGTAGCCGCTCCCCTCGTATCCGCCGACGCGGATGGGCGCTGCGGGATTGGACACGTCGAGGATCTGCAGGCCGTGCTGGTCCTCGCCGACATAAGCAAGGCTGCCGACCACTTGAACGTCGCATGCCGAGCCGACGGTCGTGTACGCACCGACGCGCGTTGGATGGAGCGGGTCGGAAACGTCCAGGATCTGAAGGCCGCAACTGGTGGCAGCGTAGAGCAAAGAGCCCACGGTCACGGATCTGGCAAACTGTCCAGCAAAGAATCCGGCCGGGGAGGAAAACCGCACGTCCTCCAGGCCAAAGCTGGCCGGATCGATCGGCTCGCTGAAGGTCACGTCGATCGTCGAGGTTGGGCCGATCGGGCCTGAGGCCAGGGCCGGCGAGGTGGAGACTACGACCAACGGAACGGGGTCAAGGGTCCATTGTCTGGTCACATCGGAGGACAACGCGTTTCCCACAAGGTCCGTAACCGCGGAGCCGACGGCCGCCAATTTCAGCTCGTAGGTGCCGCCGGCGGTCGTCAGTGACTCCAGGGCGCTGAGGGTCCACGTGATTCCCCCGTCGCTCGTGGCCAAGGTGGCCGACGAGCCGGCAAGCAGGTCGGGGCCCCCGTCGAGGGTTAGGGTCAAGTCGGCCAGATCGAGCCCCTTGACGGCCTCGCTGAACACGATGGTCACCGTGCCGACAGCCGTGTGCACAGGATACGGGACGCCCGAAATGTCGATGTAGCCCGCCGGCGGCGTGGCATCGACATGGAAGCGAGCGAAGAGTTCCTGGTCCATGGCGTTGCCGGCCGCGTCGTCAATGACGGGGCCAATCTGCAGGACGTACTCACCCTCATCGAGTGTCTGTCCAAGATCGATGCGGTAGGTGTTCCCGCCAACATGCGAGACGCCCGCCGCTGGTTGATTCACGCGTAGGATTTTCAGGCCGCCTCGATCATCCGCCACGTAGGCCAGGCTTCCCGCGACCGCCACGTCGTAGGCGTACCCCGTGGTCTCGCACGTGCAAAGGAGCACGACATTGCCCGGATCGCTGACGTCCAGGATTTGCACGTCTCCGTCAGCCACGTAGGCCAGATTGCCGACGACTTCGACCTCTCGGCTGTACGAGTCGTACGCGCCGACGTGCACCACCGCCGCGGGATCGCTGACGTCCAGGATCTGGAGGCCACCCGAGCCGTCCGCGAAGTAGACCAGGCTTCCCACGACGGCCAGATCATACGCATCGCCGCTGCTTTCGTACCCGCCCAAGCGTACCACCGCCCCGGGGTCGGTAATATCCAGGATCTCAAGGCCGCTGGACTGGACCGCCACATAGGCCAAGTTGCCGACGACCTGCACGTGATTCACGGAGCCATCCGTGGCATAGCATCCCAACAGATGCACTGATGCAGGAGTGCTGACGTCCAGGACTTGGAGACTGTTCACGCCGGCCACATAGGCCAGGCTTCCCACGACATGCACATTGAACGCTTGATAGCTGGACCACGCGACCTGAATCACCTCGCCGGGATTACTTACGTCGAGGATCGACAGTCCCTGGGAACCGCGGGCCAGATAGGCCAGGTCTCCGACCACCTCCACGTTCCCGGTGTGACCTCCAGGCGTATATTCACCCAGGAGCATCGCCGCGCCCGGGGCACTCACGTCCAGGATCTGAAGACCTGTTGAGCCGTCGGTCACGTAGGCGATGCTCCCGGCCACCATCACTCCGTACGCGGCCCCCACAGTGTCGTAACCGCCCAGTCGGACCACGGCCGCAGGCTGGCTGAGGTCATAGATCTGAAAGCCATAGGAGTAATCGACCACGTACCCCAGGCCGCCCGCCACGCGCAACTGGGTAATGGACGAGTGCGTATCGTACGCGCCGCGGCGAACCACGGCGTGGGGATCGCTCACGTCCAGGATCTCAATCGAGTCGCCCTTCACTACGTAGGCCAGGCTGCCCACAACCTCCACGTCGTCGCTATATCCGGACTGGTATCCGCCGAGAGAAGTGATCGCGGCGGGATCGCTCACGTCCAGGATCAGAAGACCGCCACCCATCGGAAGACCGACAGCGGTGTAGGTGACGTATGCCCGGCTGCCCACCACGTCAAGGCCCTGCGCGCCAAGCACGTCATACTGGCCCAGGAGTGTTACGGCTGCGGGAGCGCTCACGTCGAGGATGCGAAGAATGCGCGAGCCGAAGGGGTCGAAGGGATCGAGACTACTGCTATCAAGCACGTAGACCACGCTTCCCACGACTTCCAATGCCTGATCGTATCCCGCCCAATAGCTGCCCAGGAGCACGACGGAGCCTGGAACGGTGACATCCAGGATCTTCAAGCCGGCAGAGCCGGTGACATAGGCGTGGTTGCCCGCGACCTCGACGCCTCGCGCATTGCCATCGTAGGCGTACGCGCCCAGACGCACGACCGCCGCGGGATCGCTCACGTCCAGGATCTCCAGCCCGCCGTAGCCGCACGCGACGTACGCGAGGCTTCCTGCGACCGCCACGTCCAAGGCGTTCTCCAGGGTGTTGTAAGAGCCCAGGAGCGTCGGACTAGCGCTGACGCTGACGTCGAAGATCGCGAGCCCGTTGGTCGTCGCCGCATACAAGCGGTCGCCCACCACGACGCAAGCTTCGTAAACGCCGCCGTAGCGCGACAACTCGGTGATGCCATCGTCGCCCCCGACCACGCGCACGTCCTCCGGGCCAAAGCTGGCCAGATCGATCGGCTCGCTGAAGGTGACGTCGATCGAGGAGATCGGCCCGATCGGGCCCTGGTCCAGGGTCGGCGTGGTGGAGACGATCACCGGCGGCGCGGTGTCGATCTGAATGGTCAGGGCTGCCGAGTCCAGCGACTCGATGCCGCCGGCCTCAGTCTGCCGGGCCGTGATGGTGTGGCTGCCGTCGGCCAGGTCGACGGTCCCGCTGGTTGTGACGCGCGTCACGCCGTCGGCGGTGGCCACCGTGCTGCCGATCGCTGTGCCATCGGCATAGATTGTGACCGTCGCTCCGGCGATCGTGTTCGAGACGTCGAAGGCCAGGACCTTGGTGGCATCACTGTTGTCGAGCCTGGTGAGGTTGTCGTCGGACGACGATCCCGTGTCATACTGTGCAACCAGATCGGGCGCGCCGGGGGCGGAAGGGAAGTCAAAGTTCGCCAGCGACTCCAATTCGGCTGCGGTCAGAAAGGCGGCGGCCTGGCCGCCGAAGCCGGTTGCAGTGACCAGCGTGGCGGCTGCGGCCTCGGCGTCCGTGCGCGCGTCAGCCAGGATGGTGAAGTAGGTCAGACGCGCCGTGTCGCCGGGGTCCACGGTCAACTCGTAAGTCCACTCGATGTTGTCGCCAGTGACCGTAACGCTGGTGGGCCGCGCGCCGCGCAAGCCGTGGATGTAGTGGATGATGGCCGGGGTGCCGCTGCCGTCGGCGTCGTCGGTACCGATCCACTGGTCGGTGGTTTCGACCAGAGTGTCGCCGTCGGAGGTGGTCCATACGGTCGTGGCCGCGTCCGAGCCCAGGTTGCCCACGATCCGCACCGTGGTGGTGATCGCGGTGTCTGTGGGATTGGTGAAGACGTCGACCGTGCGGGCGAAGTCCTCGTTGCCGGTGTTCGGCACCGTGATCTCGCGGGAAACGGTCAGTCCCGCGAAGGTCCCTTCGGCGGTCATCACGCTTTGGCCATTGTCGCTAAGGGTGCATGACCAAGTCTCCGGCTGAAAGGCGGTACCTCCGACCAGCAGGCGGCCGTAGCCGTTGAAAACGTTGGCGCTACCGGCCTGAATCAGTTGTCCGATGCCGAAGGTGCCCGCTGCGACGTCAAAAACAACTGAGTGGGATGAACGGAGTTTCAGTGGCCTAGGCGTCGAAGTATTGAGCAAGACCTCAAGCTCCGTCTTGGGAAACGGTGATATAGCGAGATCAGGCCTGCTATCGCTGTCGAAATCTCCGACGGCCATCACGGAGCGTGACATGCTGTCAACTCCACAATTGAAGTTCGCCACAGGAGCAAATTGCCCACTGCCATCGCCCAAAAGGATCCCCACGTCTTTGTATGTACCCAATACCGCTAGGTCCAGATTCCCGTCGCTGTTGAAGTCATCCGCGGCAAGACGCTGGATCATGCAAACGCCGTGGAAGTCTACGGTGGCCCCGGGAGTGAACCCCAGACTGCCGTCGTTCAACATCACTCGCACACCGAAACCCGACATCACTGCGAAATCGAGCTCTTGATCCGCATTGAAATACCCAATTGAGATGCCGCTCGAATAGTCACCACAGTTGACGGGGACCGCGTCTGAAAAGCCCCCGCATCCGTCACCCAAGAGTATTGTCACGGAGGACTTCGTAGAGGAATGTGCGACCAGCAGATCTAGCTTTCCATCCGCGTTGAAGTCCCCTAACTTTACATCGTACGGGACGTCACCGCCCAGACTGTACGTCGACGTTGACTCGAAGGCACCGCCCTCCTTGCTCAAAAGGATTCCGACCGTGCTACTGTCGCTATTTGCCACGACCAAGTCGGGACGGCCGTCCATGTTGAGATCGCCCGCGACGATCTTCATGGGGATCGAGCCACCAGAACTGAATGTGGTGGGAGCTGAGAAACCGCCGATGCCGTCACCCGACAGAACTCCTATCGATCCGCTGCTCCAGTTCGTGACCGCCAGATCCACGTTGCCATCACCATTGAAGTCGGCGGCGGCACCCTCATATGGCAGACATCCGCCGGAAAGGAAAGTCCCAGCCACCGAGAACCGCCCGCATCCATCGCCCAGGAGGACTGCGACCGCCCCGGAGGAACCTGTGACGCCGGTCACGGCGATGTCCGGATTGCCGTCAAGGTTGAAGTCGTCGACCACGACCCCACCTACCAACCTCACATCGACCGTTAACACGGCCGGACTCGAGTAGCTAACGCTCGCGGTAAGCACTGTGAAGTCGACCGTCCAGTCCCCGCCTGAAGTGCCATCGCAATTGCCATCGAGATTGTTCAACCTCACGTCGGCGATCGTGTCCAGCACCGTCAGACGGTACACGCTCTCAGACATCGCCGCGAACTTCAACGTGGCCGTGTTGTCGGCGTAGGTGACGGAAAGGGGGACGATAGTGTCGTCGGCCGTACCCAAGAGAGCGTCGGGACCCAAAGCCTGGAGGCGGTAGTTGGTTGCCACATCAGCGCCCACGACGGCTTCGCTGAAGTGGATCTGGATCGAAGTCGTGCCCGCGTCCAGCGTGCCGCTGGTCGCAAAGTCCGGCGTGGTGCTGGTGACCGTAGGCGGCGTCACGTCCGCTGGCGGCGTCACGAACGTGGCCCCGTAGATGCCCCACAGGCGGCCCGCGCCGACCTGCTGGAAATCGTACCAGTGCACGCTGGCGTCCCACGTGTCGTAGCAGGCGTAGCGCGACGTCGCCTCGTCGTAGCCGATCGCCGTGACGAAGTGGTCTGTGGCCGCGTCCCCGTCGGTGTCAACCAGGAACACCATCGGCCGGTTGGCGTCGATTTCGGCCGTGAAGTCGGCCCAGGTGAAGTCGCCCCAGGTCTCATTGTGGGCCGCAAAGCCGGCATAGCCTTGGGCGCTGGCGTATGTGTCGATGGCGTCGTCGACTCGGGACAGGAAGCTCCAGCCGTAGAAGTTGCCGTCGGAACTCCACGAGGTGTGCATCCAGTCGGCCAGGCAGTTGTTGGGCGAGTGTGCACCGCCCAACTGCGACTTGTCGGCCAACAGCCCCGTGCTGCGGTCGTCGATCGGCAGCGAATAGTCGTCGTAATGCTCGGGGCTGGCGATGGCCGTGTTGACGGCCGTGGTCTGGGTGCTGCTGTTGCCGGCAATCAGATTCTCGAACCCGTGCTGGTCCCAGTAGCCGATGACCATCCCCGCGGCCGTCGGTCCGCACCCGTGCTGCCAGTCGTAGGCGGGCACGCCGGAAATGAGCTGCAGAGACGTCGTCTCTTGCTCGCCGCCACCGACGTAGCCTTCCCAGGCCGTAGCCTGCGAGGGCAGCGGCCCGCCGGCCGGCTCGGCCGGCCAGAGCGAATCGCTCAGTCCGCTCAGCGACAGCAGGCGCCGATCTTCCAAGGGCTCGAACCGCAACGAGCGCAGAAGTCCGCCGCCGCGCACGGCAGAGCTTGCGCGGCGTGCTACGCGAAGTGTGTGGTAACGCCCAAAGGTACTGGTAGACATTGGATGGGTTCCGTGGCACATAGACCCGGTGATGTCGCGCGTGGTCGCGAGAGCAAAGAAACCACGCCGCCAGTTCGCCGCAGCGTTTGGAATCCTACCCGGCAAACCGAGTAGCCAGTCTAAATGGTGATGCACCAACAGTCAATCAGGTACTGCATTAAACAGGGTACCGAATGACTGTTTCGAGTTGGCAGGAACGGACGGCGGCGTCTCGTAGCGGCTGACCCAGGAAAGGGTGATGGGACATCGAGCGTTAGCCACGGCACTATTGATCTTCAGAAAAGAAATGCAACACGAGGGTTTGGATTTGCACCGTGAAGCCGGGCTCCCGCTGGTCGCCCTCATTGCATTATCTATCTGAGGTGCAATAAACAGCGTGCCTCATGGAACACCACCCCGAGGAAGGGTGCGCTGTCCAGGATTGTGATGACACGCCGATCCCATGCAAGTACACGTGAGACGGGCCGCGCGCTGGATGGCCCGACGGCATTACTTGCCTGACGCGCAATTAGCGCAGCGCAGGATCTCGAACCGCGCAGATTCTTCGCTACGCTTCAGAATGACAGGCCTACACGCCGCGCTGGGCAAACCGGGCTACACATCCCAAACCGGGCAAAGGCCCGAGGACTGGAGCCAGGCGGTCACTTCGGACGCTGGACGCGCGTCGCAGACGGGGAACTGCTGGCCGCAGTGCCGTTGGGCGTCCTCCTCGGCATAGCCGCCGGGCGCAGTGGAACTGCCGGCGCTGAGCTGCGTGATGCAGATGTCCACCAGGCGCCGGCGCATGGCCGGCGTCTCGCGCGTCGAAAGGACCAACTCGGCGCGAGGAAAGGCGATCCGCAGTGCGCAATACATGCGCACAAACGTCTCGTCGTCCACCAGGTAGGGAATGTGGAAGTCGCGCGGCGCCTCGTGGATCCGCGGCAGGCTGAAGGCCAACGTGCAATGCGGATGCCGCTGGCTGAGATACTGGCCGTGGCGAATCAGGGCCGCGAGATCGGCGTAAGGCTCGGCCAACCCCAAAAGAACGCCCAGTCCCAGTTTGCGCATGCCGGCCTCGGCCGCGCGATCCAGCCCCTCCAGACGCCAGTCGTAAGAGACCTTGCTGCCGCGCGGGTGGTAATGGTCGTACAACTGGGTGTCGTACGTCTCTTGGTAGAGGGTCACGCCCACGGCCCCGGCCTGCACCAGGGCCTCATAGCCGTCCACCGACTGCGGGGCGATTTCCACCGAAGGCAACACGCCGCGCGATGCGAGGGCGCGCAAGTTCTCGGCGAAATAAGGCACCGAGGTCAACCGGGGAAAATCGCCGGCCACCAGCAAGATGTGGCGGAAGCCGCGCGACTGAAGAATCTGTGCCTGTGCAATGGCCTCGGCGACGTCGAGGTGCCGCCGCTGGATCGGCTGCGGATAACGGAATCCGCAGTACAGGCAGTGGTTGATGCAGTGGCTGGAGAGGTACAGCGGGGCATACATGAGCACGCGCCGCTGACAGGTCGCCGGTTGGTCTTTCTCAACAGGAACACGGAAATGCTCGGCCGTCAGGGCTTGGGCCTGGGCGGCCAATTCCGACAAAGGTGCCTGCGAATCGAGCTGCGCCAAGGCCGCGGCCACCGAAGGCGAGTCGGGCAACTGGCCCGAGACGGCGGCGCGCGTGGCACGCGGTGCGCGAGGCGCACGGCCAGCCAGGTCGTTGGCCGTCAGGTCCAGGGTCTCGGCCAGCAAAAGATCTTCTGCCGCCGCGTCTGCCCGACACCGGTTCAGGTGCTGGTAGCGCCACCGCTCCAGGGCCGCAACCAGGCGCACACGCTCGTCGAATCCGACCGAGACTCGGCCGGCCAGGATCGCCTCCGCGCGTCTCAGCAGCGGCAATCGGCTCTGACCATGCTCGTCGGAGGCCAGAATCCAGTCGGCGAATTGCTCGGAAACGGGGCGCATGCACAAAATGAGGGAGGGGGGCTCGACCGGACAGAAAACATTGTATGATACTGACGCGCCGACCGTCCGGAAACGGCCCGAATGGGTTGGATCGAACGCGGCCCGGCAAGAGCAAAGCCGGTCTCCATCGAGCCGCGGCACGGCCGATGGGCGGCCGGTTGCCTCCGGCGCGCTCGGCCATCGGCGGCGGAGTGAGCGCGAGAACCAGGATCACGACTACTGCGTAGGACAAGCAAATGACGGATCGAATTGTGAATACTGCGGATGTTCTGGGTCGAACGGCGCTGGCTCTGCTCGCCTTGGCCTTGGCACCTACTCCCTTGTGGGCCCAAGTAAGGGCCGAAGCGGTCGCGGGGCGGCCCTTCGGCGTGGGACGGATCGCACTGCAATCGCCTGCCAACGCTCCTGACACCCAGTCCCCCGGCCGGCTGTTGATCCAGGAAAGCCAGAATCGGGTCTTCTATCCGGCTGCGTCCAGCCCGAATAACAACGCGGGAAAGGTCGCCAAGGACATCTTGAATCGGACGCGTCGTCCGATTGGTCAAATCATCAGCGGCTTTTTGGACGACAGCGACAAGGCGTCTGTCTATTTCCTGTTTCGTGGCGACGGCCCCTTGGATTTGACCGTGGGGGCGCAGCCACCCCTGCGGATGAGCGTTACGCCGGTGGCCCATCCGGCGGCTCACAACCAACTGATGGCCGCCTGGTGGAAGGCCTACGCCGCGCCGCAGGGACTCGGCAAGAAGGCCGACTACCCGCCGATCGTGGAGAACTACCTGCAGACGATGCTCACACGGCGATTGGGGCTGCAGACGCCGCCGGGGCGCACGGGCGATGCCTGGCAGGGGCACTTCGAGCAGCAGTTGGGCCTGCAATTGGATACCGAGGCAATTCGGGTGGCCATGCAACAGCAACGGATGCTGGGGCGATCCCACCTGGAGGAGCAAACCAGCCTTCCCCTGCCGCCCTCGGTATCTGCGGCCGAGTCGGTGTTCCCTCCGACTCCGGAGAACGTGCAGATCGAACCGCTGGCCATGCACGTACCGGTGGAATGCCTCTACGTCCGTTTCGGCAGCTTTACGAACTTTCTCTGGTTTCAGGACACGCTGGATCGCTGGGGCGGGGATATCCGCAACCTGGTGGCGCAGCGGGGCATCAGCTACGGCCTGAACCAGCGCACCCAGAAGCAGCTTGTGCTGCAACAATCGGCCCTGGGCCGCCTGTTCGGTGAAGCGGCCGTGGCCGACGCGGCCATCGTGGGGTCGGACATGTTCCTCCCGGAAGGGGCCGCGATGGGGTTGCTGTTCCAGGCGCGAAACAGCCTGCTGTTTGGCAGCGACGTGCAGCGACAGCGCCGCGAGGCGCTCAAGCAGAACCCCACGGCACGCGAGGAGCAGGTCACGATCCAGGACCGCAAGGTGTCGTTTCTTTCCTCAGCCGACGGGATCATCCGTTCCTACTACGTGGCCGACGGCGACTTTCATTTTGTGACCAATTCGCGGCACCTGGCGGAACGGTTTCTGCAGGTATCCAAGGGCCAGGGGGCCCTGGGCGCCTCGCAGGAGTTCCGCCACGCGCGAGCGCAGATGCCGTTGGACCGCAAGGATACGGTGTTCGCATACCTGTCGGACGCCATGTTCCGGAATATGGCCGGACCGGCCTACCGGATCGAGACCACGCGGCGGCTGCAGGCGGCGGCGGACATCGAATTGGCGCAGTTGGCCCTCCTGGCCTCGGCCACCGAAGGCAGCCCGGGCGACAATCTGCAACAGTTGGTGCAAGGGGGCTTCTTGCCGCCGGATTTCGGCCAGCGGCCCGACGGCAGCCAAACGATTCTCGGCGACCATGGGATCCACGACTCCGTCCGGGGCGCGCGTGGCTTCTTCACCCCGGTGCCCGACGTCGAGGTGCGCGCGGTGACCCCCAGCGAGGCGGCAGCGTACGCGCGATTCAGCGCGTACTATCTGGCCAAGTGGGGGAAGATCGATCCGATCATGGCCGGCCTGCGGCGCGAACTCCTGGACGGCGGCAAGCGGGAACGGGTATTCGTCGACGTGCAGATGAGTCCTTTGAATTCGCAGACCTACAATTTCCTGGCCTCGAAGCTTGGGCGGCCGGACCAGGTGCAGTTGGCCCCCGTCCGGGGTGATGCCTTGTCCTTTGACGTGATTCTGCACCAACAGCGCCTGTTTGGTGGGTTTCGCGACTTCGGGCCGCCCACCGACGCAGCCGGCGAAGGGCTGCTGGCGGCCGTGGGTCTGCTGCCTTTTGGGCGGCTTCGCGACTTTTTGTACGGCTATGTCGGCACCGTGGACGGCAGCCTGGGCCTGTTGGACTTCCTCAATCGGCGAATCGTGACCCCGCCCGACGCCCAGGGGTACTCGGCAACGCAGCGTGAGATCTGGCGGCGGCAGTACGATCGTTTTACGGTCTACTCACTGCACTACGAGATTCTGGCCGAGGTCACGCCGCAACTCCGCTTTGAGCCGGCCCCGCGCCCGGCGCAGTTTCGGCTGCGCGTGGGCGACATCTCGGAGAACCGCATGGCGCCGCTGGCCAACCGCTGGTTGTTCACGCGCAGCCGGGAGACAAGCCTGGGCAATCTGCGCCTGATCCACGCCATGATGCAGCAACTGCACGTTCCGGGCGAGGACGCCAAGGCGGCGGCCGAAACCGTACTGGACGGTACGCTGGTTTGCCCTCTGGGGGGCGAGTACGCGTACCGCAAGTCGGCACAGGGTGGCGGTTGGTGGACCTCGACGGCCCTGGAGCAGACCGGCGCGCGCTCGACTCCGCCACCCAATTTCCAAGCGCCGCCGTTGTCGTGGTTCCGGGGCCTGGACCTGGATGCCATCCTGACGCCAAGCCGCCTCTCGGCCCACGCCGAGGTGGACATGCAGTTGCCGAAGTAGCGGCCGGCCGTCAGAGATCGGCCGGGCGTCCTGATCGCCGCTTCTTCTGCAGGCCGCGCAGGGTGGCCAGATTCACCACGTCCAGGTCGACGCCATCCTCGTTTCCCTTGGGCGTCTCCAGGTACATGGGTATCTCGCTGAAGGCGGGATCGTTGACGATTCGGCGGAAACCGTCCAACCCAATCTCGCCGCGACCGATGTGGGCATGGCGGTCCACCCGAGCCCCCAGTTCCCGGCGGCTGTCATTCAGGTGGAAGGCGCAAATCCGCTCCAATCCCACGGTGGCTGCCACCGTGCGCATGGTCTGGCGATACTGGCTGGCCGACGCCAGAGGATACCCGGCGGCAAAGGCATGACAGGTGTCGAAACAGACGCCCAAGCGATCGGGCTCCTGCACCTGCTCAAGGATGGTCGCCAGATGCTCAAACTTCCACCCCAACGAGGTGCCCTGGCCCGCCGTGTTCTCCAGCAGGCAGCGCACATGCAATTCGCGCGTGCGGCTGTGGGCCTCGTCCAGTGCCCGGGCCACGCGTCGCAACGCCGCCAATTCCGAATCGCCGGTGGCCGAGCCTGGATGCGTGACGACATACGGAATGCCCAAGGACTCGGCACGCTGCAATTCGAGGACGAATGCATCGAGCGACTTCTGCCACAAACCGGAGTCTGGAGAGGCGAGGTTGATTAGGTAGGAGTCGTGTGCCAAAGACGCCTTAATGCCTGCCTGGCAAACGGCCTGCCGGAACCGTTCGGCATCCGGTGGTGGAATGGGCACGGCTCGCCACTGGGCGTTGTTTCGAGTGAAGATCTGCAGGCAATCGCAGCCGGCATGTCGAGCACGTTCGACCGCCTTGTGGAATCCTCCCGCAATCGACATGTGGGCCCCAAGGATGCTCATTTTCCGTATCCGGAACAGTGTCGTGCTGGGAACCGATCGCCAAACCGCCGCAGGCAGCATGGGCGGCGGAAACGAGGCGATTTGGCGCAGGGCCGTCAAAGTGGCTCAAAGGGCCCCAAAAATACCATCCAACTGCTTGAATTCTCTCGCACAACCGCTCTAAAATGAAGGGGGCCAATTCTGGCCGGGGGAGAGCAGGCATGGCCGAATGGTGGTGGATAATCACAGCGCTGGTAACGGTCATTCTTCTGGCCGGCATGTTCGTGTGGTCTCCTTTGCAGGCGGCCATGCGCGATGCCCGGCTGGCGGATGCGCGTCGTGATTTTCATCTGCAGCGAGAGCGCCTGGAGGCCAAGTTCATCCAACTTGCCTGCGCTCAGGCCAAACCGGACGCGCCGCGCTGGGCGGATTGCGAGTTCGACAACGACGTGGCCTACGTGCGCAGTCGTGCCACAGGGGAGTTGGCGGCCTTTGTGGGCATCGCGGTCGCGTTGGAAGCCCCGGAGGGCTTGGACTCCGACCGCGCCGGAGAGGGTGGGTTTCGACTGGGAACGGCCGTCTTTCGCTTCAAACAAGGCCGGTGGCAGACCGCCGGCCAGGCCCTGCTGAACCTCAGTCCCGCCGAGGCCGTACAATTCTATCAACGCGAAATGGAAGTCGTCGCCCAGGAACTGGCACGCTGACCCGACCGTGCGGCTCACGCGCTGCGTCCAACCGGTCTTCAGTGTACCATGAGCGGTGCACGCGATTCAGGTGACAAATCCGGAGCGGGCTGGCGGAGTTTGCACGCCGTGGGGCGGCGCGGAACGGAGATTGCCCGCGCTGCCTTCTTCTTCTATAATCCCCATCTGGGGGTTCGTGCAGCGTCTCCTGCGTGTCCTCCCGGGACCGGTGCACGCTCGGGCGCGCTGTGCCGGGGCGTACGCGTCTGACCTTCCAGGCTCAGAACCGTCCCAGAACTGCCGCAGCCAAGTCGGGCGGCCCAGCGGGGGCGAACGGCCGACAGGCTCTGGGACCGGCTCTCAGGCGGTCGGCGGTCGCCAGAACGCACGGCGCTGCGCGGCACTGGTTGTTTTGCAGATCCAACGTCAGGTCCTGATCCCAATCCAACGCTCCGCGGTTCCATGGAAAACACGTCGGACAAGTCGGCGCCGCGGATCGTCGCGGCGATCGACATCGGCACGAATTCGGTCCGCATGGCGGTGGCGCAGGTTTTGCCCGACGGGCAGATGGAGATTCTGGAGCGCATGCGGCGCGCCGTGCGTCTGGGCCAGGACGCATTTCTCCGTGAACGGATCTCGCAACGGTCGATTCAGGCCACCACAGCCATTCTGCGAGACTACCGCCGAGTGCTGGATACATACCGCGTGTCGCAGGTTCGCGCCGTGGCGACCAGCGCCGTGCGCGAGGCGGCCAATTCGGACAGTTTCCTGGATCGGATGCTGATGGCCACGGGCATTGAGGTGGAGGTCATCGAGCCCACCGAAGAGGCCCGGCTGACGGTGAATGCCCTGCTGCACCGTATCGGCGAGGCGAACGATCTGAATCGGGGCATGAGCCTGGTGGCGGACATCGGCGGAGGCGGCACCCTGCTGACGTTGCTGCGCGACGGCCGGGTCTCGGCGTCGGGAAGCTATGCCCTGGGTTCGATTCGCCTGCAGGAGATGTTGGCCACCAGCCAAGACCCGGCGGACCGGGCCGCGGATCTGCTGCGCTATCAGATTGCCAGCGTGGTGGCGATGATCAAGACGTCGCTGGCCCTGAGTGAGGTCCGGACCTTCATTGCCGTGGGCGGAGACGCGCGTTTTGCCGCCTCGCAGATGGGCAAGCCCACCGGGGTTGCGGATCTGCGCGCCGTGCGGAGCAAGGCTTTCGATCGCTTTGTGTCGCGGTGCGCGAATCACACGCCGGCCGAGTTGGCGCGGATCCACGGTATGGCCTTTCCCGACGCCGAAACCCTGGTTCCGGCCTTGCTGGGCTACCAGGCCCTGCTCCACGCCACCAGCGCCGAGGAGATGCTGGTCTCGAATGTCTCCATGCGCGACGGCCTGCTGTTGGACCTGACGCAGGGCCTGCGCGCCGACGAGACCGAAGCCCTGCTGACGAGCGTGCTCCAATCGGCCGCGGGAATCGGCGAGAAATATCGCTACGATGCGCAGCATGCCGCGCACGTCGCCGATCTGGCCGTGCGCTTGTTCGACGAAATGCGGCCGGACCACAAGCTCTCGGATCGCGAGCGGCTGTTGTTGCGCGTCGCGGCCATCTTGCACGACGTGGGAACCTATGTGGGCAGCAGCGCGCATCACAAGCACAGCTACTACCTGGTGGCCAACAGCGAGGTCGTTGGCCTGCGGCGCGCCGAGATGAACCTGATCGCCCTGGTGGCGCGCTACCATCGCCGCAGTCCCCCCAAGCGCACGCACGTGGAATACATGGCCTTGCCGCGCGAGAAACGCATGGTGGTCAGCAAGTTGGCGGCCCTGCTGCGTGTCGCGGACGCGCTGGACCGAGGGCACGCCCAACAGGTGCGCGACATTCGTATGGAACGCGATCCGAACGAATTGATTCTCCACGTGGCCGGAGTCCGCGACCTGACGCTGGAGCGGCGCGCGATGGCCGGCAAGGCAGACCTGTTCGAGGATGTGTATGGGCTCAAGGTGCGGCTGGAAGAGGCCGACGCCGAGCCCGCCGAGTTGACGCGAATGACGCCCGGACCGTGACGAGCCAATCGTTCGCCGTGCTCGTGCCAACCAGGCACGATCCTGCGCCACGGCCCACGGTCGTGGCCCAATGACGGAGAAGGACTTGACGCCGATGGCAAAATCGGACCTGGATGCTCCCCAGTTGTACCTTAATCGGGAACTGAGCTGGTTGGAGTTCAACGACCGCGTGCTGCGCGAGGGTTTATCGCCCGACGTGCCGTTGTTGGAGCGTCTGAAATTCCTGGCGATCGTCAGTTCCAACCTGGACGAGTTCTTCATGATCCGGGTGGCTGGCCTGAAGCAGGCGGCAGCGGCCAAGGTCACGCGCCCGGATTTCAGCGGCCAAACGCCGGAGCAGCAGTTGGCCGCGATTCGGCAGCGCGTTCTGGTCATGCTGCAGGAGCAGACGGACGCGATTCGCGCGGTGGCGTCGGCCTTGGTTCCGCACGGCATCTGCCTGCTGGAGATGGACCAGGTAACCGCGGAGCAGCGGCGCTTCTTGCGATCGTATTTTGCCACCGGCGTGCTGCCGACCCTGACCCCGCTGGGAGCAGACGAGTTGCAGCCGATGCCGGTGCTGCCGGGAATGAAACTCTACCTGGCCCTGCTGCTGCAGGCGGAAGAGGCGCCTCAGGGCGAGCCCCCGCCGACGCGCGTGGCGGTGGTGCCGGTGCCCGGCGGCCTGCCGCGGTTTGTCACGCTGCCGGCGGCCAAGGGACTGTGCCTGGCCCGGTTGGAAGAGGTCATGGCCGAGAACATCGAGATGCTCTTCCCTGGCCAGCGGATCCTGGCCCGAACCGTATTCCGCGTGATCCGCGACGCCGATGTGGCGGTAGAGGAAGACGACGCCGCGGAACTGCTGGCCGCCATGAAGGAGGCCATTTTGGCCCGCCGCCGGCGCGGCGTTGTCCGCTTGTCGATCTCGGGCACGCCCGACCCGCGGCTGCGCGACTGGCTGATCCAGCGGATGGGCGTGGGCGAGCAGGACGTTTATGAGCTTCCCGGCATGCTCGATGCGGCCGCCTTGATGCAGGTGGCCACTCGGCCCGGTTTCGAGGCCTTGAAGTACCCGGAGTGGCCACCGCAATCGCCCCGCGATCTGCTGGGCCAGGAGGACCTATGGTCGGTGTTGCAGGAGCGGGATGTGATGCTGCTGCACCCCTATGAGAGCTTCGACCCGGTGGTGCAACTGCTCAACCTGGCAGCCGACGATCCGACCGTGCTGGCGATCAAACAAACGCTGTATCGCACCAGCGGCGATTCGCCCATCGTGCGCGCCCTGGCTCGCGCCGCCGAAAACGGCAAACAGGTCACGGTGCTGGTGGAACTGAAGGCGCGCTTCGATGAAGCCAAGAATGTGCAGTGGGCGCGGCATTTGGAGGACGCCGGTTGCTATGTGATCTACGGGATTGCCGGTTACAAGACGCACGCCAAGGCCCTGCTCATCGTGCGCCGCGAAGCGCAGCGCGTCCGGCGTTACCTGCACCTGTCGACCGGCAACTACAACGACCGCACGGCGCGGCTCTATTCGGACGTCGGCCTGCTCACCAGCGATCCCGATCTGACCGGCGACGTGGCCGCGTTCTTCAATCTGCTGACAGGGTATTCGCAGGCGGTGGACTGGAACAAGTTGTCGATCGCGCCCACCGGCCTGCGGCAGCGGATCCTGGACCTCATCGACCGGGAAATCCAGGCATCGACACCCGACCGCCCCGGGCTGATCATGGCCAAGGTCAACTCGCTGCAAGATCGGCGGATCATTCGCGCCTTGTATCAGGCCAGCCGGGCCGGAGTGCGCGTGCTGCTGAACGTGCGCGGCATCTGCTGCTTGCGGCCCGGCCTGCCGGGGGTCTCTGAGAACATCGAAGTCGTGTCCATCGTCGACCGCTATCTGGAACATGCGCGGATCTTCTATTTCCGCAACGGCGGGCATGAAGAGGTGTACCTATCCAGCGCCGACTGGATGGTCCGCAACCTGGAGAAGCGGCTAGAGTTGCTCTACCCGGTGCAACAGCCCTCGTTGGTCAAACGGCTGATCGGTATTCTGAATACGTTCTTTGCCGACAACGTCAAGGCCCGGCGATTGCGTTCCGACGGCAGCTATGCGCCGGTGCCGCGCAACGGGCCGCGCGTGCGGTCCCAGGAACAGCTTTACCACGAGGCCGCGGAGACGGCGCGCAGCGACTCGCAGGCGATCCTGGAGTTCCGGCCGCTGGCCAGCCCCGAGAAATAGGCACCGGACATGGGGGATTGCCCGGTCGTCTGGCCCTGACGCGGCGAGCCGCCCCTGCGCCCTGCGCGGCTCAAGCGGGGCGTCCCTCGGGGCCGGCCAGGATCATGGGCAGTTCCACGAGGATCCGCGTGCCTCGGCCGAGTGCGCTCTCCACGGCGGCGCGCCCGCCGAACAGCTTGGCGCGCTCGCGGATCCCCTGCAGTCCGTAGCGGCCTTCGCGGACGCTGGCGGCGTCGAAGCCTACGCCCCAATCCCGGACCCTGACTCGCAACCGGTCGCCGCTGACCCGCAGTTCAATCCGCACGGTCTTGCTGCGGCTATGCTTGCGCGCGTTGTTGACGGCCTCCTGCACGATGCGGAAGACGTTGTTCTCCAGCGAAGTCACCATGCGCGGCAAATTCGGATCGCAACGCAGCACGATCCGCGGTCCGCCTTGGCGGGTGATCGTGGCGACCATCTCCTCCAGGGCGGCGGCGACGCCGGCCTCGTCCAGATGCGGCGGTCGCAGGCCGCTGATGAGGCTTCGCGCCTCGCCCGCCGCCCGATCCACCATTCCCGCCGCCTGCGCCAGGGCCGCCTGCGCTTGGGGTGACTCCTTGTCGACTACCTGCTGATAGTTGGCAAGCTGACCGCGTGCGCTGGCCAGTTGCTGGGCCAGGCCGTCATGGATTTCGTACACGATCAACTTCCGGTCGCGTTCCTGCCATTCCAGCAACTGCCGGAGAAACTCCTGCTTGCGCTGCAAGGCGGCCTCGGCGCGCTTGCGATCCGTGATGTCTTCGAGCATTCCCAAGGCGTAACTGATATCGCCGTCTGGCCCGCGCACGGCACCCATCGTGAGGCGCGTCCAGATCGTGCGTCCTTCCTTGTGGCGCGCGCGGACCTCCACGGTGAGACAGTCGTTCTCGCCCTGCTCGATGTGGACCTTCGAACTGAGGATTCCGACCAGATCTTCGGGCTCGACCAACTCCATCCAAGAAATGCGACTCAGGTCTTCCAGCGTATATCCCAGCATCCGCGTATAGGCCCGATTGACTTCCAGGACCGTGGTGTCGGGCAGTGCCAGGACGATGCCCAAGGGGCTCTCTTCGAAGGCCAGGCGGAAGCGCGCCTCGCTCTGACGCAAAGCATCGATGATGCGCCGGTGTTCCGTGGTCTCGGTGGCGATGGCCATCAACTCAGGTTCGCCCGAAGCTACATCAATGGTCACCAACCGACAGGACCACCAGCGCCCGGTCACGGACTGCAATTCGATGCTCTCGGTGGTCACAGATCGTATCGATCGACGGAACTGCTGCAAAGCCGGTTCACGATACGCAGGGGCCAGATAGTCGGTGAAGGGTCGTCCCGGAATCTCCTCGATGGAGAAATTGCCTACGCCGCGGTTGACAAAACGGACCGTGCCTTGCTGATCGAGAATCAGCACCAGGTCCGGGATATTGGCAAACAAACGGCGCAACTGAGCTTCCGAGCGGCGCAAGGCAGCCTCCACCCGCAGCCGCGCAATGCCGTCGCCGATCTGCCCGGTGATGTCCCGCAACGATTGCCGAATGCCCTCGGGTACTTCAGCCCAACTTCGGGAAGCGACCACGATCAGGGCCACCAGTTTCGCTTCGTGCAACACGGGCAGAAAGCCCATGGCGCGGTGCCCTTCGGCGCGCGCCTCGGGAAAGCGGCAGTCTTGCCCTTCATCCTCGCGGAAATAGAAAGGCGTACGGGTGGCCGCCACGCAGGCGTGGATCGACTCGGGAGGCAGATGCGCGCTGACCGTGGCAAGTTCGGGAGAGATGCCACGATGGCAGACCAGGTCCAATCCCTCGGGGCCGACGGTGTAGATACCGCAAGCATCCATGCCCGAAACCCGGAGCACCGCCTCCAGGCAGGGTTGCCAGGCTTCCTCCACTTCGGTGGCTGCGCCGAGGGCCGCGGCCAGGTCGCGCTGGGCATTGAGCAACGAGTCAATTCGCCGTCGCTCGGAGACATCCTCGCACAAGGCCCAACAGGAGAGGAATTCGCCTCGCGCATTGCGCACGGCGGCAGTGGTGATCCGGGTCCAGATCGCCCGGCCGTCCTTGTGCATGTGACGCACCCCGGCCGTGAAGCCCGCTAACCGACCCGCGAACATCTCCTCCCGCACCCCGTGGACACGGCGCAG
>CALARR010000452.1 GCA_937889015.1 uncultured Planctomycetales bacterium | reverse complement strand
GCCTTCCGCCTTCCGCCTTCCGCCTTCCGCCTTCCGACTTCCGCCTTCCGACTTCAACTTTCCGCTTCCCGCCCGGCCCCGAACCGCCGTGGACCTCGATCGGTCCGCAGGACCGAGACACATCAGCCCTGGGCGCAGCCCAGGGGATCGCGTCCAAACCTCTGCCCCAAGCCCTGCAGGGGCGTCCCACATCCCGCACGGGACGCCACAGTATAGGGCCGCGCACAAAGGGGCTGAGCGACAGAGAAGCTCGCGGCGGCATTCCGCTTTCAGCCACCCCCCACACCGGATTGCTATGCACCCCACCACGACCACAGCCAAAAGGAAAGCCGCGATGCCAACCCCGCATAACGAAAAAACGCCTCATGCCCCCCAGGGCACCAGGCGTTTTCTTAACTTATATCAATCACAAACTTTACGCTAAGAGGCGCCGCCCGGATTCGAACCGGGGATGGCGGATTTGCAATCCGCTGCCTTAGCCGCTTGGCGACGGCGCCCTATCTCGCAGCTCCTGCCCGCTCAGCACGCAAGCCACGCTGCAAAGGTCGTAAACCTAGGGAATTATCTCCGAAAAGTCAAGCCGGGGAAGAAACCAAGCCTCGCCCGAATGGCGAAGCCCTGACCTCTGCCGGGCCGCTCGGCCCGGACGCCTGCCCCATACCTGAGGAAAAATCGGCTTAAGGTCCCTCGGGACCCCAATCGATTTTCTATATTCGTCGGACCTGCGTCCCAGGCCCCAATCGCGCTACAACCCCTTCCTCCAGGGGAGAAACCCCATGCACCTGCCCGCCTTCCTCGCATCCTCCACCACCATCCTGCAGCGCGAAATGCTGCGACGCCAATTGGTCGAGGACGCAATCCCCCTGTTCGACTCGCGCATCCGCAGCCGACTGCAAGCCTGGCCCCGGCCCGAAGTCGCCGGATACGTTCGCGCCCGGGCCGGCGCCACGTTCCGAGCCGGTCTGCTGGGCTTCGATCATCTCCTGGACCACCAGCAGCAGGCCGACCTGATCTCCGAGGTGGTCGCCGAACTGGTCAAACTGCTCCATGCCGAGGTCCGCCGCCCCAAACGCCTGGCGGCTTAGGACCTATCCCATAACCGCCCAGCCAGGCCGGGCGGCCCAGCAGGACTGAGCTGCCGACAGGTTTTGGGACCGGCCCCTAGAACGCGCCTCAGCCGCGACTCGCCCCCCGTTTTAGCCCCTAGCGGTCCGGCCCTGGAACTTGGATGATATATTCTTCCCTGCAGCGCCAGGGCCCCCAGCCAGAGTAACGGCTGGAGAGGCGCGCTTCCACGCCCACGCCTGTGGCCTTTGCACCGTGCAGGACCCGATATTCTCCCGCCGCCACGGGCCGCGTCGGTTGCTCGGATTGCGGTTTGACTTGGCTGATTGCCAGGGTCGCCGCGCTGGGCTATCATTCTCATCCTCAGCGGTTGTGCACCGAGCTGCGGCTCGGCGGCCAATGGCCAGGAATGTGACATTTTTGAGCCTCGGCAAGCAATGCCGTGAGGCGGTCTTTCAGGGAAACGCACAGGACAGCGACGACGTTCCTTTTCGAATGCCCAATATCGTCCCTCGCATCGGGCGGGGCGTGAATCCTAGAATCTCGGCAACCAGTCAAACCAGAGGACAGCAATCAGTCATGGCGACGCAATGTGATTTTGGCCTGATCGGCCTGGCGGTGATGGGCGAAAACCTGGCCTTGAACATCGAAAGCCGCGGTTACCGCGTGGCGGTCTTCAACCGCACCGTCAGCAAGGTCGACGAGTTCATGACCCACCGCGCGGTGGGCAAGAACTTCCAGGGCTGCCATTCCATGGAAGAGCTGGTGGCCTCGCTCAAGCCGCCCCGCAAGGTCATGCTCATGGTCAAGGCCGGGGCCGCGGTCGACGAGTTCATCGACAAGCTCATCCCCCTGCTCTCGCCCGGCGACGTCATCATCGACGGCGGCAACACCCACTTCAGCGAAACCGAGCGCCGTACCGCCTACGTCGAGTCCAAGGGCCTCCTCTACATCGGCACCGGCGTGTCCGGCGGTGAAGAAGGCGCCCTGAAGGGCCCCAGCATGATGCCCGGCGGCAGCGAAAAGGCCTGGCCCCTGGTCAAGCCCATCTTCCAGGCGATTGCGGCCAAGGTCGGCCCCAAGGCCGACATCTCCTGCTGCGAGTGGGTCGGTCCGCGCGGCGCCGGCCACTACGTGAAGATGGTCCACAACGGCATCGAGTACGGCGACATGCAGTTGATCTGCGAAGCCTACTGGATGATGAAGAACGCCCTCGGCCTGGACAACGACGAACTGTACGACGTCTTCTCCAAGTGGTACCAGGGCGAGCTGAACAGCTATCTCATCGAGATCACACGCGATATCTTCAGCGTCAAAGACGACAAAGCCGACGGCTTCCTCGTCGACAAGATCATGGACACCGCCGGCGCCAAGGGCACCGGCAAGTGGATGAGCCAACTGGCCCTCGACCTCGGCGTGCCCAGCACGCTGGTCACCGAGGCCGTCTACGCACGCTGCCTCTCGGCGGTCAAGGACGCGCGCGTCCGGGCCAGCAAGATCCTCAGCGGTCCCACCGGCCGCTACAAGGGCAACAAGGAAGAGTTCATCGAGCAGGTCCGCCAGGCCCTGTTCGCCTCCAAGATCTGCAGCTATGCCCAGGGCTTCGTGCAGATGCGCGCCGCTGCCGCCGAGCACAAGTGGCCCCTGGATTTCGGCCCCATCGCCCTGCTGTGGCGCGGCGGCTGCATCATTCGCGCGGTCTTCCTGGAACGGATCAAGGAGGCCTTCGACGCCGATCCCAATCTGGAAAACCTGCTCTTGGCCCCCTATTTCAACCAGGCCGTGCAGAAGGCCCAGCCCGCCTGGCGCAACGTGGTTTGCACCGCCGTCAACCTGGGCATCCCCGTGCCCGCCTTCGCCACGGCCTTGGCCTACTACGACGGCTACCGCTCCGAGCGCCTGCCGGCCAACCTGCTCCAGGCGCAGCGCGACTACTTCGGCGCCCACACCTACAACCGCGTGGACATGCCCGGCACGTTCCACACCGACTGGCTCCGCGTACGCCGCGAGCCCCAGTGAGAGACGCATGGGCAGCAGGATCGTGAATCCTGAAGCATGAATACCGACGTGGAACCCCGGACCTCGGCCCGGGGTTCCACCTTTTTTCCCCGCCCTTATTGAGTCCTGTATGACTTAGGGAACGAGGGCCAACGACGGGAGCCCGGTTTCCCGGGACGGAACGCTGCGAAGTGTTGCACAATCAACAACGGCATCCATAGACCACCCAATTCCACTGCGAGATCTGGAGCAAGACATGTCGACGAAGTACCTGGAAGAGATGTTCGGGCTGAATGGACGGACGGCGGTGGTCATCGGCGGGGCGGGCGTGCTCGGCATGGCCCTCTGCCGGGGCATCGCCCAGGCCGGCGCCCACGTCATCATCGGCGACCTGGTCGAAGACGCCTGCAAGGGTCGCGTCAGCGAACTCAAGGCCCTCGGCGCCCAGGCCGGCTACGCCACCGTCGACGTCACCAGCCGTGAATCGCTGGAAAAGCTCCTCGCCTCGGCCCTCGAGCAGACCGGCCGCTGCGACATCCTGGTCAACTGCGCCGGCGTCAACGCCGGCAGCACCTTCCTCGACGCCACCGAGAAGGACTGGGATCGCGTCATGTCCATCAACCTCAAGGCCGTCTTCACCGCCTGCCAGGTCTTCGCCAAGCACATGATCGCACACGGCGGCGGCTCGATCCTCAACATCGGCAGCGTAACCAGCCACCTGCCCCTGTCGCGAGTCTTCGCCTATGCCGCCTCCAAGGCAGCCGTGGTCAACCTCACCAAGAACGTGGCGCGCGAGTTCGGCACCCAGGGCGTCCGCTGCAACGCCATCTGCCCCGGCTTCTTCCCCGCCGAGCAGAACCGGCGCCTGCTGGACCAGGAACGCATCGACAACATCATGCACCACACGCCCATGAAGCGCTTCGGCGAGCCCGAAGAGCTGATCGGCGCCGCGATCCTGCTGTTGTCCAGCAAGGGCGGCAGCTTCATGACCGGCAGCATCGTGAACGTCGACGGCGGTTTCACCTCCGCCTGGTTCTAGT
>CALARR010000451.1 GCA_937889015.1 uncultured Planctomycetales bacterium | reverse complement strand
ACATTCGACATTCGACATTCGACATTCGACATTCGACATTCGACATTCGTCATTCGTCATTCGTCATTCGTCATTCGTCCTTTGTCATCCCCCTGCTCCGCCGCAGATGATGGTAGTGTTGGGCGAAGCGATGGGCCTCATCGCGCACGTATTGCAGCAGGCGGAGACCGTAGTTCCGCCGCGCCAGCTTGATCGGCTCTGGCTGCTGCATGACGAACACGAGTTCCTCTCGTTTGGCCAACGACAGCACCATCGGCGGTTGGATCTGCAGCGCCTCGAACGCCGACAGGGCCGCATTGAGCTGTCCGCGTCCACCGTCTATCAGCAGCAGGTCGGGAAACAGTTCCCCCTCTTGGTGCAAGTGCTGGAACCGCCGGGCGACTGCCTCGCGGATCGAGGCTGGATCGTTCACACCCTGTACGGACCGGATCCTCATCCGCCGATAGCCCGGCTTGAAAGGCAACCCATCGATGAACTGCACGAGGCTGGCCACCGTTTCCGTTCCGGCCAGGTGCGCGATGTCGACGCCTTCGATCGTCCGCGGCTGGCGTTCCAGTTGCAGCACCTTCTGCAGTGCCGCCAGCCCCTTCTTGGGGTCGATCGGAAAGACCTCTGGCTGCACGTGGGTCTCCAATTCGCCGCGCTGGTCCAGGGTCTCCAGCGATTGCAGCTCGTCGCGGAGCTGGGCAGCCTCTTCAAACCGCAGCGCGGCGGCCGCCTGAGCCATCTCTTGCCGCATCTCGTCCAGCAAGGCCTGCTTCTGGCCATCCAGGAACTTCGCCAGTCGCCGGATGGCGCGCCGGTAGTCCTCCCGGCTGATCCGCAGATTGCAGGGGGCCGAGCAGCGGCCGATCGAGGCCAGCAAACAGGGCCGGAACCAGCGCCACCGCTGGTCTTGTTCGTCGATATCCAGAGTGCAGGTGCGGAACTTGAAGATCTTCTGCAGCACCTGGATCGCCCCGCGCAACCCGCCGGCGCTGGCAAACGGTCCGAAGAGCTTCGTCCCCTTGGGTTGCGGCTTGCGTGTGAACTCCACGCGAGGGAAATCTTCGTCCAGGCGGATCTCCAGATAGGGGAACGTCTTGTCGTCTTTGAGGTCCTGGTTGAACTTGGGCTGGATGTCCTTGATCAGCCGCGCCTCGACCAGCAGGGCATCCACCTCGCTGTCGGTCTGGATGTAGTCGATGTCGCGGATCTCGCGCACCAGCCGGGCCGTGCGTTGCTCCTCGGCGGCAGCCTTCAGGAAATAGCTTCCTGCGCGCGACCGCAGACACTTGGCCTTGCCCACGTAGATCACGCGCCCGGCCCCGTCCTTCATCAAGTACACGCCGGGCGTCTGCGGGAAGCCGCGCACCTTCTGGGCCGCTTCCGAATTGTCGTCTGGCACATGAGGCGACTGCGACATTCCCGGCTCCCCCATCGCCGTGCTACTGCTTGTACGGCACCGTGCCCCTCTCGTCCGTCACGTATCCCCAGCGCCGTACGTACTCCTCGCCCGGCCGGAAATCGTCACGGGTCTGCACGAGGATCTGGGCCAACTGCCGCTCCAGTTCGGCCCGGATCGGCGCGCGTCCCGCGTCTTCCACCAGGTTGTGCTCTTGCAGCGGATCCTCCTGGTTGTCGTACAGCAGCCAGGGGCCATCCAACGTGCGCACATAGGTGTAGCGCTGCGTGCGCACCCCGCGATACTCGCGCCCCCCGCGGGCCCGCGTCCATTCGCCGAAGGGGCTGGCGCAGGTGATCAGGACCGGCCGGTCGCCATCGGCTTCCTGGCCGCGCAGCAAGCCGGAACGGTCCGCCCCTTCAACCGTCTTGGGAATCTCCGCCCCGGCCAGCCCCAGCAGCGTGGGCATCAGGTCCGGTGTGTTGATCGGCGACAGGATCGGCCGCGATTGGCGTCCCAGTCCCCGCGGCCAGCGAACCAACAGCGGCACGCGGATCGACTCGTCCCAGGGCCTCTGTTTGCGCACCTGTCCCTGCGAGCCCAGCATGTCGCCATGGTCCGAAGTGAACACGAGGATCGTGTCCTCTTCCACGCCGCACTCGGCCAGCGTTGCGACGACCCGCCCCACGCACTCATCCAGGGCAGCGATGTGCGCGTAGTAACCGGCCAGATCGCGCCGCGCCGCCTCCTGCATCTCGGCCGGAACGTTCTTACGCAACACGATGTCGCCCGGTTTGTACAGATTCCTGAACCGCTGCGGCGCGGTTTCGTACGGATTGTGCGGCGGTCCCCACGACAACACCAGCAGGAACGGATTCTGCCCTCGGGCACGGATGTACTGGCAGGCCTCGTCGGTCTGGGCAATGGCGTCGTAGTCCTGCCAATACAGCTTCTGGTCCGTGTCGCCGTAGTACAGCGAGCGGTTGTAGTTGTGCGTGCATTCGCAGGTGCGCCAGAACTGAAAGCCCTGCCTGCGCTGGGGCGGAATGAAGTTCGAACGGCCGTGGCCGTCCAAGTGCCACTTGCCGATGTACCCCGTCTCGTACCCCGCCTGGCGGAAGCCCTGGGCCAGCGACACGGCCTCGGTGTTCAAGCACACATCGTTCAAGAACACCCCGTGCGATAGCCAGTAGCGGCCGGTCATCAGGCTGCCGCGATAGGGCGAGCACACGGGACACCCCGACACGGCATTGACCAGGTTCGGGCCCTGCGTGGCCAGGCGATCGAGGTGCGGCGTGCGCGCATTCACGTCGCCGGCATAGGCGGTGGCCTGCGCGCGCCACTGATCGGCCAGGAGAAACACGACGTTCGGTTTGCGGCTCGGCGCGGCGGCGTTCAAGGACCCGCCGAGACTCGCGGCCATGGCGCCGGCCGCCGCCGTATTCAGGAACTCACGCCGCGTCAAGGACGACATACCAATCTCCCTCTTGATTGGCCGTGACAACTCTCTCGCGCGCCTACGATCTCATTGCTTGGCGCCATAACGGTTCCACCAGGCGCGCTGGGACAACGGCAGCTTCTCTTTCTGAGCCACGCGTTCCGCCGGCACGCCGATGGGCAGCAGGACCTGCACGCGTTTGTTGTCCGGCACCCCCAACAATTCCGCCACGCGCTGGGCTCGCTTTTCGCGTCGCAGGGCCCCATCGATCCACACGGTAGCATAGCCCAGCGCGGTCACGGCCAGCAGAAGATTCTCCACGCAGGCCGCGCAGTCCTCGATGCAGAACGAGATGTCCTCCAAGACGGGCCGCGGATCGACCACGCACGCGATCATGGCTTGGGCCGTGTCACACGGCGGCCGGCCGATGATGGCCGCAATTTGCTTGACCGTCTCCAGTCGATCCACGATCACGAACGAGACGACTTGCTCGTTCTTGGCCGAGGGGGCCTGGATCCCGGCCTGTACGATCTTCAGCAAATCGCCGCGCGGAACCGTGGCCGCGGTAAACGCCCCTCGGTAACTGTGTCGTGCGGCAATGGCGTCGAATAGATCCATGA
>CALARR010000450.1 GCA_937889015.1 uncultured Planctomycetales bacterium | reverse complement strand
GGCACACGTGTCCCCATTGGTGCTCCGCGTCCAGCGACCAACGGGAGCGACCGCATTCCCATCGAGCGGCAGCTCGCACTGGCCGGCGGCCCTGCCGCCCGCGTTGGTTGGGTCATGTGTGCGCCCAGTGGTGCTCCGCGTCCAGCGACCAACGGGAGCGACCGCACTCGCACCGAGCGGTAGCTCGCACTGGCTGGCGGCCCTGCCGCCCTGGATTCACGCTGATCGAGTTGTTGATCGTGATTGCCGTGGTCGGCATTTTGATTGCCGTCGGCATGCCCGACAGCAACCCTACGCTCCACGATCAACTGCTCAGCACGGGCCAGATCGTCAGCGCCGACATGGCTTACGGATGGAGCCTGGCGGTCACCAACAACAGCAGCTATCGTTTCACGTTCGACACCACGCGGAATCGCTACGTGCTCGAGCACTGCGGCACCGACAGCACGCTCAACAACCTGCCCAAGCTGCCGTTCGACAACTCCGCGGATCTCGCCACGCAGCGCGTCGTCGACCTGGACGACCTGCCGCACGTGGGCCCCGCGGTGAACCTGCTGGCGGTGGGTACCTACACCAGCAGCACCGCGACCAAAGCCACTTCCCTCGAGTTCGGTCCCTTGGGCGAACTCGCCTCGGGCTGCCAGACGGTCATCTGGCTGGCGGCGGGAAGCGGCGAGGGGCGACGCTACCTGCCGCTGCTGATCAATCCCGTTACCGGTCTGACGACCGTGGGAAACTACACGGGCTCGGGCCCCCCCTCCAGTCTCCTGAACAACTAAGACGCTCCTCACAGCATTCCGGAAAGCGATGATGGTTAGTTGGTTGACAAGATCTCGTTGCGGGCCGATCGGAGTGGACATTGGCTGCCGCTCCGTGAAGCTCTTGCAGTTCAACGGCGAGGGGACGGATGTCTGGGAAACCTCGCGTGCGGAACTGCCGGCCAAGCTCCCCAGCGATCCCCAGGCCACTCAGGCCGCCGTGCTCGAGGCCCTGCGCCAGGCGCGCCAAGGCCGCAACTTCCGCGGCTCGGAAGCCGTGTTCTGCATCAATACCCGCGACCTCTTCGTACAGAACATCCGCGTACCGCAAGCGGCCGGGGAAGATATCGCCAAGATCGTGCACTTTGAGGCCGCCTCGCGGCTTCCCTACCGCAGCGAAGAGGCGGAGATCCGCTTCATCGAGGCCGCCGACGTGCGGCAGGGCGACACCATCCGCCGGGAAGTGATCGTCTTGGCCTGCCTCCGCCAGACCGTGCAGCGGATCCTCGACCTGGCCGAGCAGGCCGACCTGGAACCCGTGGCGATCGATGCCGAGCCCGTGGCCCTGTTGCGCAGCTACGCACACCAGTTCCGCCGGGATGAAGATCAACAGAACCAGGTGCTGTTCGTGAACATTGGCGGCCGATCGACCACCGTGGTCATTGCGCGCGGCGCCGACGCGATGTTCGTGAAGCACCTGGAACTGGGCGGCCGACAACTGGACGAGGCCGTCGCCCGGCACCTGAAGATGGACCTCAGCCAGGCGACCGCGATGCGCCGCACGACGGGCGAACGCCGTTCCGATCAACACGATCCGGAAGTCACGCGCAGCCTGGGCGAATCACTCCGCCCCGTCCTGGAACAATTGGCCAACGAGCTGTCCTTGTGCGTCCGCTATTTCAGCGTCACCTTCCGCGGCCAGCCGCTGTCGCGCGTGGTCGTCGGCGGCGGCGAGGCCAACAGCCTGATTACCGAATGGCTCGCCGCCCGACTCGGCCTGCCCTGCGAGTTGGGCAATCCCCTGCGGATGTGCAAGAAGATGCCGACGACGGGGCGACTGTCGCAATGGGACGTCGCCGCCGGCCTGGCCCTTCGAGAAACGCCGTGAAAGCCCCGCGCCCTCCAAGTGTCCGATAAGAGTCGTTCTGAAATCATGCAACAAATCGATTTCCTCCCCCCCCAATACCGCAAGCAGCAAGCCCGACGCCAATGGCTCTCGCAGCAGATTGTCGTCGTGTTGGCCTTCTGTGCGCTGATTGGCGGGCTATGGGTGAGCCAATTCTACGTGCGGCGATCTCTCAACGCCGAACTGGCCGCACTGGGACCGCCCTACAACCAGGCCGTGCAACAAAACGCCAAGCTGGCGGAACTCCAAACCCGCCTGCAAGATCTCCGCGTCACGGCCGAGTTGTACACCTATCTCCGCCACCCCTGGCCGCGAACCCAACTGCTGGAGGCAATCCTCACCCCCTTGCCGCAATCCATCGTCTTCCAAGAGGTGAAGATCGTCCGCGAGGCAGCACGTGATGCCGATCGTCTCAATCGAGCCGCCCAGGCCAAGGCTGCCGCACCGCCCGTCAAGCTCGCGCCCGCGGCCAGCGATCTGAGACAACTCCGCCAGCGATTCGACCCCAGCCGCGTACTGGTACACATCACGGGTATAACCAGCGACAGCGCTGAACTGCATCGCTATCTCGGAATCCTCGGCCGCCACCGCCTGTTCACCAGCGCCGAATTGATCAACAGCGGGACCGCCGGCGGCGACGATACCGGTAAGCTCCTTTTCAGCGCAGTCCTCACGGTCCGTGCCGGATACGGTCAGCCCGGAGGCCCTACCGATCCCAAACCGCCACAAGTCACCCAAAGCAGCACACACCCATGAAGCGCGAAAACAAGTGGGGCAAGACACTCTTAATCCTGGCCCTGGTGGCGACCGCCGTGGGCTATTGGGTCCTGCTCTATCAGCCAGGTCAGCGTCAGATTGCTGAGCTCCGGAAGCAGATCGAACAGAAACGCGAGATCGTTTCCAAGAGCGGAACGGTGGGGGCGGCCATCCACACGACGGAAAAGGAAATCGAACGGGCCACGAGCTACAACCAGGTCTGGGAGCGCGGGGCCCCCACGCTAGCTGAGCTGTCGACTCTGTTTGGCCAGATCAGTGGCCTGAGCAGGTCGCACCAAGCCACGACGATGCAGTTCGACCCCGACCCAGCCGTGCGACGCGACAGGCTTTCCGAGATACCGCTGCGGATCGCCCTGGCAGGGCCTTTTACGCAGATCTCCCAGTTTGTCTACGAACTGGAACGGCTCACTTCATCTATCTGGATCGAGTCCTTGCGGTTAGACGTGTCTGCGAAGGATGGGAAGTCCGTGACGGGCGCAATGGACTTGTTAATCTTTGCCGACAATCCCGAGATTTCTGGTTACGCAAATACTACTGGCAATCCGATACAGTGAGGGACCCGGTCTAGGTGCGTTTTCATACCTTGCCGGACGCGAGTATGGACCAACTTGTAAGGCGACTGCGGCAGGAGTTCACGGCTAACCCCAAGAAAGGGGCTGTGCTCGGCATCATGGCCTTGGTGGCCCTCTATTTCTGGGTCCCCTTGGTCTGGGGCTGGGTCAAGCCAGCGAAGGCCCCCGTGGCCGCGAGTGTCGATCCGAATGCCGGTTTCCTGCCGCAGCTTGCTGCGGCTGCTTCGAGTGCCTCGACCACGGACAAGACGAGCGAGATCCCCATGCCACCCTGGTACCAACTCGTCGAATGGATGGACCAGGACCCGTACAAACAATCGACGTTGCTCTCGGACCAACGACAGCGGGATCCGTTCCATCTGGAAACCGAATTGGCCGAGAGGCCGGCCGAGAAGACGCCTGCGGTTCGCCCCCCGGCGACGCCTGAGGCGCTCGGGCTGAACCTGTCCGGGACGATCGTCGGCTCCGATCGCCGAGTGGCCGTGATCAACGGGAAGACCTATCGCGAGGGAACGGTCATTGAGTGGAAGAAGCAAGGGGAATCGCTGCAGGTGAAGCTTGTGGAGATCCGCCCGCGCGAGGCCTTGGTGCAATTGGACGGCCGAGAGTGGACCCTCAAGGTGCCTCCACGCAAACACGAAGGAAAGATCGAGCCCTTCAGTTTGACGGAGTAATCGTTGCGGTAGACGTCAGGAGACGGAAGTGGCCCGTCCGCGGCCAGGACTGGCGTGGAATTCAGGGATGGTACGGCACACCGCGTGTCATGGAAGACCGATGAGAAGCCTGCGCTTTCTAAGTGTGTTGGGCCTGTTCGGCAGCATTGGCGCGGCCTTGGCCATCGGCTTGGCCGTGTCTACACCGCAGCCGGCGGCATCGCCCGCCGAAACCGCGGCGCGTCCTGCCGCCAGCGCTGTTGGCCAATCTGAGCCATCGCGCCCAGCAACGACAGGCGTTCCGCCTTCTGCCTCGTTGTGCCGCAACGCTTCACAGCCTGCGGATCAAACGGACTCCAACGGCGTCTCCGACGCCATGCGTGCCGCGGATCAGCCAGGTGCGTCCAGTGCTTCGGCCCAGACGACAACCGCGCCGCGCACGATTCCTGTGCGCGATCTGACCAGCCAGACCGAGACATCCCTGGCCGACAGGCCATCGGATCTCGACACGCCGTTGCCGCCTGCCGTTCCGGTGCGATTGGTCAACACCCGGCGAACGCCAGCCGATTTGGCCGCGGCATTGATCCGCTGCCAAGCGCAAGCCACGTCCTCGGCAGCACCTGTCGATCAGCCCGCGGACGCGGCAGACTCGACGGCCGCTCTCACGCCCCCTGCCGGCGCCTCGCTGATGGCTCACCCCAACGCCCTCCTGGCGCAACAGAAGGTGCCCGAACCGAATCCGGAATCCTTGAAACAAATCTACAAGATCCTCTCGGAGCAAATGGGGCTTGAGGCCGAGAAAGCAGTGCCGACCAAGGCCCCAGCGTCGACCGTTCCAGCCCTGCCCAACATCACCGCGGCCAAACCCGCAGCCGCCAGCCAGGCCCCCGAGGTCGTGCCCACGCCCTCCCCGCAAAAGCCGCGCGCACAAATCCAGGCCTCAACCAACGGCGAGGGCGATCAGCGTCTGCAGATCTACTTCCCGGAAACCGACATTCGCGACATCCTCGATTCACTTAGCGCTCAGGGCAACCTGAATATCCTGGCCAGCAAGAGCGTGCAAGGCAAACTCTCACTGCGATTGACGAACGTGGACGTCGAGGGCGCCCTGGATGCCGTGCTGAGAGCGACCGGCCTGGCCTCGCGGCGTGACGGCCAGTTCATCTTCGTCGGCTCGCCGGAAGAATTCAACACCATGGAACAGAGCGCGGACCGCGTGGGAACGCGGATCTACCGCCCGAACTACGTCTCGTCTGCCGAATTGCAGACGCTCATTCAGCCCATCCTTACCGAACGCGTCGGCGTGGTGGGCGTCTCCTCTCCAGCCGAGGCCGGGATCGCCGCCGATGCCGCGTCGGCGGGCGGCTACAAGTTCGCCGGCGGCGATGTGCTGATGGTCCGCGACTACGAGGCCGTGCTGGCCCAGGTGGACCAGATCGTGGCCGAAGTGGATGTCCGTCCGATGCAGGTCGCGATCGAGGCCATGATTCTCAGCGTCAAACTCAACGACACCGATACGTTGGGCGTCAACTGGGACCTGCTCCGCGACAAGAAGCACCTCCGCTTCGCGATCGGCATGCCCGACACCACGCTGCCCACCACGTTCACCACGGGCGGGCTGAATTTCGCCTTCCTCGACTCCAACCTGGGGGCCTTCATTGAAGCCCTGCAAGAGTACAACGAGACCGACGTCATCGCCACGCCGCGGATCATGGTCATCAACAAGCAGCGTGCCGAAATCCAGATCGGCCGCCAGCAAGGCTACGTCACCAGCACCGTCACGGAAACCAGCACCACGCAGACCGTGCAGATGATGGACACCGGCACCATCCTCCGCCTGCGCCCCTTCATCTCCAGCGACGGCTTGATCCGCGTCGAGGTACACCCCGAATTGTCCACAGGCGAAGTCGTGGAGAAAGGGGATGTCCTCGTTCCCGACAAGGAATTGACCCAGGTCACCACCAATGTCATGGTCCGCGACGGCTGCACGGTCGTCCTGGGCGGTCTGTTCCGCGACGAAGTCAGCAACGACGTCAATCAGGTTCCGGTGCTGGGCAGCCTGCCGGTCATCGGTGCCCTGTTCCGCAACCGCACCGACAAGACCACGCGCCACGAGATCCTCGTGCTTCTGACGCCGCATATCATCTACGAACCGGAAAGCTGCCAGGAAGGAGACAAGGCGGCCTGCGAATTCCATCGCCGGCAAGCCGTGGTCACCGAAAAGATGAGCCCCTGGAACCGCCACAATATCAGCCGCAAGTACGTGCGATTGGCGCAGAATGCCTGGGCGGTCGGGGACCGCGAATCCGCCCTGCGTTATGCCGAGTTGGCCGTGCAGTTCGATCCGCAGTTCCGCACGGCAATCGATCTGCGCGCCACCATCTGGCAGAACGCCCCGCAAGGAAAGCACACCTTGCCCGCCGCCGCCCTGGTGCCAGAAGGTCACCCGCTGGACGGCCAAGAGATCGCCGGCTGGGTACTGGACGACCTGGAACACAATCCAGCGCCGCCGCCCACCCTGGACCACCCCCTGGACCCCGGCCGAAACGGTTCGCATCGCGACATCGTGCGTCCGAGGAAACTGCCATGAACCACCTCCGGAAACACCGCTGGGAACGGCATGTGACCCGCGATCCACGGCAACTCGGATCACACGGGCCGGCGACAGCACGCGATTGCCGAACACCCTGCCGTAGATCGCGCGCCGACCTGTTGCTTGCCGTGCTGGGGGCACTGCTGGCCAGCGGATGCAGCCTGCTGCCGCCCAAATCGGACACCGACTCCGACACCGTCGAGTTGCGCCGCCAGCGCAACGCGCAGGCCGTGCACCAATTCGAGGAGAATCGCACAGCAGCCGAGTTGATTGCCGCCCAGAGCCGCTATGACCAAGGCGACCTGCCCGGTTGCCGAGCCGCGCTCGAACGAATCCTGTTGCGAACCCCCGATCAGCCGGAGGCCAGACTGCTCCTGGCCCAAGTGACAGCCGACCAGCTTGAGCCGACTTCTTCAGCCGCTGGCGGTTGTTCTCCGATCCAGCAACTGCTGACCCAGGGCAACGGCATGGCTGGGCCCTGCACGGCCAATGTCCCCGTAGCACCTGGCGCAAATCCCGTTTTCCCAACCGCTCGCGCATCGGCCGCGGTGGTGCCCCAAGCAGAGGCCGATGAACGCAAAACGCCTGTGGTAGAAACCGCTGGCAGCCCGGCAAAGCCCAAAGCCCCTCCCGCAGAGCTCCCCGGCGACGTAATCAAACGTGAAATCCCGGCCATCGGGACCTATACGCAAGGTATCACGGCCCAGCCGGACGTCCGGAAAACCACGGACGACTTCGCCGCAAAGGAACCGGCGGAAAAGATCACGCGTAGCTTACGCCCCGATCATGATGATTGCGCCAAGGTTGAGGAACGTGCCGACCTCGGTCCCCCCCAACCTCCGATCGCACCCCCGGACGGGCAAACCGTCCAGGTTCGGCACACGGTAGCCGACCGGCAGCCGAATCAAGCCCAACCTATTGCCCCCGACGCACCAACCGCTCCGGCCTCGCAGCCTTCGCCCCTGCCGGGCGCGGCGCAGACCGAAATCCGGCCTGCCGCGCCGCAAACACAAACCGTTGAGGGCTATCTCGCACTATGCGAGGAGGCTCTCCGCCGCGAGGATGACGACACGGCTTGGACGCACATCCGCGCAGCCGCCCTGCTTCGCCGGCAAGATCCGCAAATCCCTACCACCGCCTCCATCTTGGCTCTCCGCTACAATCGGCCCCAGCTTGCAGCCGAAGTCCTCTCCGACGCAGCCCGGCAGTTTCCCAAGTCCGCCGCCATCCACAGGACCCTGGGCACGGCCTACTATCGATTGGGGGACTACAAATCATCTCAAGTTGCTTTGCAGCAAGCGCTTTCTTTGGACAAGTCCAGCGCCCTGACCTACTTTTTAATGGGATGTACGCTGGCCAAGCTGGGCCGACCTGAGGCTGCGGAAAGTCAGTTCCGCCAGGCAAGCCTGCTCGACCCGCGATACGCCATTCAACGCTAAGCGCAATGGCGGACGCGGACGACTCGGCAGCGGCACCTCCAGGAGTGGATCATGCCGCACGCTTGTCGCATCCTCACCGCGCACTGGCCCCCGATGGCGGAACAGGGACTGTCCAGTCTGCCTCTGGGGACCATCGCCGGGCTGTCCTGGCCTCTGCTTGCGCTGGCAGGAGTGACCCTGGGCTTGGCCCTCTTTGCCGCCTGGGCCGCCGTGCGAATCTTGATCTACCAACGCGAGAAGACGGCTGCCGGCCAGTATCTCGAAACCCTGGCCCGACTTGAGTCGCAAGACCTGTTGAACGAAGCCGTAATCGATCGGCTTCCGTCCCTGCCCAGCGATCCATTTTGGAGCCGCCTGGCGGACCTGGCGCGCGACAGTCTCCTACGGCATGCGGCCTGGGTTCAAGACCAGACCCTGGCGCGCACCGCCCTGGAACTGAAAATGGGCCGTTGCGCCACCGAACTGGATCGACTGCGCTCGGTCTTCCGCAACCTCGAGGACCCCATCCTCGCCCTCGACCAGTTCGACGAGGTGGTCTTGGCCAATCGCAGCGCCGAGGAGTTGTTCGCTTTCCAAACCGCGCGGGCCGAGCAGCGCGCGATGCGCAACCTGATCCGTTGTGAGAAGCTGGTTCACTTGCTCTCGACCACCGCGCAGCGCAAGACGGTCGGCAGTCGCTGCGACGAGATCGAGATGCAGGACGCGCAGGGGCAGACCCACTGGTTCCGAGTCATCGCCACCAAGTTCGCCGAGACCGGTGCGGCCGATGCCGCCACCGGCACGCTGGCCGTGCTCCGCGATATTGGCGACCAAAAGGCCCTGCAGAAGCGCAACGCCGAGTTCGTCTCCTCGGTGAGCCACGAAATGAAGACACCGCTGGCGGGCATCAAGGCCTATGTTGAGTTGCTCGTCGACGGCGATGCCGAAGATGACCAGACGCGCGAGGAGTTCCTCAACGTCATCAACGGGCAGGCCGACCGCCTGCAACGCCTGGTCGACAACCTGCTGAACCTGGCCCGGATCGAAGCCGGCGTGGTCCAGGTCAGCAAGCAGCACCACTCGCTCAACGAACTGCTGGACGAGGCGCTCCGCGTAGTCCAGCCTTCGGCCGAGGCCAAGAACATCGAGCTCTCGGCTGACTTGAGTCCGCTGTATTTGGGGGTGCTGGCCGACCGGGATATGCTCCTGCAAGCGGCCATCAACCTGCTCTCCAACGCCATCAAATACACCAGCCCCGGCGGACGCGTCACGCTCCGCAGCCGGATGGAAGGAGACCATGTCCGCTTCGAGGTTTCCGACACGGGCGTGGGGCTCGGCCCGGAGGATTGCCAGCGCGTGTTCGAGAAGTTCTACCGGGTGAACAAGGACAAGCACATGGCCGCCGGAACGGGCCTGGGCCTGCCTCTGGCCAAGCATATTGTCGAGGACGTGCACGGCGGCCAGCTCACGGTCGAGAGTGTCTTGGGCCAGGGAAGCACCTTCGCCGCCACGCTCCCCAACGCCGGCCAGATGAGCTGACGAGAAGGCAACCAACCCAACCCACGGCCGACTTCATCCTGCCTACTGACGACTGGCCACGGACAACCAACTCCCATGCCCAAACGAGTACTGCTTTGTGACGACGAGATCCACATTCTTCGCGCAGCGGAGTTCAAGCTGAAGCGCGGAGGCTACGACGTCGAAATCGCCAACGACGGCGAAGAGGCCTGGCAGAGAATCCAGGTCCGGCGGCCCGACATCCTGATTACCGACTATCAGATGCCGCGTCTGGACGGTTTGGGACTGGTCGAGCGCCTGCGGCAGGACGCGGCGACCAGCGACCTTCCCGTGTTGATGCTCACAGCCAAGGGATTCGAGTTACGGCTGGAGGATCTGGCCGCGAAATGGCGAATCCTGGCCCTCCTGGCCAAGCCCTTCAGTCCGCGGGAACTGCTGCAGATCGTCAACAACGTGCTGGGCGCACCATCGGCCTCGACAGCCGCGCCCGCGGAAACAGCGCTCCCCGTCACAGCCTGAACGCACGCCCTCCCTTCCCAACTTCGAGCTGCCCATGAATCTGCCCACCGAGATCTTTGGCGAAGTGATCGTGGTCCACACGCCCGAGGAATTGGGGGGCGAACAGGTCGACCAATTCCAGACCTGCGTGCTGGGCATGGATCGCCACAACGTGGTCCTGGACTTGGACAGCACCGAAACGCTCGACAGCCGCGGATTGACCAGCCTCTGCGACATCCAGGACAAGTTCCGAGAGCAAGGCGGCGACGTCAAGATCGCCGTGACCAACAGCACCAACCGCAAGATCCTGGAAATCACGCGGCTGGACCAGCAATTGGAGGTCTTCGAGAGCGTCGTCGACGCGGTGAGGAGCTTCCGATGAACGCGCACTTCGCCTTTGAGAACTCGATATCGGGCAGGCAGGACAATCCATCGCCCCCCCTCCATCAAAGCTGCGCACTAGCCAATTCCGAATTCCGAATTCCGTCCTCCCCCCTCCACCCCTCGGTTTCCCCATGAGCCTCCCCAATCTGGCCCCACGCCGGCTGGGAAGCCTCCTGGTCGACAAGGGCTACGTCACCGACGAGCAGATCCAGGCCGCCCTGGCTAAACAGCAGCAGGATGGCCGGCGCAAGCTGCTGGGCGAGGTGCTGATCGAGCTGGAGTACTGCACCGAAGACCAAATCGTCGAGTGTCTGGCAACCGAATATGGGGTGCCCTACGCCAAGCTCGATGCCCGACTGTTGGACATCAAAGTGGTCGATGTCTTGCCGCGGGAATACATCGAAAAGAACCTCGTCCTGCCGCTGTTCATCGTCCGCGACACGCTGACCATCGCCGTCTCCGAGCCCTCGAATCTGTTTCTGATCGAGGAGATCCGCGGGCTGGCGAACCTCCAGATCCAGATCGTAGCCGCCACGGCCAAGGACATCCGCCGGCTGATCACCACGCTGCCCAACTCCAAGGTCTTCGTGATCGACGACATCATCGAAGACTCCGAGCAGGCCGACGTCACGCTGATCGAAGAGGCCATCGAGGACATCGGCGATGTTGAGGAGATCGCCGGCCAGTCGCCCGTGATCCGGCTGGTCAACTACGTAATTTTCAATGCGGTCAAGGAAGGGGCCAGCGACATCCACATCGAACCGGCCGAACGCTGTATGCGCGTCCGCTACCGCATTGACGGGCGGCTCTACAAGTCGCTGGAAGTCCCCCAGCACCTGCTCAACGCCGTGACCAGCCGCATCAAGATCATGGCGTCCATGGACATCAGCGAACGCCGCCTGCCGCAGGACGGCCGTATCCATGTCATGCTGGAAGGACGCAAGATCGATCTCCGCGTCAGCACCTTCCCCACGACCAAGGGCGAGAAGACCGTCATCCGTATTCTGGACACACGCAGCGTCTCGCTGAACCTGGAGGACTTGGGCTTCGCCGAGGACATCCTGCAAGTCTTCCGGCAGAACATCCAGGTGCCCAACGGCATCGTGCTCGTGACTGGGCCCACGGGCAGCGGCAAGTCCACGACCCTGTACGCCGGGCTGAACGCCATCAGCTCGATGGAAAACAACGTCTGCACGGTCGAGGACCCGATCGAATACCACTTGCCGCTGATCAACCAGTTCCAGGTCCAGGAGAAGATCGGGCTGACTTTCTCCAAGGCCCTGCGAACCCTGCTCCGCCAGGACCCGGACGTCATCATGGTGGGCGAGGTCCGCGACGAGGAAACGGCGCGCACCGCGATCCAAGCCGCCCTCACCGGCCACCTCGTGCTCAGCACGCTGCACACCAACGACGCCCCCTCGGCCATCACGCGGCTGATCAATATGGGCGTCGAGCCGTACCTCATCGGGGCGGCCCTGAACATGATCCTGGCCCAACGCCTGGTGCGCCGGATCTGCAGCAAGTGCCGCCAGATCTATGAGCCGCAGCGTACGCTGCGCAAGGCCCTGGAACGGATGGGCGCCGATTTCGAGACCTTCTATCGCGGCGTGGGATGCCGCGCTTGCCGCAATACAGGATTTAAGGGGCGTATCGGCATCCACGAACTGCTGATCGTCAACGACGAACTGCGCGACGCCGTCGTCTCCGACCCCAGCATCAACAACCTCCGCAGCATTGCCCTGCGCAACGGCCTGATTTCCCTGCAACGCGACGGCTTCCGCAAGGTCCGCGAAGGAATCACCACGATTGAGGAAGTATTTCACGTCACAGGCGATATCAAGGAGGTCTCGGCCTGAGCACGGCGCAACGCCCCGCCGCCGACCGCATTGAGTCGCCGCCTCCCCCCCGATTCAACACACGAGTGCCATGAGCTACCCCACCTACCGGCCAAACGACTCGGGCACTTTTCGCACCAGCAGCCTGGGCACCGCCACCCTGGATATTCCGCCCAATGCGCTGCGCAGCGACTCCAGTTCGGCGGCAACCGACGCCCCAGAGGCCGAAGGGCTCTTCCCTCGCCGCGTGACCAAGAACGACCTGATCTACATGACCAACCAGTTGGCGATCATGGTCGACACGGGCATCACTCTCTCCACCGCCTTGGGCGGGATCCTGCAACAGGAGCCCAACCCGACTTTCAAACGCATCCAGCAGGAACTCAAGACGGCTGTCGAGAACGGTGAAGACTTCTCCTCCGCCCTGGCTCGGTTCCCCCGGCTGTTTGACCAGACCTACATCTCCCTGGTCAAGGCCAGCGAAGCCACCGGCAGCCTGGGCCCCATGCTCGAACGCATCGCCGGCTACCTCCGCAAAGAGGTGGAAACCATGGGCAAGGTCCGAGCCGCCATGGCCTACCCGGCCGTAATGATGGTTGTGGCCACCGCCGTGACCATCTTTCTGCTGACTTACATTCTGCCGAAATTCACCCCGCTGTTCGCCTCGCGCGGCACCAAGCTGCCTGCACCGACCGTGATGATGATGAGCCTTTCGGACAGCATGCTCCACTACTGGTGGGCCTGGCTGATCGGGGCGATTTCTCTCGTTGCCGGCTTCATCTACGGCCGGAGAACGCAGGTCGGCCGGCAGATCATCGACTTCATCAAGATCAATGCGCCCATCATCGGCCCCATGTTCCGCAAGGTGACCATCAGCCGCAGCATCCGCACTCTGGGAACGATGCTCGCCAGCGGCGTCCCGATGCTCGAATCGATCAAGCTCGCCAGCGACGTCTCGGGAAATGTGTATTATGCCGGGCTCTGGCAGAGCGTCCTGGACGAGGTGACCGGCGGTCAGCGCGTGTGTGAAGTCCTTCAGCGCAGTCCGCTGTTCCCGCGCGTGCTGGTGCAGATGATTGCCTGCGGCGAAGAGACCGGCAAGCTGGACGTGGTGCTGGAACGCGTCAGCAACTACTACGACCAGGAGGTCGAAACGGCCATCAAGGGGGCCACCGCCATGATCGAGCCGATCATGATTACCGTGATGGGCGTCGTGGTCGGCACCATCGGCCTGTCGCTGCTGTTGCCCATCTTCAGCCTCAGCAAGCAGCCCTGAACGCCGAATCCCTCTCCGGCATTCTGTGACTCGTGGCGAAGTTCCAGCTTCGCCGCGTCGTGGTGTCGCGCTGGGCTAAGAGCCTATCCCAAAACCATCACAGCCATGTCGGGCGGCCCAGCAAGACTCGGTTGCCGACAGGTTCTGGGACCGGATCTGAGACCGGCCATTCTCGGAGACGAGCCCTCCCCGTGCTATCCTGACGAACATTCTTACCTTGTTTACGAAAGAATGGCTTGACCCTCGCCCCGCTTCGCACCGAGAATCAAGGGCATGCCTTTATCCCCCGTAAGGATTCATCCATGCGCAGCCTTCTCTTCTGTGGTCTTCTGGCCTGTTCCGCGATCCTCACGCCGCCCCTCGCTGCAGCCGACGTCGGGCAGGGCCAGAGTTTTCACGGGCCGACCGGCCTGCAACTCTACAGCCTGCGCGTGATGTTCAAGGAACAAGGCGTGCCAGCCGCGCTGGACCAGGTACGTCAATGGGGCTTCAAGTATGTCGAAGGCGCCGGCACCTACGGCCTCACGCCTGAAGAGTTCAAGGCCCAGTTACAGCAGCGCGGCCTGGTGTGGACCAGCGCCGCCTTTCCCTACAATCGGCTCCGCGACGACCTGGAGGCCGTGGTTAGCGAGGCCAAGCAGCGGGGCGCGCGCTATTCGGGTTGTGCCTACATCAACCACAAGAAGCCCTTTGACGAACCTCAATGCCGCGCCGCGGCCGACGTGTTCAACAAGGCAGGCAAGGCCCTCGCCCAGGAAGGCATCCAGTTCTGTTTCCACAATCACGGCTACGAGTTCGAACCCTATGCCGACGGCACGCTCTTCGACCTGCTGGCCGCCGAGACCGATCCGCGTTACGTCTTCTTTGAGATGGACGTGCTGTGGACCGTGCATCCGGGCCAGGACCCGATCAAGCTGCTGGAGAAGTACCCCGGTCGTTTCCTGCTGATGCACCTCAAGGATCTCCGCAAGGGCGTGCCGACGGGCCTCTCCGCCCCCAAGATCGCCCCTACCGACGATGTGGCCCTCGGTACCGGACAGGTCGATTGGCCGCCCCTGCTCCGCGCGGCCCAAAAGGCCGGCGTGAAGTACTACTTCATCGAGGACGAATCGCCGGACGTTCTAAAGCAGGTGCCGCAGAGCCTGCGGTTCCTGGAACAACTGCAGTTCTGATCGCGGGCGCGGCCTCGCATGCGCAATGAATACCAATTCGTGCGCAAAGGCTCCAAGACCCCTCCCGCGGGCACCGTAGATTGACGCAATGGCTTCTGGGATCGCTATTTCGCTCTGGGAGAGATCGGCCATGTCTACTCGCGGTACTCAATTCTCGCGGCGATCGTTTCTGCACGGTACGGCGGCCGCGGGCCTGACGCTGGCGGCCCGATCAGGTCGCGCCGCCCCAGCCCTGGCACGCTGGCCGTTTTACTCGTTCGACAACGGCGTGGCCAGTCTGCCCAACATGGCCGACAAGTGCCGGTTGCTGAAAGACCTGGGGTATGTCGGCATGGAACTCCGCCTCAATGCCCAGGAACTCCCCGGCAACCTGGAGCAACTCGACAAGCACGGCCTGAAGGCGATGGCCCTCTACGCCCCGTCCTGGCTGGAAGAGCCCCTGTCCGACGAGCTGGCCGCCTGCATCAAGTTGCTCAAGGGCCGCGACACGCGGATCGAGATCCCGATCCGCAGTCGCCAGAAGCTCAAACCATCAGACCCGGTCGGCGACGAGCAAGCCCTGACGCTGCTGAAGGCCGCCTCGGATCTCTGTGGCGACAATGGTCCGACACTGTCGGTCTATCCGCACACCTGGTTCTGGACTGAGCGTACCGAGGACGGCTTGCGACTGGCCCGAAAGATCCAACGCAGGAACGTCGGCACCAATTTCAATCTCGTGCATTGGCAATGGGTCAAGCCGTCTCCGGCCCTGCCCGGCTTGCTGGCCGAGGCCCTGCCGCACCTGTTCCTGGTGACGATCAATGGCCTTAAGGGGCCCGAGGACTCGCGCCAGGAAATCCGCCCGCTGGACGATAGCGACTATGACCTCCAGGGTTTCCTGCGCATCCTGGACGCCAGCGGCTACCGCGGGCCCGTGGGCTTGCAATGCTACAAAGTGGCCGAACCCTCGGAGGTGCATCTGAAACGATCGATGGCCGTCTGGCGAAAGTTGACGGCAGCGATCGGTCCGTGACACAAGTTGGAGCCGATGGAGCCGCGTGCCGGGAAGCGGAAGCTCGGACCGCCGCGCACCAAAGAAAGATTGCTTTCATCGCGGGAATTGACTACTCTGGAAGACATCACGCCGCCCGCTCGATCTGCCGATGAGTTGGGCATCGTTCCCCTGCCTATCCACCAAGGAGCCACCATGAAGTCCGAGAAGCTGGCGTTGCCCCAAGAATCCTCCTCGCCCACACGGCGTGAATTCCTTCAATTGGGCGGAAAACTGGCGGCCGCATCGGCCTTGGCCGGGGTGGCCATTCCCCACGTCCATGCCGCCGAAGACAACACGATCCGCCTGGCCTTGATCGGCTGCGGCGGACGCGGCAGCGGGGCCGCCGCCAACGCCCTGACGGTCCCCAACGGCAACGCCAAGCTGGTGGCCATGGCCGACATCTTCGACACCAAGCTGAACAATTCGTACAAGAATCTCAGCAAGGAGTTCGGCGCGGCGGTCGACGTGCCCGAGGACCGGCGTTTCCTGGGCTTCGATGCCTATCGCAAGGCGATCGACTGCCTGCGTCCCGGCGACGTGGCCCTCTTGACTACCAATGCCTGGCCACGAGCGCGGCATTTCGAATACGCCGTCGAGAAGGGCGTGAACGTCTTCATGGAAAAGAGCTTCGCGGCCGATCCGGGCGGAATCAAGCGGATCCTCCGCGCCGGTGAGGCGGCCGAAAAGAAGAACCTTAAGGTGGCCGCCGGCCTGATGTGCCGCCACTCGCCTGCGCGCCAGGCCCTGATCAAGAAGATTCGCGACGGCGCCATGGGCCAGATCCAGCTCATCCGTGCCTACCGCATGGACTCCAGCCGCGGCATGCAGCCCTACAAGAAAGAGGAAAGCGAGTTGCTCTGGCAACTCCGCAAGGCCAGCCGCTTCTTCTGGGCCTCTTGTGGTTCGTGGATCGAGTTGATGATCCACCAGGTCGATGAATGCTGCTGGCTGAAAGACTCCTGGCCGGTCTCCGCCCATGGCGTGGGCGGACGCGCCGCCGACACCCAGGACGCAAGCCAGAACTTCGACTCCTACTCGGTCGAATACACGTTCGCCGACGGCACCAAGGCCATGGTCGTGGGCCGCTACATCCCCAAGTGCTACAACGAGTTTGCGACCTACGTCCACGGCACCAAGTGCGCGGCCCAGTTCTCGGGCAATATCCACGCGCCCACCGTGCACACCTACAAGGATCAGCGCGTCGCAGCAGACAACATTGACTGGAAGTACGGCTACAAGGAGGACGCCAACTGGTCGACCCGCTTCCGCGGCGCCGAAAGCCCCTGGCAGGAAGAATGGAACGTGCTCCTGGCGGCCATCCGCGGCGATCGCAAACACAACGAGACCCAACGCGCCGCCTACTCGAACCTGGCCGCGATCATGGGCCGTGCGGCCGTGCACTCGGGCAAGATCATCACATGGGACGAGGCCCTGGCCTCCAACTTCCAGTTCTGCCCGAACGTGGACGCCCTGAACGAGAACAGCCCGGCCCCCGTCCAGGCCGACGAGAACGGGCGTTACGCCCCGCCCGTGCCCGGCGCGTGGACGGAGATGTGACGCCCCGCCTGACAGTATTGGGAACGTCAAGCCGCCCCCTGGCCCAGCCATGGGGCGGCTTGTGTTTTCCGAACCTGGCGCTCGCCTGCACGCGCCGCGTGCGCTACCGCTCGGCTCGCCCAACGACCTCGGCCCGGCCGAGCCGCCCGAGGACTGCCTCGCTATCGGTGTTCTGAAAGACCAGATAGGTACGCGGGCCGATGAGGACTTGCGTCGCATCGCCCTCTGCCTGGCTGGCCAATGAAGTGCCGAACGGACGCATTGCCACCACCCCGCGCCCCGGCACGGTCAAGCGGCACTGCCCTACGACGGCCCAGGCCAACACATAGACGTCGGCCGGCTTGCTGGCCCGACGGAACCAATAGCCGTGGATAAGCCCCTGAGCGAACTGGGACACTTCGTGCACTTCAACCAGCTCATAGCGTTCCTGCTCGTTGAGGAACAAGTGATGCTCGCGGCGGTCAGCCAGGATCCGCCGCTGCGACGGGGTCAGGTCCCGATCGTTGCGGATGTTCTCGTAGATCTGCCGCTGCTCGAAGCAGGGCACGTAGCGCGCATCCTCGGGCGCCACGTTGCGCAGCAACCGACGATCCGCGTCCGAAAGCTGATCGCTCAGACGCGCATCCTCCCAGGTCTTGATCGCCGACAGGCAATCTTCCGCGCGCGGGTTGGATTCGAATTCCGGCAATGTCCCGTGGATCGATAGCGGGCAGTCCCAGGCCGCCGCCCGGCTGGCCACGTATTCGAACACGTCCGGGCCGGGCAGCTTGGCCAACGAGGCATCGCTTGGGGCGCGTTTTCCGGGGGCGGGCTTGGGGAATCCAAACCGCCCCAGCCAGCCAAACTGAATCCGCGAGAAATCCAGCCTCCGCGTCTCGGCGGTAGGACATGGCATCAGTCGGCAGAAGTCCTTCATCCCATCCGCTGCAGCCACCGAATCATAGGCGTTGCTGCGGCTGATCATGTGCCAACTGAAATGCGTGTACTGCGCCGATTCGCACACGGCCGGCGGCGGGTCCAGCAGCCGAAAGACCCGATACTGCGCCAAAGGCACGTTGTACCAGAACGGCTCGTGCACGTCTTCGGCTCCATCAAAGTAGACCATTGCGTACGGGCCGGTCTGGCGATAGATGTCAGCGATCCGCCGCGCCACCTCGTCCTGGATATCGGTCGCCTGGTCGAAGCGCACGAACACGTCCCACGTGTCCACGTCCAGCAGGCCCACCTCGGCCCCCGCCGGATGGTTGGCAGCCGTCGTCTGCAAATGCCCCCGCTCACAGCCGGTGAACTGATAGGGCGGCTGCGAGCTGAAGTTCTCGTAGTAGATCCATTCCTGGCCGATCTGCAGGATGCGACGCCCCTTGTCCAGCGTGCAGCCTGCCGGATCTTCGCGCACCGTCACCGTGCGGCTCGTCGCGTCCAGCGGCGTCGCCAGCGTGAATCGCCGTTCCTTCCGCAATCGGCTGTCCGGCACAGGCGTCGTGTAAGGGTCGCCCTTGCGCGTCTTGCAGTAGTGGATGTGCAGCCCGGGCTGCAAGCCGGCGGCCCGAATCGCGTCGGTCACGCGTTTCAAATCGGCCATGCCATTCGGATAGGACTCGTTCCACAAAAAATGACCAGCGCCGCGAGTGAAGGCCGTATAGGAGAACAGCAACACCCGGAACCCGCCCAACTTGGCCCAACGGATGTACTCGCCGATGTTCTCAGGCGTAGGACGCGAGGCCCACAAATACGACAGCCGCTGCAGGGGCGAACGCCGCGCCGCAACGCCCTGCGGCAGGCCGAAATCCTGCTCCACGCGCGCCATGGAGTCCAGCAATCGCGTCTTGGGCTCACGGTTGCCGAACAGCACCGCCGTGGGCCCCCGAAGACTCACGCGTGCCTCGGCCGCGGCCGTCATCAATACGCTGTCGTCCTGCGGCAGCAAGTCCATGTCCGCTTCCAGATTGGCGCCGCACAGACAAATCCCAAACCGGTCGTCGTAGACCGCCCCCATCCACTGGCCCAGGTACGGTAAACGTCGCACCGCCAGGCGGAAAAACTCGATTCGGTCGATCGACTCCCCCTCGACGCCCAAGAGCTCAAAAGCCAGATAGTCGTCCGTGCTCCGCACGCGATAGTTGGCCCGGGCCTTGGCCTGGCTGAACTCGATCGTCAGCACGTCCTCCTTCAGCCGGGCCGCGGTGGCGGGAAACTGCGATCCACCGCGATAAGTCCACCGCCCTGTCACCGCGGCGTATTTGCCATCGTTTACCGGGACCATGCGCCCCCCGCGACAGACGACGGCTAGGGGACACGTCCCCGGCGCCTTGTATTCGGTGCCTTCGGGCTTCGCGGCCAGGCTGGTTAGAGTGCCATCAGCCGCGATCTGCAGGCGAATCTGCCGGGTTTCCAGCACAACATCGGCTCGCGCCGAGCCCTCCCCTAGCAACAGAAGACTGCAGAGGCAAACCATCGTTGGGTGCACAGTCATGAAGAACCTCCTCCGGCTCGAAACCGCCCAAGAACCAGTCTCGCCCTTCCGTTCGCCACGCCACATCTTGCGCAGCTCGGTGGAACCAAATGCCTTGCCAGGTTACGGAGAGGCCGTCTTCGCAGGCAAAGCCCCGCGCCAGCCGGCCTTGAGCAGGTCGGCCATCTCCTGCCGCGCATGGGCATGAGCCGGATCGTTGGCCAGATTGACCGTCTCCCAGGGGTCCTTCTCCAGGTCGTAAAGGGCGGCGGCCACTGGCCCCTTCTTCAGTTCCAGGTAGCTCCAGCGGCGGTTGCGTACAGCCTGCCCGCCATCGCTGTCCACGATGAAGGTGGCCTTCTTCCAAGGCTGATCGGGATGGACCAACAGCGGCACGAAGCTTGTCCCTTCCAGGTTACCGGGCAGGTCGAGCTTGACCAACTCACCCACGGTAGGCACGATGTCCACGAATTCCACGAACGCGCGGCACGCCCGGCCGTTTGCCGGCGCCCCCGGCACGCGCACGATGAACGGCACGCGGCGCGTGGCTTCCAACATCGAGTACTTGGACCAGCAGCCGTGATCGCCCAGGTGAAATCCATGGTCGCCCAGGAAGATCACGATCGTGTTCTCGGCCAGACCTTCCTTCTCTAACGCGTCGAGCACCCGGCCTACGTTGTCATCGACGAAACTCACACAGGCATAGTAGGCGGCAATCGCCTCCTTGATTTGTTCCCTGGTCGGTTGTTGCTTGGTGAAAATATCCGGGTTGCCGCCCGTGGTCCGCTGCATATACGGAAAATCTCGCAGGCTCTCTGCCGGCGCGCGCGGATCGGGGATCTTTGCCGGATCGTACATCTCGATGTACTTCTTAGGCGCGATCAGCGGCGTGTGCGGTCGACTTTGGGCCACCGCCAGGAAGAACTGCTTCTTGCTGGCGGCAAACTCCTTCAGCAAGGCCACGGCCGTGCTCGCCATGCGGTAATCCCGCTCTTCCTCGGGCTGCAGCCCCGAGTCGCCGTAGCGGTCTGAACGCCGCTGCTTCCACTGGCGAAATTCCTTGCTGTTGCGGTCTTTGGGCGCCGGATCGGCCTTGCCTCGCGGCGGCACAGCGGGAAAGTCCAGAATCGGCCCTGGTCCTTTCCATCCTTGGGGATGTTCGTACATCTCTATCCGATCGAAGGTGGCCAATTGCCGTTCGGCATAGTCGATCCTGTGAAACAACTTGCCGATCACCGCCGTGTAAAAACCGCGGTTCTTGAGCATCTCCGGTAGCGTCAAGATCCCCGCCGGCAAGTGTTCGTTCATCACGTGGCCGTTGCCCAACACGCGCGTGCTCAACGGCCGCAACCCGGTCAGAAAGGAGGTTCGCGTAGGATTGCAGCAGATGGCCTGGCAGTAGGCTGCATCAAAACGCACTGCAGTGCTGGCGAAACGGTCCAGATGCGGTGTCCTGCAAATCGGATTGCCGTAGCACCCCCACACGCCCGCATTGCAGTCCTCGATGTCGATGAACAAGATGTTCATCTTCGAGGTGTCGGGCAACGAAGCCTTGGTCTGCGGGACCGCGGCAGCGACGAACGTGGCCAACACAAGCGGCAGCAGGGGCATGGCGGTGCTCCAGGCTAAGGGAGATTAAATGGGGGCAGGCGAGACGGGGCTCAGCCCGACGCGCCCCATTCTACAGCCGGACCCAGCCAGCGTGAAGCTTCTCCCACGGTCCAGCGACCAACGGGAGCGGGTTCTTGCCTCAGTGCGGCAGCACTGCTCCGGCCGCCGGCCCTGCCGGCACTCATCCGGAAAGGCGCGATCTGGATCGGGGCCGTTCATTGGTCAAGACGCCTGCCACGACCAGCGCCGCCAGCAACGCCAGAATGCCGAGCACGATCGGAATTCCGGTGCGCCAACGCTCGGAGGTAAGACGGCTCCAATCCGCCCGTTCCTCCGCCGTGGCATTGCCGGCAAGGGCCATCGCCGCGCCTTGTCCTGCACCTCCCGAGGCTGCGAGCATGCCCGCCCCAGTTTCCCGGCCGTGCATGGTGGCCCAGACGATCCCCGCGCACAGCAAGGCCGCAGCGGCCCAAGGCCAACGACTCGTAGGTGTGGTTCCGCTCACACGCACCGCATGCCGCCAGAGGCTCAAGGCAACGGCCAAGGCGGCCAAGGCCTGGACCGCTTGAATCGGCCAACCCACGGTGGCCCAGAAGCTCACTTCGTTGAATCGTGCCGCGGGCAGCAGCGCGGCCTTGGCTGGCACCAGGCCGAAACTCAGACTGAAGACCGCCAGGCACGCGGCCGCCACACGCAGTTCGCGCCGGCCAACTTCCGCCCGACTCGCAGCCCACCATAAAACACAGCCGGCCCACAATCCGCCGGGCAGAACCAAAGCGTAGCGACTGGTCGCGTCCACCGCGCTGCACTCGCGCCAAAACAGCCCGACCGCCGCCAGGACCAGGAATGGCACATCGATCCAAGTCGGGCACCGCCAGCGACTGAGGGCATTCTGACCCCGTCGCGCAAATTCCAGCAAGGTCAAACCGGCGACGACGCTGATCGTGGCCCCAATCACACGGCCGCTCAACCACCCGTCGGCCCCGCAGGCCTTCAGACCCGCCGACAATCCTCCCAGCAGGGCGAACAAGGCCAGGCAGGACCAGGGAAGTGCTGTACGAGCCAGATCTGGAGTCTTGGAGCCGGATCCAGGACCATTCGCTGCAGCGACACCTTCCGGGCGCAGAAACCGGTCACGGCCAGGCGACGACAGGTTCCTATACACGGCCCAAACCCAGAACCCAAACGCCAGAGCACTGATAGACGCCATGTTGGTCAGCATCGGAAACGACTCGCGCTAGAAACCTGTCCCAGAACCGTCACCGCCAGAACGATGGGAGTGCCGATCCGTTCTGAGAAGAGGAAGCTCTACCCGGCCGACACAGACCGGGAATTCCTACGCAACTCTAGGCCACACCTCGCCCTGGCTCCACTCGAAACAGTGCCTCCCGGCCAGACTTGCGGCCAACCATGTTATCCCTCTGACGCCCGCAGAACTCGAATATCCGCCACAGGTGGCGGAATCGTATCGTTCGCCGACCACGCCCCCTCCGCGCGGTGGAGTCTGGCGTCCGCCGCACGTCTGCGAGGGCTAATTCCGGCAGCCTATCCCATGACCGTATGCTAAATACCCTTGGCTGGCGTAGAGCCCCGAGCGGGACCACACGATCCGCATTCCGGTCTCAGACTCCAGCGTTGCCGGCGGCCTCCGCCTGTTTGGGTGGCAACGGGTTCGTCCTGCTTCCCGAAGTGTCAGAAGACGGTCGATGGTGGAAAGACACACATGATTGTAATCGTCGGTTTCATAATCGTGTTGGGGGGAGTGCTCACCGGCTTCACGATGGCCGGAGGCCACATCGGTGCCTTGATCCATCCTTCGGAGTTCGTCACCATTGGCGGTGCGGCCATGGGCGCGCTGGTGGTCATGTCGCCCAAGAAGGTCCTTATGGACCTGCTGCACGGCGTGATCCAGGGCGTCAAAGGCACGCCTTACAACAAGCAGACGTACGAGGAGTTGTTCAAGCTGTTGTACGATCTGTTGCGTTTGGCACGCCGCGACGGCCTGATGGCCCTCGAGTCGCACGCCTCCGCACCGGACGAGAGCCACATCTTCTCCAAATACCCCCGAGTCGCCAAGAACCACCACGTGACGCAATTCATCTGCGGCGCGTTGATGCCCGTGATCGAAGGCACCGTCAAGCCCGAGCAATTGCCCGAGATGCTCAACGGTGAAATCCACGTCATCGAGGCCGAACACCACGCGCCGCTGGGCGTGTTGAGCAAGACTGCCGACGCCCTGCCCGGCTTCGGAATCGTCGCCGCCGTGCTGGGCATTGTGATTACGATGGGCGCCATCGACGGGCCGGTGGAAGAGATCGGCGAGAAGGTCGGTGCGGCCTTGGTGGGAACGTTTCTGGGGATTCTCATGTCCTACGGGTTCTTCGCCCCTATGGCCGTGCGACTAGAGTTTCTGGGGGAATCGGAAGTGGCCTTCCTGCGCGCCATCGCCAAGGTAATCCAATCTTTCGTGAACGACGCGCCGGCCAAGGTGGCGATCGAACAGGCGCGGCGCAACGTGGCCAGCGATTGCCGCCCGTCGCGCGAACGACTCGACGAGTTGTTCTCCGAGGTGGAATCCTCGTAATCGATCTTCAGTATATTGCCTCTCAGGTAAGGAATGCCGTGAGGCCAACCAAGGGAAGGCCGGTCTGACGGGATGGCGGATAGGACGGCGAGGCACGTTTCTGAAAACCAATAGCCGGCGGGCCTCCCGCCGTTTGCCCCGCGGCCGCAAGCCGCGACAGGAATCTCGAAATGGCAGGCCATGGCGGCGGAGCTTGGAAAGTTGCCTACGCGGACTTCGTGACCGCCATGATGGCCTTCTTCATGGTGATGTGGATCGTGGCCCAGGGCAAGCCGGCCACCAAGGAAGCCATCGCCCAGTACTTCAAAGATCCCTTCGCGGTCCCCTCGTCCAAACCCGGCGAGACCGGCGGCTCCCCCAGCCTCCAACCGCCCGACGTGCTGCAGATGGTCCCCACCCAGGGCAGCCCGCGCTTGCCGCGCGGCGGTGCCGACCCCAGCAAACGTCCCCAACGCGCTACGGGCATCGGCACCGGCACCCACAAGCCCAGCATCTTCGCCCTGCACGATGGCGACCGATCGATGACCGGCACCATCGTCCCCTTTGACGAAGACTCGGCCGAAATGACCGACCGTGGCAAGGATCGCCTCCAGCAAATCATCCCCGCCTTGATCGGCAAACGCTACAAGATCGAGATTCGCGGCCACGCTTCCGGCAAGCCCTTGCCTTCCGGAAGCCCCTTCCAGAATCCCTGGCAACTTTGCTACGCACGCTGCCTGGCCGTGATGCAGTTCCTGGAGAAGGCCGGTATCGAAGCCGAGCGGCTGCGTCTCAGCCAGGCCGGAATCTACGAACCGCACACGCTCAAGGTGGAACCGGAGAACCAGGCCAAGAACTCCCGCGTCGAGGTCTACGTCGTGCGCGAGTTCGTCGACGACCTGATAGGCACCCAGGAAGAACGCAACGAACGCTTCTCCGCGCCAGGCGGTTCCGCCCCGAAGTCCGAATAGCACCTCGCCGCAAGTCGGTGCTCGCGGTCATCCACTCTACTACCCACCCATCGCCGTTCGCGTGCCGACGTTCCTCTCGCGCGGCAGGCGATTGTCAATACCTCATGACGGATGTCTCCAGCGCCACGAAAGCACACGCCGGGCCAATCGGCAAGTACGGACGCAGCACCTACCTGGCCGGCGGCGCCGCAGACCGCGGCTCGGCCTGGTAACCGGCCTCCTTCACCGCGGCCACGATCTTCTCATCGGGTACCTGCACCGGATCAGCCACAATAACGGCCTTCTTCTCCGCCAGCGAGACCTGCGCGCTCTGCACGCCGAGGACCTTCTTCAGGCACGCCGTGACGCTCTCCACACACCCCTCGCAGGACATGCCCTGGACGCTGAACTCGCGCGCGCCGGCTGCCGCCGACGCGCTGGGCTCAACCGACGGCTGACAACCGCCCACCGCCAGCACCACTGCCGCCAGCATTGCCAAAAACAAGGAACGCAAAATGAATCGCATCTCTTTCGCCCCCTTTCGTGCCCTACTGCGCCAACAGCGAATCGCCGCACACAGCCCATAAGTAATGCTGTGACGCCACGTACAGCACGCCCTGGGCCACGATCGGCGTGCTGTACACGGCCGAACCCAGTCGAATCTTGCTCAGCAGCCGCGGCTCGCGCCCAGCGGCCATGATGTAGAAATCCTTCTGGTTGCCGAAGAACAGCTTTCCGTCCGCCACCAGCACGCTGCCCCAGGCCTCAGCCTTGGTCTCATAGACCCAAGCGAGCTTGCCGGTATCGGCCTCCAAGCAATGCAGGCGTCCGGCCACGTCCAGCACATACACCAGCCCTTCGGCCACGCTCACCGTGCCGATGGTCCGATCCAGGCCGTCGTAGGTCCACACGCGCCCGCTCTGCGTGATATCGCCGCGCTGGCTGGCGTCGATGCAGTGCAGCAGGCCCTTGCCCCGGCCGTGGGCCGGATCCTGGCCAATGGCCACATACACGCGCCCCTGGTCGAACACGGGCGTGGCGATGATCTGGCTGGGGCCCAGGTAGTTGCCGTCATTCTTGTTCGGGCTGCCCTTCTTGCGTTTGTCCCCCTGGTAATAGGGAATCGGCTGGCCGTCGCGATGGCGATAGTGCGGCGGATTGCAGTCGTAGGACCAAAGATTGGCCAGCGGGACCGGTTCCGCCCCGGCCTGCTTCAAGGCATCGAAGGCATAGCACACGCCGTCGCCGCCGCCGAAGCAGACCTGGGTGTTGCCGCCAACTTCGGCCAATGACGGCGACGACCACTGGCAATGCCACAGCCGGCTGCTAAGTCCCTCCTTCTCCACGGCCGCCAACCGGCCGGTCCGCTTGTCCAAAGCGATCAAGGCCGGGGCCTGCGGGGCAAGAACCTTTTCGTGCGGCCGGTCCACGCCGTTGCTGGTGCTCAGGTACAACAAATCGCCGTGGATCAAGATGGAGCAACTGGCCACGTCGTGTGGTCGGATGCCCAACTCGTCGATGAGGTCATAGCGCCAAACGATGTCTCCGTCCGTAGGCCGCAGGACCGCGGCCTTCCGGTCGTTGCGCGCCATGTAACGTCCTTCGTCCAGAAACGGCCCGGCATTGCCGTCGGCCTGGCCGCACACGTCCAAGGCAAGGACTTCCGCCGCGCAGGTGACCACGTACACGCGATCCTCCTCGACGGCCGGCGAAGAGCACACTCCCAGGTGCTGCTGGCGGTAGAGCAATCCCGGCTCAGGCGGCAAGTCTTCGCGCTGCGGCACGACCAGGCGCCACAGCAATCGGCCGGTCGCCGCATCCAGACACTGGACCAGCCCCCCCCGGCTGCGGTGAAATCGCTCGTCATCGCCGAGTATTTGGTCATCCGTGCCCACGAACACCCGGCCGTTGACCACGGTCGGATTGCCGTAGGCGGCCGAGCCCAGCCGGGCGACCCACTTCACGTTGTGGGTCGTGCTCAGGTCGATCCCGCCGCTGGGTTTTTTGCTGCCCGGCTCAAAAGTCTCCGGCAGACCCTTTTCCTCCGACACCATGTTGCGGCAGTCGCGCCCACCCCATTGCGGCCAATCGCCGGCCAGAATCCACGAAGGAGCAAGCAGCGTAACGACAACCAGGCTGTGGCGGAACATCTTTGCCCCTTTTATTGATCTCTGCATTGTTAATGGCCCCGGCCAACCAACGGAAGGCCGGGAAAACCGAGCTTCCGACGGTCGCCCTCGGTTCATTCGCTATGCAGGACCCAAAACATCCAAGATCGATCGCGTCATCTCCCCTCGCCCGCTCGCGGGAGAGAGGCCGGGGGTGAGGGCACCCCGCGTCAGCCAGAGTCCCCCACCATAACAACGCTCCATCCCTCCCGAGACCGCACTGCCTACGGCCGCTTCACGCGCGCGTCCTTCCCCACAAACCCGCTATTCCCGCCCGTGCCGATGTAGATCTCGCTCGGGTCGTGTGGATTGACGCTCACGCAACTGACATTGGTATTGGAGAGCCCCTGGACCTGGCGCGTCCAGGTCTGACCGCCGTCCCGGCTGCAGAGCAGGCCCGGGGCCACGTAGTAATCGTGATAGGGATGCCCGGTCGTGGCGGCATACAACACGCGCGAGTCGGCCGGACTCACGGCCACATCCGAGACGAAGTCATCGTCAAGAATCCGCTGCCAATCCTGGCCGCCGTTGCGGCTAACGAACAGCCCGCCGGGAGAGCCTCGCCGTTGCTGGTGATCGTAAGACTCGCGCAGGGCCAGATAGAGAATTGATCTGTCGCGAGGATCGGCCACCAGGGCGTGGATGTCGGCGAAGCGCTCTTCGCGGTTGAGCCGCTGCCAGGTGTGCCCTTCGTCGTCGCTGGAGTAAATCCCCGCCCCAGTCGTCGCTTTTCCGCCCAAGGCCACGACGATGCGACCGGCCGGCCTATCCAGTAGCAGGATGGCTCGCGGCTGTTTGGTCGCCTCGACTGGAAGGCCGGCATGGATCGGCTTCCAACTTGCGCCGCCGTCGCGGGTTTCAAAAATACCGTTGCCACTGGAGCCCACCAGCAGACGCCGCTGGTCCGCGGGGCTGCGTGGGTCGAGCACCAGATGCCGTGTCTGACCCACTGGCAGGCCCGACTCGGGCTTGCCGACCACCTGCCAGGTCGCACCCGCGTCGGTCGAGAGGCACACATCCCCCACGTTGGTCGCCCACTGCCCCGTGCCGGCCCACAGCGTATCCGGCCACTGCGGATCGACGGACACCGTGAAGCAGTTGCCGGGACTGGCCATGCCTTCGAAGCAGCGGCGGAAGGTCGCGCCGCCGTCATCGCTTCGCAGCAGGCCAATGTCGGCATAACAGAACCACAGCCGGCTACGCCGGACCGGATCGGGCTGCACGGAGTGCAGGCAAGTTACCTCCAGGCCCGTGCCCGCAAACCGCCCGTCCTCCCAAATGCGGCTGTAACGCTGCTGCCAGCTTGCGCCGCCGTCATCGCTCACAAAGACATGACCGCTGGTCCCGAACGCCAGCCGGTCGGGGCGTGCCGGCGAAAGCGTCAGGCACTTCACACTCGGCCCCCACGAGCGAATCCAACCGTAGTCCATGTTGCCCGGTTCGGGCTTGGCGCCGCGCGGTGGTTTAGAGCCGGTCCCAAAGCCTGTCGGCAGTTCAGTCCTGCTGGGCCGCCCGGCCTGGCTGGAGCGGTCATGGGATAGGTCCTTATTGAGGTCCGTATTGCCAATGATCGTTCCGCGGCCGCGGGAGCCCTGGATTCCAGCCGATAAGGCTGGAATCCGGACGGAATTGCGATCATTGACTGCGCCGGCATCAATAGGATTCTCGCGGCGCGTGACGAGGCTCCAGTTCTGGCCACCATCCCTGGACTTGAGCACGCCCGCAAAGACCCACGACTCGCAGCCGACGTAAACCACGTCCGGATTACGCGGATCGACGAACACCTCGCGGAGATTGGGCGTCTTGGCCGCCGGTTCCGACGCCTTGCCCACTCGGTTGGGCAACCCGGGCCCATTGGCCGATCGCCACGTTCGTCCCGCGTCATCGCTACGGAACACACCGCCGTCAAAAGGCTGTTTGTCGCGTGCCAGGGTGCGGAGCGTGGCATAGACCACCTGCGGCGCGGAGGGCGCAAAGGCGATCTCCTCCACGTAGCGATGAGTCAGCCCCCGACCCGAATCCTGCCAGGTGATCCCGCCGTCGTCGCTGCGATACAGGCCGCCACTCGTAGCGGCCAGAATCGTGCCGCTTTGGCCTGGCATGACCTCGATATCCCCCACAATCGCCTTTTCCGGCAATTGCCCGGCCGAAGTCCGACGCCAGGTCTGCCCCGTGTCGTCGGAACGATAGATAGCCCCCGCCCCATCCTTCTGCCAGCGTGGCCGACCGATGCCGGCGTACAGAGTCTCAGGCCGTTGGGGATCGAAACACACGGCGCCAATCGGGACCGAAAAACCGTGCCGCTTCAAAGGCGGGAAACCCTCGCGGATCCATTGCCAGTGGCGGCCCTGATCGGTGCTGCGAAAGATACCGCATTCGGTACCCAGCACAAGGATCCGGCTGTTGCGCGGATGCACGGCGATCGACTGCACGAAATATCCCTGCAGCCCCTCGTTGCGCAGTTCGTAGTGCTGCCCGGCGTCAGTCGAGACAAAAAATCCGCCAACATCGCAGCCGACATACAGAGTTTGCGCGTCGCGCGGGTCCCAGGCGATCGATTGGATCCACCCTCCCCCGCCCGGCCCTGCCAACCGCCAGGCGATATCACTGCCCTGCGGCGCGTCGGCCGCCTTGACCGGATTCGTCGCGGCCGGAAGTAGGGCCAGCAGGAGCAGCAGGGCTTGCATGGGCGGTCACGCTTCCAGCAGGATTCTCAGCATGCGGCGTAGCGGTTCGGCCGCCCCCCACAGCAACTGGTCGCCGCAGGTGAACGCCGTCAGGTATTGCGGCCCCATGTTCAACTTGCGAAGGCGGCCCACCGGCACTTCCAGCGTGCCGCTCACGGCCGCCGGGGTCAACCCGCGGATCGATGCCTCGCGGTCATTGGGGATCACGCGCACCCAGTCGTTGGCGGCGGCCAACATCTGGTGGATGTCGGCCAGCGGTACGTCGCGTGTCAGCTTGATGGTCAGGGCTTGGCTGTGACAGCGCATCGCGCCGACGCGCACGCACAGGCCATCGACCGGAATGGGATTGGCCGAACGGCCCAGGATCTTGTTCGTTTCCGCCTGGCCCTTCCACTCTTCACGGCTCTGGCCGTTCTCCAACTGCTTGTCGATCCAGGGAATCAGGCTGCCGGCCAAAGGCACGCCGAAATTCTTCGTCGGCAGGGCCTCGGAGCGGATCGTCTCGGACACGACGCGGTCGATCTCCAGGATCGCCGAGGCCGGATCGGCCAACGGCTTGGCGACCGCAGCGTGGATCACGCCCATCTGCGCCACCAGTTCGCGCATATTCTGGGCCCCGGCCCCGGAAGCCGCCTGATAGGTCATGCTCGTCATCCATTCCACCAGGTTGTGATGGAACAGGCCCGCCAGGCCCATGAGCATCAGGCTCACCGTGCAGTTGCCGCCGATGAAGGCCTTGCCCCCATTGGCCAGGGCGGCGTCGATGACCTTGCGGTTCACCGGATCAAGGATGATCACCGCTTCGTCGGCCATGCGCAGCGCCGAGGCCGCATCGATCCAGTAGCCCTTCCAGCCTGCGGCGCGCAGCTTCGGATAGACCTCGTTCGTGTAATCGCCTCCCTGGCAGGAGATGATCGTCGGCATCTTCTTCAGTTCGTCGATGGAGCGCGCATCGACCAGCGGTGGGGCGTCCTTGCCGACTTGCGGCGCGGCGCCGCCCACCTGCGAAGTCGTGAAGAACACCGGGTCGATCAGCGCAAAGTCACCCTCGGCGCGCATCCGGTCCATCAATACCGATCCCACCATTCCCCGCCAACCGACCAAACCCACGCGCATCATCGCTTCGGCTCCTTGAAGAAGTTATTGCCAAAGTGGGCGAGCGTTTCGAAGCGTCGAAAACCGACCCCCACATCTTTCACCATTCCCAAGTACAATCCTCACATCCTCACTTCTGCCGCGTCACCCACAACGGCGACGACCAGGCATAGTCATTCTCGCCAATCTGGGCGCGCACATAGTAGTAGACCGACTGTCCCGGCTCGAGGTTCAGGTCCTGGAACTCGAACGCGGCCTGCTTGGCGCCAGGTTGGCTACTGTACACAAATCGCCCGTCGCGCACCACGTCCAGCCGCTGGATTGCCGCTGGAGCTGTCACCTGGGCCTCGATCTTCGGCGCAGCCGCTGTGACGATCTCCTGCCCCATGGGTCGATCGCCAATCTGGGCGCGCAGCAAAACGGCCACGGTCGCCCCAAACGCCCGGCGGGCCCGAAGCCCGGCCAGAATCCCCTCGCGCGAGAAGCCCAACGGACCGTCGTCGGCCTCGACGAAGACGCCGGCGCGCGCCTGGTGCGTCTGCCCGTGGTCGCTGGAAGCGATGATCCCGATCCGCACCCCCTTGGCCAACGCATCCCAGACCGAGTTACCCTCTGTGAAGATCTCGGCCGAACGTGGGCAGCCGGCAAACTCATAGCTGCCACGCGTCTGAAAAATCTCGGCCACGCGCTCATACGGCTCGCTCCACTTGTCCCAGTCCATGCGCGAGCCGCCGTCGGCCAGTTGGTGCGGGATGGCGATCGCCCCGCTGTCGGCCAGGGCCGCGAACAACTCATGCGGCGCGTCGATCTCTTCCACCGGCTGCCCGCGTTGGGCCTCGACCACATTCTTGTGACCACCCCGCGCCTGGTAGCTGCCCCCGTGCTCGTAACCGTACACGGCCACGAACCGGCCGGGAATCGTATACAGGTCGCAGTACTTCTGCGAGCGCCACCAGTCGTAGTCTTGCCGCGGTCGCTGCTGTTTGTCGTTACGATGCTTCAGAATGTCCTGGTCGTGGTCGCTGATCGCCAGCCAGTCCAGTCCGCAGGCGTTCAACGCGTAACGATACGCATCCTGCAACGACCCGTCGTAGCCATTCGCGCAGCGGCTGATGTCGGTGTGGCGATGTGTGTCTCCCAGAACCATGCGATAGCGATTGCCGCCGATGTTCCATTCTCGCGGCAGCGGATCGAGTTCGGGATCAGGCTTCACCGGCGCGATCCGACCCAACTCCGGCGCCTCGACCAGTTGCGGGGCGCGCGGCGATCCACCCACGCCGGCCAGCGATGCCAGATACACGTCATAGTCCACCGGCACGTACGGGAACTGCCGCACGCGGCCGTCGGCCCCATAGACGGCCAGCAACTGCCCTTGGGCGTCCTGAGCCACATCCACGCGCATGTCCTGCCGGCCACTGCTGTGAGCCAGCAGCATGGGCTTGCTCCAGGCATTGCCCTCCAGGCAAGTGGCCATCAGGTGCCACATGCCATAGTTCTGTTGGCGTCGGGCCTTATCCGACTTCCAGTAGGGCAGCACCTGGTTTTCCATGCGGAAGATGACCCACACGCGATCCTGCCCGTCCACGGCTACCTGAGGATATTCGATGAACCCGCCGCTGCGGCCCGGCGACTCCGGGTCCCAATCCACCTTGCGTGCCGGCTTCTTCCCGGTCGGCTTGGCCTTCGCAATGGCCTGCGGCGCCACGGTCGCCAGGTCGGCGGCCGGACGCAATAACTTGCCGTCGGCCAGGCAGGCCAACTCACTGCGCCGCCAGGAATGCAGGGTGGCACGCGGCTCGGGGTGCTTGCCCCAGTCCTCATTGCCCACATCCCAGGCGATCCACAGCCGGTTGGCCGAGTCGGCCGCCAGCGTGGCGTGGGCCTCGCGGCGCGGACTGGCAGCGATCGGCCGGGCGGGACCGAGCGGCTGGCCCTCCGCCGAGAACTCACGCAGGTAGATGTCGTAGCTGCCGTTGCGATAGCTGTCCCAGGCCACCGCGACCCGGCCGTCCGGCATCGCACACACGGCCGGCTCCCAATCGTCAGCCGCGTGCTGGCTCACGTTGGTCACTCCCTCCAGCCCCTTATCGCCGAGCCGGGCCAGAAAGACCTCGTAGTGCTGGCCCTCGTCGGCCGTCTGCCACGCTAGCCAAAGCCGGCCCTTCGCATCCCGGGCCAGACGCGGCCAGAAGGCGTTGAAACGCCCACGCGTCAGTTGCATCGTCCGCCCGTCGCACTGGGCCCACAAGTCCCACTGGCCTTTCTGACTGGCGGCCCAGATGACCCACAGCCGCCCCTGCCCGTCGACGGCGCACCGCGGCTCCATGCAATCGCCCGGCGGTGCGTCGATCGCGCGCGCCTGTTCGCCGATCCGCACCATCACCCGATCCCGCTTTCCGTCCCAGGCCACGTAGGCCACGGCTGGCCGGCCGTCGGGCATGACAGCCAGGGAGGGATACTCCTCTTCGGCCTGATCCCCTGTAAAACGTGTGCTATTCGGGATGCACTGCACGTGCAGCTTGCCGCCCAGCAGATCCATGCTGCGGCGTTGCCGGATTTGGGCCAGATCAATTTCCAGCGTGCCCAGCTTGGTGTCGGCCGTCAGCGTGCCCTGGCTCGGGCCGATCACCTCGACCAACAGACCCTTGGGCAGAGTGCAGCGGCGCACGACCTGAAGCCTGGCGGCCTTGGCCGAATCGGCGTCGTGCTCCGAACAAAGCTTGAATGCGGAGCCGTCGACCGAATCCCCGGCTTCCTCCAGCCAGGGCGACACGACCACCTTGCCGCCGGCGATCCGGAACTCGCCATCACACGCCACAGCCGGACCGATCCGTTCGGTGTCGAGCGTGATCCACAAGGTGGTTCGCTGGGCCGCCGTCGCACTGTTCACCATCAGGCCGGCCAGAATGGCCAGCGACAGCAAGGTCTCTCGGCTGAACATAGAAACCTACCCGGACGGAGGGTTTACTGGGGGTCAGAAAAGAAATGTCGTGCCTGTCGAGCCCGTTGCCCTGGCAAGCCGGCCTCCCGATGGTCGGCCTCACGGCATGACTCACCTGAGACGCAATATGGAGCGAGAATCACTCGGCAGGTCGCCTTCCACTTCGGCAGCCGTACCGGCAAGATCAAACTATCTATTGTACACAGCCAAGGCAAGCGTTTTCAGGGGTGCGTCCTCGGTCGGTTGACGCCGTTCGTCCGGCAAAGCATATTGTGGCTGCCGAACCAATCCGTTGTCCCATTGGCCCTTTTGTATTACCCATGCCGACCATCACCATCCGCACCATGACCCCGGCCGACGTGCCAGCCGGAATGCGACTCAAACAGCAGGCCAATTGGAACCAAATCCCGGCCGACTGGACCCGCTTTCTCCAGACCAATCCCGAAGGGTGCTTTCTGGCCGAACGCGACGGTTACCCGGTCGGGACCACATGCACCTGGACCTTCGGACCCGTGGCTTGGGTAGCCATGGTCCTGGTCGACCCCCAATGCCGAGGCCAGGGGATCGGCACGCAGTTGATGCAACACGCGTTGCAGTATCTCGACGCCCAGGGCGTGGCAACCATCCGCCTCGACGCCACACATCTTGGCAGGCCGATCTATGAGAAACTGGGCTTCCAGGTCGACTACGAACTGGCACGCATTGAGGGCTGCCTTGCCACCTGCCCCCAGCCGGACGCAGTCCAGCCCCTGCAAGCCGACTTGCTCGATTCGCTTTGCCACCTCGACTTCCAAGTCACCGGCACCGACCGCCGACCCTTGTTGGAGTCGCTTTGGCGTCACTGGCCGCAAGCTGCGTATGTCCGCCTGCACCAAGGTTCGCTCCGCGGCTTCGCCTTCTGCCGTGCCGGTTCGCGCGCCGTGCAGATCGGACCGATTGCTGCCTGCGACCCTGAGGCGGGCCGGGCCCTGGGCGACGCGGCGCTCGCCGCTGCCGCGGATCAAAGGGTCTATGTCGACGTCCCCCTGGCCAACCAACCGGCGATGGCCTGGGCCACCGCCTATGGACTGACCGAACAGCGCCGCTTCGTGCGCATGTGGCGCGGCGAGCTGGTGACCGACCGCCAGGATCAACTCTGGACCAGTTCGGGTCCCGAGCTGGGATAGGGAGCTGAGCCGCGCGGCGTGCCAAGGAACGAGCCCCGTCGATCTTCTTCAAGACCCCCGATCCGCAGGTGCGTCGACCCGCGCAAGCTCATCCATCGCGCCGGCCAGGAAATGCCGCACATTGGCCAGTGCCGACTGCGCCATGCGCAGATTCGCCTCGCGCGTATTCGACCCCACGTGCGGCGTGAGCACCACGTTCTCCAATCGTCGCAGATCCTTCTCCGAGAGAACTGGCTCGTAGGGCTCCCGCACGAACACATCCAACCCCGCGCCCGCAACCTGGCCCGTAGCCAAGGCATCATACAAGGCCACCTCATCGACCACGCTTCCCCGGGCCGTGTTCACCAACAGCGATCCGGGCTTCATCAGCCCCAGCCGCCGCGCGTCCACAAAGCCCTGGGTCGCGGCCGTGGCGGGCAAGTGGATGCTCACCGCGTCCACCGCGCGGAAGACGGCATCGCAATCCTGGCTGTAGAACTCTACGCCATACGTTCCCAGGATCGCCTCCAGCGGACGACCGTCCGCAGCCTGCAACTGCTGGGCACTGCGGCTGTCGGCCGCAAGCACCCGCATGCCGAAGCCAAAATGGGCCATGGCGGCCACGCGCCGACCGATGTTGCCGAAGCCGATCACCCCCAGCGTTTTGCCCGAGAGTTCCGCGCCGGCCTCACCCGCGAACTGCCCGGCACGCATCCGCGCGTCCAGCCGGGCCACGTGCCGCACCAGGCTTCCCAACAGCCATAACGTGTGCTCGGCCACGCTCGCATCCAACACGCCCGGCGTGTTCGTCACCACGATTCCTTGCTGTCGTGCCTGCGCCTTGTCCACCCCATCGTGCCCTACACCGAATCGGGCCAGGATCGCGCCGCGTGCGCGCCCCGTCGTACCCAAGGCCTCATACAATCGACCATGGTAGGGCTTGGCCCCCAAAATCACGGCCCGCGCGCTATGCCGCAGCACCGTTTCCGCCAAGGCCTCCTCGGCAAACGGCGCGACCATCGCCGCCACGTCCGTTTGCGACCGAAAGAAGGCCTCGGCCTTGGCGTATTCCAACTCGGTCACCAGTACGACCTCAGCCATCCGTCCCCCTCCTCCCCAGCATCGTCCGGCAGCCCTCGGCCACAAACGCCGTGTCGATCCCGCAGGCCACGAAGCGGAATCCCTGGGCGATCCGCCGCTGCACTTCGTCGGCGTCGACCGGCACGACGTGAATGCCAGGGGCAACCTGGTGCCGCAGACAGGCATCCAGAATCGTCTGCTGGGCGGCCAGGACCAAGGGATGCCCCAACTGTCCGGCCAATCCCATCGAAGCCGACAGATCGTAAGGGCCGATCAAGGCCGCGTCGATCCCCGGCGTAGCCAGGATGGCGTCGGCCGCGGCCACGGCGTCCTTGTGTTCCAACATCACCACCACCAGCACGTTGTCGTTGTGTCCGGCAAAATACCCGCTGAAGCGCCGACCAAAATCCGTGGCCCGGCACAGTGAGGCTCCCCGGATTCCTTGCGGTGGAAACCGCGCCATGGCCGCGGCCAAGGCTGCCTCTTGGGGCGTATTGATCGAGGGAACAATGATTCCCGACGCGCCCGCGTCGAGCACCAATTTGGCCAATACGGGATCGCACGAGTGCAGCCGCGCCAAGAGATCCACTCCGGTGCCTTTGACGGCCAGGGCCATCTCGTGGAACTGTCGCACGTCGATCGACGTGTGCTCCAGGTCCACTCCCAGCCAATCAAACCCCTCGCCGGCCATCACCTCGGCCACCGAAGGATGGCCGATCATGATCCAACCACCCAAAGCGGGCTCACCCCGGCGCAACTTGTCTTTGGTCCTGCTCATCCCCTCTTCCTCCTGATTGCTCGCACGAAAACCCGCGTTGGAATGAAACACACTCCGCATCGACTCGCGCGAATTCACCTCCCCAACCGGTTCGCCTGACAAAGAGCCAACCCCTTGCATGCCGGTCAATACGCCCCAAACTCGTGGCAGGCCTGAACCATGGCCACGAAATTTCGCGCATCGCACGACGAATGAATGCTGTTCGACGAGCTGAGAATGAATCCTCCGACGGGCGCGGCATCGGCAATCGCCTGCCGCACGGCCTGGCGAACCTCGTCCACGGTTCCGTGCGGCAACAGGTGGGCGCAGTCGATGTTGCCCACAAGGCACATCCGGTCGCCCACCAGTTGCTTGGTCTTCTTCAAGTCCATTCCGGCCACGGGCTCGACCGGATTGAGCCCGTCTGGGCCCGCCGAGGCGATCATCTCCAGCAACGAATACAAATTTCCGTCGGAATGCTTGATGCACAAGGCCCCTTCCTCGTGGATCAAGTCCACCATCCGCTGCAGTCGCGGCAGGATAAACTGGCGGAACACGGCCGGACTCATCATGGGGCCCTTGTTGCTGGCGTAGTCGTCACCCAGGATGATCACTTCCGCCCCAGCCCGAATCGCACGCTGCACAATCCGCATGTTACAGGCCAAGACCTTGTCGAGCACGATCTCCACCAGATCCGGCTCGGCCAGGAAGTTCATCAAGATCGTGTCAATCCCCATCAAGTAGGCCGACCACATGAAGGCCGCACGGTGATGGAAGCAGATCGCGCGCCGCCCCTTGTACCGATCCACCAGATCCGGCAGCCGGCCCAGCCGGTGCGGAGCGTCCGGGTCGGGCGGCACGTAGTCCCGCGCGTCGGCCAGCGTGCGGATCGGACCGCGCAAGGGATGCGCCACCGCCTCGGTGTTCTCTCGATACGTCACGCCCCACTCGTCCACAAACGAGCCGTCGGAATGCTCGCTCACGCGTGCAAAGCTCGCCCCGCACCCTACAGAGTCCATGTCCAGCCGGTCCATACAGTCGGCCACATCCCGGCATCCCGGCACGGCGGCCCGGGCCACCTTCTCGTCCACCACGAACTCCAGCACCGGCACCCGATCGGGCTGGCCTAGGCGCAACGCAGTCTGCACGCGTTCCACAGAATTCATGGCTTCTCGTTCCCTACTGGATTCAAGCCGGCCAGCAAGTCCTCCGGCAGTTGCCTGCCCAGCAAGAAGAACTTCCGCTCCGGATACCACAGCACGGGCCGGCCCTTGAGCACGGTGAAGCTGGAATACAGCGCCAAGTCCAACCGGCCGTGAGTGTGCGGCTTACC
>CALARR010000449.1 GCA_937889015.1 uncultured Planctomycetales bacterium | reverse complement strand
CCCAGACCGGATTCTGCTCGACGAAGTAGATCGTGCAATCGGTGTCCAGGCAGACGCTCACGACCGTTCTCCTCGCCGCCTACGGATGGCTTCGGCCTCGGCTTGGACGCGCTCCACGCGCTGCATCCGCTGTTCCCACTCCTCGCGCATCGCCTGGCGTTCCGCCTTGACCTCCTCGGCACTCCGCGCCACGTTTCCCCGCGTCTGCTGCCCCTGCCACAGCGTCTGCATCCGCGCCAAGAAGGAATCGGTGTTTGACACGGCGGGGAGGGGCACCATGGTGACCTGCACCCGGCCCGGCGCAAGACTGACCGGCCGATCCAGTTCCAAGCTGCCATCCGGCTTCACGGTCCCTTGGATAATCACTCCATCGGAACTCATTGTCGTTCCCCTCTGTGCGGCAAGAACTGCCTCAAGTGACGGGAAAGTGCTTTTCCCCCACAGGACTGAGGCTAAGCAAGGAAGCGTGGTGAGTCAAGCGGGTGGGCGGGCAAGGACGCCTGGAACCGCTTTGTTGAGTCCTGCATAGAGAAATGAACTGCGGGCGACCGTCGGGAACCCGGTTTCCCGGCCTTCCGTTCCCTCGGCCGGGGTCACTAACAACGCAGAGATCAATAGGCCCCCCCCAGCCCGCCTGGGAGTTGCTGGGGGCAGCCTGACAACGATTACGGCGGCAAATCAAGGGCGAATTGCCAGGACCGGCGAAAGCCGACACGGGCGGCCAACCGCCCTCTCAGAAGCCGCGCAGCTCCGTGCTGCTGCGCCGCGTCAGGCCCGGCGCGGGCGTACGCTGCAATACGCGGTATTCGATCCCCAGTTGCTCACAATAGTCGCGTTTGCCCCCCCGGTCGCCGTCTTCGTTCACCACATAGATCTCGGGCCGCAGGCGGCGGATTTCCGGGTCGGCATCCAGCCAACCATGGCCGCTGGCGACCAGGGCCTGTTTCACATGTTTGATCGAGCCCACCAGGTAGCGACGTTCCTCCTCAGGCAACAGCGGATGCCCCTCGCCTTTGAGTTGGCGCACATTGACGTCATTTCCCACCGTCACATACAGGTCGCCGTACGCGCTGACCTCCTCGAAGAACCGTACATGGCCCGTGTGGAACCAATCGTAACATCCGGTGACGATCACCTTCTTCCGCCCCGGCGTGGAAGGCGTCGGCGCCGGCTCGGGAAATCCGGCCAGTTGCCCGGCACCCAGCACGCAGTACTGCAGACCGTGCCGGCGGCAAAACGCGCGGCGCAGGTCGTTGGCCGATGCCTCTTCGTCGATCCAGCTCTGCGGCCGGATACCATCGAGATCCGGCAAGGCATTGGCGTCGGCCGAGGCGGCCAGCGTCACCACGCGCGCGACATAGCGCACCGCGTTGAGGAAATAGCGCCGCTCGGCCACGGGGAACTTCGGCGCACGGCCACACACATTCTGGACCACATCATCCGGCCACAGCAGCACGATCACCTCGCCCAGCCTGGCCGCCTCTTCCAAGAATCGCAAGTGCCGCGCGCGAATGTCGTCGAAACCGCCGGAGACAACAACGGCCCGTGGTCCATTCATGATGCTGCGCTCCGCACCTTCACGTGGAACGCGCCCGGCACCGGCTCCAACGACACCACGAACAGGTAACCGCCGCCGCAGCCGGAATACATGGCCCCGCAATAGCGCGACTGGTAATAGGCCAAGAGGCCTTTCAAATCCACGGTCAAGGCCGGATGCCGCACGGTTTGCGGCAGAATCGCCTCCCAGCACTCCATGCACGCGTTCAGCGAGCCGCCCAAGGCCTGCGCATCCTGCGCGACCACGGCGTCAAAACACGCCTGGCCGGTTGCGCCCAGGCGGCGAATCCAGGCCGGGTCCAGGTGCTTGACGCCCAGCGGGTTGTAACCCTCCGGCCGCTGAGCCACGGGCAGGACCCAGATCACCCTTTCCAGCCAGGCGGCCACACGCGGATCATGGTTCGCCTCGATATGCTTGGGGAAGATCCCGCCCTCGTGAGTGAAGTCGTAATCCAGCCGGCACACGCCCGGGTACACCAGGCCGATCATGTCCTGCGAGCCCGAAGGGTCGCTCCGGCCGCGGTTCTCTGCCGCGTACAACTCGCGCACCAACTCGGCCGGTTCGCGGTCCGGAAGCCGACCGTTCCACAGTTCCAGCGCCACGTGGCGCGTGCCGGTGGCCATCCCGGCGCGCTCCATGAACCGGCAGGTCGGCTCCAGGCTCACCACCACCATCGAACCGGGCGGAGCGGGGTCCAGCCGCGACACGAAGGGCTGGTCGATCCATCCCCCGGCCAAGGCCATGCGGTAGGGAATCGCGCCGAGGATCTCGGTCAAGGGTCGATCAGGCGGCATGCTCATAGAAATTCGACTCGGGGTATGGACGAGCCCCGCGCAGACCTGGGACAATCCATCATCAGCGATGGCTCAGGGGGTGTCAATCATCTGCGGCGAAAGCCCTGACGCGATACGCATTTCCGGCCCCGAGGTGTTCCAATGAAACACGTCCTGCTGGTCGCAAGCCTGTTGGCGACCCTTTCGTTCAGCGTTGGCGCTGCTCCGTCGTCACAGTTCGTTCTCGTGGAAGCCGAAAGCCTGCCGCAGCTTGGCGGCTGGGTCGTGGACCCGCAGTTCATGGACCAGATGGGATCGCCCTACCTGCTAGCGCACGGGCTGGGCCGGCCGGTCGCCGACGCGACGGGCGAAATCGAGTTCCCCGCCGTGGGCGCGTACCGCGTCTGGGTCCGCACCAAGGACTGGGTGGCCCAATGGAACGCGCCCGGCGCGCCCGGAAGGTTCCAAGTCCTCGTCGACGGCCGGGCCCTGCCAGCGTTGTTTGGCACGCAGGGCGCGCAGTGGCATTGGCAGGATGGCGGCCGGATCGAGACTGCCCGGCAGCGTGTCCGCCTGGCCTTGCACGATCTGACCGGATTCGAGGGGCGCTGCGACGCGATTCTCTTCTCGCGCGATCTGCAACTCGCGCCGCAGTTCACGCCGCCCAATGGCGATCCCGAAATGGCCGCCTTTCGCCGCGCATGCCTGGGGTTTTCCGAGCAACCCGATCCGGCCGGCGAATTCGACCTGGTGGTGGTGGGCGGCGGCATTGCCGGCACGTGCGCGGCCTTGGCCGCGGCGCGGCTGGGCCTGGCCGTGGCCCTGATCCAGGATCGCCCCGTACTCGGCGGCAACAACAGTTCCGAGGTCCGGGTCTGGCTGCAGGGCGCGCGCAACAAGGAGCCCTGGCCGCGGATCGGCGACATCGTGGCGGAACTGGAGCAGCCGCGCCGCGCCCATTACGGTCCCGCCAACACCGCCGAGTTGTATGAAGACGAGAAGAAGCTGGCCGTTGTCCGGGCCGAGCCGAAGATCCGCCTCTTCCTGGAACATCGAGCCACGGCCGCGCAGACGGCCAACGGCCGGATCGAATCCGTGGTCGCCCAGCATATCACCAGCGGCCGGCGCGTGCGCGTCGCCGGCCGCTGGTTCGCCGACTGCAGCGGCGATGCGGCGCTGGGCGCGCTGGCCGGCGCGGATTTCGAGGTCCACCCCAAGGGCCACATGGGCCCCTGCAACCTGTGGAACGTCTGCGAATGCCAGGACACCAATGCGATCAACACGACGACGGCTGCCGCCTCCCAGCCGCAACCCTTCCCGCGCTGCCCATGGGCCCTCGACCTGTCCGACAAGCCCTTCCCCGGCCGC
>CALARR010000448.1 GCA_937889015.1 uncultured Planctomycetales bacterium | reverse complement strand
ATTTTGGGCCGGAAGACGTGCCCAGCGACGACAACTTCTGCTGCAATGGCCTGGTTTCGGCCGACCGCACCCCGCATCCCGGCCTGGCCGAAGTCAAGAAGATCTATCAGTTCGTTCGCGTCAAACCGGTCGACCTCGCGCGCGGCGTGATCGAAATCGCCAACGGCTACGAGTTCACGAACCTGGCCGATCTGCTGGTTGGAGCGTGGTCGCTGCGCGCCGACGACCGCCTGCTGGCCGAGGGACCGCTCGCAGATCTGAATCTGGCCCCGGGCCAGAGCCGCCAGGTGACCCTGCCCATGCCGGCCATCCAGCCCGAACCGGGCGTGGAGTACTGGCTGGATCTGCGTTTCACGCTCAAGGTTGATCGGCCCTGGGCGGCGATCGGGCACGTGCTCGCCTGGCAGCAATACAAGTTGCCTCTGGCCGCACCGGCCCCGCAACGGGACGTTCAGAAAATGCCGCCGGTCGCGGTCCGGGAATCGGCGGAGAGATTCGAGCTGGACGCCGGCCCGATGCGCGTTGGGGTCGACAGGCAGTCGGGGCTGATTGCGTCGTTGAGCTATCAGGGGCGAGAGCTGATCTCGAAGCCGTTGCGTCCGGACTTCTGGCGCGCCCCGATCGACAACGATCGCGGCAATCAGATGCCCAAGCGTTGCGCCCTGTGGCGCACGGCCGGCGTGGATTGGAAGGCCCGGCAGGTCGACATCGACCGTTTCCACGCGCGTGCCGTCAAGATTACGGCCGAAGGGCCGCTGACCGCGGTCAAGGCCGCGTTGCGCCTGGAGTACATCGTCTACGGCAGCGGGGATGTGTCGGTGGCCATGACCTGCAAGCCCCAAAAGCAACCCAAGCTCCCCGAAATGCCCCGTTTCGGCATGCAGACCGTGCTCGCACCGGGCCTGGAATCGCTGCAGTGGTACGGGCGCGGCCCGCAAGAGACCTATTCCGACCGCCGCGACGCGCGCGTCGACCGCTACACCGGCACTGCGCGGCAGCAGTACTTCGACTACAGCGAGCCGGGCGAGACCGGCAACAAGGTCGACGTGCGCTGGCTCGCCATCAGCGATGCACAGGGCGTGGGCCTGCTGGCCGCGGGGCAGCCCCTGCTGAGCGTCAACGCCCTGCCGCACGCGACCGAGGACTTGGAGAGCTTCAAGCACGGCTTCCAGATGCCGCACCGCGATGTAGTGACGCTGAACCTGGATCTGGCCCAAATGGGCGTCGGCGGCGACAACAGTTGGGGCGCCCGGCCGCACGAGCCCTTCCAGTTGCGCTCGCACGAACCGCGCCAATACCGCTTCCGGCTCCGCGGCTTCAGTTCCGCCGACGGTCCCGTGATGCAACTCGCCCGGCCCGCGTTGCCGTGATTGCCGATTCGAGTGGGCCGGCAATCGGCTCTTGGCCCATTGGCGCCTGCCCGACGCGTCTTGGCCGTCGCGGACAAGCCGTCCGTGCCGCGTTGCGACGCCCCTCTGCGCGAACGTGATCTTGCCTGCCGGCAGTGTACAAGCATATATTAACGGCATGAAACGCCGCTTGGCCCAATTGCCGTTGCACACCGGCAGAGCCCCGCCTTGGCTCTTCCAGCGCATGACCCAATTGGCCGGCGCCGTGACCATGGCCATTGTCGAGGAGTTTGGCCCGGCGGAAATGCTCCGCCGCCTGGCCGATCCCTGGTGGTTTTAGGCCTTTGGCTGCGTGCTGGGCTTCGACTGGCACAGCAGCGGCGTCACCACCGTCACCTGCGGGGCGCTGAAAGAAGCGGCCAAGGCCCATGCTCCGCGGCGCTGGGCCGCCTACTCCTATGCGCATGGCGGCAAGGACGGCACGCCCTTCCCCGTGGATCGGGACACGTACGATCGGAACATCCACATCCTGACCGAGGCCGTGTGCCGCGCGCACCTGGGCGAGAACGACAAGTTCCACGCGCTGCGCCGCCTGACCGGCCTTGGACAAACGTGATGCTATCGCTCGCCGCTCCGCCGGGCGCGTGTCTCCCGATGAATCCTCACAACCGCGACGCAGGAATGGGAACCAGCCTTACGCCTCCCGAGGATCTGCCATGGGACAACCGCTGACTCCCGAGAACCACATCTCCATCGCCCCCCCCGTGTTGCATTGGTCTTCTGAAGATCAGTAGACCTGCCCTTGGCCAACGTAGCACGCTGGGCCACGCCGCGGCCGGTTGCCGATGGCGTCACGCGCCTGCGCGCTCGGAGCGTTGGAAGGTGTACTGCTCGTCGACGTAGTCGACCTTCACGCGGCTGCCTTCGCCCACGTCGCGCTTCAGCAACTCGACCGCCAGCGGGTTCTGGATCTGCTGCTGGATCACGCGCTTCAGGGGCCGCGCGCCGTAAGTCGGGTCGTAGCCCTGCGCGGCAATGGCGTCCACGGCCGCCTCAGTCACCTCCAACTCGATCCCCTTCTCCTGCAACTGCTCTTTCAGACGCTGAATCTGCAGACGCACGATCTGGTGGATCTCACGCTTGCCCAGCGGCTTGAAGACGATCGTCTCGTCGATGCGGTTGAGGAACTCGGGCAGGAAGCGGGTCGTGAGGTTGGCCATCACGGCCTCCTGGATCTCCTCGGGGGTGCCGCCTTCGCGCGAAATCTCCTGGATGGCCTGGCTGCCGATGTTCGAGGTCATGACCACGATCGTGTTGGTGAAATCGACCGTGTGTCCCTGGTTGTCCGATAGCCGGCCGTCATCCAGCACCTGCAACAGGATGTTGAACACGTCGCGGTGGGCCTTCTCGATCTCGTCCAAGAGGATCACCGCGTAGGGGCGGCGGCGAATGGCCTCGGTCAGCGCGCCCCCTTCCTCGTAACCGACGTAGCCCGGCGGGGCGCCGATCAGCCGGCTGACCGTGTGCCGCTCCATGAATTCGCTCATGTCCAGGCGGATCATGGCGTTTTCGTCGTCGAACATGACTTGGGCCAGGGCCTTGCAAAGTTCGGTTTTGCCCACGCCGGTCGGGCCCAGGAACAGGAACGAGCCGATCGGGCGATGCGGATCTTGCAGGCCGGAGCGGCTGCGGCGCACGGCGTTGGCCACTGCCTCCACCGCCTGGTCCTGGCCGACCAGGCGCTGGTGGATGCGATCCTCCAGCACCAACAGCTTGGCACGCTCGGTCTCCATCATGCGGCTCACGGGAATGCCGGTCCAGGCGCTGACCACTTCGGCGATTTCTTCCGGGCCAACCTCCTGGCGCAGCAGAGGCCGGCCGGTGGCGTCCGGTTGCTGGGCCGCGTTGTCGGCCGCCTCCAACTGTTGGGTGATCTGTTTGCGCTGCAGATCCAACTCGTACAGCCTGCGGTAGTCGTCTTCGCTGACGAGAATGCCGGCGGACTGCTTCTCCTTGATCTGCGTTTGCAGGTGATTGAAGGCCAACTCGACGTCGGCCGCGCGCTTGCGGATCTCGTGTACGCTTCCCAGGCCCGACTTCTCCTTTTCCCATTGGGCCCGGAGCGCGGCCAACTTCTCCCGCAGTTGGGCCATTTCTTCTTCGATCTCGGCCAGGCGATCGCGCGCGTGCTCCTCAGTCTCGTCCTTGAGTTGCCGCGCGGCCAGTTCCAGTTGCACCAGGCGCCGCTGCACCTGGTCGATCTCGGTGGGCACGCTCTCCAACTCCATCGCCAGCCGGCTGGTGGCCTCGTCCATCAGGTCGATGGCCTTGTCCGGCAGGAAACGGTCGGCAATGTAGCGATTGGAGAGGTTGGCCGCCGCGACCAGGGCCGAGTCCTTGATCTTGACCCCCTTGTGATGGGCCTCGTACCGCGGCTTCAGGCCGCGCAGGATGGCGATCGTGTCTTCCACCGAAGGCTCGCCGACCGTCACCGGCTGGAATCGCCGCTCCAGGGCCGCGTCCTTCTCCACGTATTTGCGGTATTCGTCGAGGGTCGTGGCCCCAATGCAGCGCAGCTCGCCGCGCGCGAGGGCCGGCTTGAGCAGGTTGGCCGCGTCGCTGCCGCCTTCCGAGCGGCCGGCCCCGACCACGGTGTGCAACTCGTCGATGAAGAGGATCACATTGCCCGCCTCGCCCACCTCTTTCAGCACCGCCTTGAGACGCTCCTCGAACTCGCCGCGATACTTGGTTCCAGCAATCAAAGCCCCCATGTCCAGGGCGACCACGCGGCGATTCTTCAGGCTTTCGGGCACGTCGCCGTCCACGATCCGTTGCGCCAGGCCTTCGGCAATCGCCGTCTTGCCCACGCCCGGCTCGCCGATCAGCACCGGGTTGTTCTTGGTGCGCCGCGACAGGACCTGGATCACGCGGCGGATCTCCTGATCGCGGCCGATGACTGGATCGAGCTTGC
>CALARR010000447.1 GCA_937889015.1 uncultured Planctomycetales bacterium | reverse complement strand
CTTGATTCCGTCAAGCTCGGACTCCAGAGCCGCGATCTTGTCCTTGACGCGCTCGATGACTTCGCGAGGGTTTTCGCGATAGCGCATCACGACCACGCCGCCGACCGCTTCCTGCCCGTTGAAGTCGAGCGCGCCGCGACGAAAGGCGGGGCCAGTCTGCACTCGGGCAACGTCGCGGATGCGCACCGGCACACCATCGCGAGTCAGCACGACCGTATTTTCGATCTGCGCGAGTGTCTCCGGGAGCGTTTTGCCCGAGCCGATGAACCCCTTGCCGCGGACCAGGTACTCCATGCCGCTGGTCTCTACGGTCTTGGCCCCCACGTCGATATTCGATGCCTTGACCGCATCGACGACCATGCTCAGCGGGAGATTGTGGTAGCGAAGCTTGTCGGGATCGACTTCGATCTGATACTGGCGCTGGTAGCCGCCGATCGACGCGACCTCGGCAACCCCATCCACACTTTGCAGGGCGTACTTGATGAAAAAGTCCTGCTTCGAGCGCAACTCGGCCAGGTCCATCCCGTCCGGCGGCTCCAGGACGTAGTAGAAAACCTGCCCCAGAGCCGTGGCGTCGGGGGCGAGCTTGGGCGTGACACCCACTGGCAGGGTCGAAACTGTGGTGAGTTGCTCGGCGACGCGGGACCGCGCCCAATAGAAATCAATGCTGTCGTCGAAGGTCACCTGCACGAAGCTGAAGCCGAACATGCTCTTGCCGCGGACGCTCTTTGCGCCGGGCACCGCCTGGAGGGCGACCGAGAGCGGATAGGTGATCTGGTCTTCCATGTCCTTTGGCGACCGGCCCGGCCATTCGCTGAGCACAATGACCTGATTTTCACCCACGTTGGGGATCGCGTCCAAAGGCACCTTCTTCGTCGCGTACCAGCCGTAGCCGACGACCCCGATGATCGCCAATAGGACGATCAAACGCTCGCGGAGACAGAAGTCGAGAACCCTCGCGATCATCGGGGCACCTCCTGCGCCAGTTTGGCGAGATGCTTCGCCGGTTCGGCAAGCAGGTTCTCGCGACATCCCTCACAGCAAATGAACACGGGCCGGCCGCTGACGTTCACCTTGATTGGCGTGCCCATCGACCCGAGCGGCAAGTTCGTCACGGGGCAAACCTTCTGTCTTTCCGCCAGAGCACGATCCAGTGGCGACAATTTGCCAAGGGCCTCCGCAATGGCTTTGGATTCACTGCCGCTGGCTTGCGGGGGCTCGATCGGCGAAAGCCCCAATTGGATTTCCACAGACTGCGGAACTCCGATCGGAGGAAGGTTCGTGTGCGGAGGAACCTGATGGGAATCTTCTCTCGATGTTCGTGCAGCGAGGTTCGCCAGATACTCCGCGGGCTTCTCCAGGAGGCGTTTGCGGCACCCTTCGCAACAAATGAAGACCGACTTCCCGTCCACGGCGATCTTCAGCGGTGCGCCCATCGAACCCAGCCGCAGCTTCGTCACTGGGCAGATTGCCTGCTTCTCCGCCAGGGCTCGGTCCTCGGCGGGGAGTCTGGCAAGGGCCGCGACGAGTTTGGCCGAGGTATCATCCTCCTCCGGTTCGGCTCGGGGCATCGCTTTCGTCGGGTCGATGAGCGACGGATTGCCGGCCAACTGCATCTGCGAGTCGATCAAGAAGTTGCCGGAGCAGGCGACTTGTTCGCCCTCCTTGACGCCTTGGAGGATGGCGATCTCGTCGCCGCTGGATGGGCCAAGCACGACGCGGCGGACCTCGAAGCGTCCTGGCTCGGTTTCGATATAGACAACGCCCTGTTCGCCGACCATCAAAACGGCGTCGCGGGGCACGATCAAGGCCCGACCGCGTCCGGTGGGCTCGCTCGTGAAGCCAAGCGCGGCGGCGGGAACGAGGTCCACGCCACACAGCCGGCACTTGCCGGGCGACGACTCGATGATGTGCGGATGCCGCGGGCTGATCCACTTGTTCGCCAGTTCAGGATCGTAGACTTTGGCGAGTTGCTCGCCTGATCCACCGAGATGGACCGAGATCGTCGCCTTGGCATAGTCGCCCACGCGCAACAACCCATCGCCGTTGGGAATGACCACGCGCACGCCAACGGTGCGAGTTTTCGGTTCGACGGTCGGGTCGATGAATGCCACGCGGCCGGTGAACTTTCGGCCGGGCAGCGACTGGACTTCGGCCTCGACCTTCTGTCCATAGCAGATCGCCGCGGCGTCCTCGGGGAACAACTCCAGCATCAGCCAGACCGTCGAGAGGTCTGCCAGGCGGTAGATGGGCTGCCCTGTCTTCACGTACTGCCCTTCCACCGCGAGCTTCTCGATGACCGTGCCGCTAATCGGGGCGCAGATCGGGATGCGGCTATTGGCCCGGCGGCTCTTTTCGAGTTCGGCAAGCTGCTCTTTGGTCATCCCATACTCGATGAGCCGCTCCCTAGCACTGTCGTACAGATCGTGTTGGTTGTATGCCAGGTTTTGCCTGCCCGAGGTCCGCGCTTGCTCGCGCGCCTCCTTGGCCACGAGCAACTCGACTTGACTGGAGTAAAGCTCGGGAGAATAGAGCACGGCCAAGTGGTCTCCTTTTCCGACGACCACGCCCGTGTAGTCGGCATAGAGCCGTTCCACCCGCCCGTCAACGTAGGCCGCAATCGTCTTGAGCATCCCTTCGTCGTAGTTCAGCTTGCCGACTGCCCGGACCTTCCGCATGAGCGGGGCCGCCTTGACGGCCACGGTACGGACGTTCGCCACGCGGCGGGCGACCGGATCGACCTGGATCGAATGCTGGTCCGAGTCGTTTCCGTTGGAGGCGACCGGCACGAGTTCCATGCCGCATACCGGGCATCGGCCGGGCTCTGTCCGCGGCGGGGTACACATCATCGGACAGACGTACCTGGCATTCTCACCGCCGGCCGACTCCACATGATGATGGCCGTCGCTGCCACTGCCGCTGGCGGAAATCCAACCGGCTTTTTGCGCCGCTCCCAACGCGACGATCACTAACACACCAGCGGAGAGAAGCAGTAGCGGCTGAACAACCAGTTTGCCCCACCACGGAAGACGCTCCTTTCGAGGCGACGAAGCGGCAATGGGAGCGGCAGGTCGGGATGACTTGTGGTCAGCCTTACCTTCGGTCGCCGAGCTAACGTCTGCGTTCGGTACGTCCTGCCCTTTAGTCGCGACCGACGTGGTACTCTCTTGGGGAGTTTCTTTGTTGTTCACGATACGCCTCCGAAATTCCTCCGCACGCGCGGAGAGGACTTGGGCGTCCCTGTGTCGGGAACGCCGTCAATAGGTCCGCGGCCACAGTCCAGGTGACCGGCGGCATCTGTCAATCCACGGTAACTGTGGCTGCTAATGGCACGATCCGCCCGACGGCGCGCTCGTCGCGCCCGCGGCATAGGGCGAATCGGTGTGCGCGCGCCTGCTGGAATCGTCGCTCGCGCATCCGATTACGCTCACCATCAAGACAACCACTGCCAGAATCAGCATCCATGCAGGATTCCGTAACATGACTCAACTCCTCGTTGGAGAAGGTATCCACGAAAACGTTATTGAACTTGACTCGTCTGGCCCGCCGTCTTGGCCAAGTAAGCCGCCGGGTGAATCTGCACCTTGCCGAGACAGCCCTTGCAGCAGAGGTACAACGGCTGTCCACCGACCAGCACCTTCACGGGTCCGCCCATGCTGTCAAGCGACGCTCCTGTCACCGGACACACTCGTTGCCGCGCGATGCCAGCGTGGTCGTTCTGATCGACGGCGGCCAGCGTCACTTGCGGCTTCGCCTTCGACACAACCACGCTCTGGCTGAACGTAATCCCCGGACGGTTTTGCAGAGGCAGGTTCGCCAACTTGACCGTGGCCGTCAGGTCTCCGTCCCTGACACGGCTCAGGTCCACTGGCGCTGCAAGATAGTCCTGCTGGCCGGCGGGCTGTGCGACATAACGCAACGCCACGCGGGTGGCGCGCTCGTCGTAGGGACGCTGCAAGGAAACCTCGCCTGTCACGTCCTTGGCGCTCTCGGGGTACGGCAAGACGACGCCATAGAGGTAAACGCGAATCTCCTGCGGCGTGTAGACGACCTCGAAGGTCATGGGCTTCGCCGTCGTCAACTGGCCACCATGCGGTGGCACGGGTTGGTCGTGGGCGGCGTGGTCAGCCGAGACATCACCGTGTTGGTGGCCGGTCGATGCCGCACCATGCCCGGTGTGACCGCCGTGACCACCGCAGCAACCTTGGGCATCGGCCGACGTGCTGCCCCAGCCGAAGGCCCAAGCCGCAACAGCAATAGCCACCACGGCGTAACAAGCGCTCTTCAACAGGTTCACGGACATTGCGATTTCTCCTTCGTTCACTCAGGTTTCGGATACACGGAACAAGACTTGGAAGCGACGTGAAACGGACGGCTCAGCGCCAGTTCCAAAACCAATACCAGTAGTCTTCAATCAACTGAAACGCGCGATCCTCCTCGGGCAGGTACAGGTCGAGTAGCGGCAGGTTCACCTCGTAGCGCCCCTTGCGGGTCTTGCAGAAGATGCCGTCCATCGCGTCACCGAGGTGCTTCGAGGGATCGAGCAACGCCAACACGATGCACTGAAACTCAGCCTCCTCGGAAGGACTTGTGGGCATGGGATAGTGCGCCGCCAAAGGCAAGGGCAGGTGCGCCGAGAGATAGCGATAGTAGCTGGACAGCGTGGCCTCATCGACATGGGGGATCGACCTCTTGCTCTTCCCGAGAGCCCGAATGATCCGCTGCTCGCGATCGAGTCCGCTGGGCGGATAGATCGTAAGACGCGGCTCTGTCGGTGCTACCCGGAGCGGCTCTGGAGACAGCATCCGTGCGGAAGTCCTCGACATGCTATAACTCCTTGACTTGCGAGTCCTGGATTTCGTGGAAATGGCCGGCCAAGCAAGCGGCTCCGCGGGCAGCGAAAGGCAAACCTGGAGAGCCTGGGGATGTCCGGCCAACGGCGAAAGAGAGGCAGCGCAGACGATGCTCTACAACGCGCGCACCGCTCCCTTGAAGCGCCGACTAAATGACCAGACGGCAGAGTGTGCTCAAACGTTCGAGCGACGTAGAGCCAAGGAGAGAAGGCTGCTGGGCAGCCTGAGAGAGAACCACCGGCGGGACGACCTTTACAATGGTCGCCACTGTGTCGAAGGACGAGCCAAGCAAAGACTTCGTGTTGTCAGTCTGCGAATTGCCCGGCAACGGATCAGGTGCGGGAACCGAGTGGTTCGCCGAGCACTGGCATGGACCGGCGTGCGAGGACGGGTCGCCTTTGCAGCAACAACAGGATGCCCCGTGTCCACCGCAGCAACTTGCTTGTGGCTGCGAAGGCGCGGCGGTGCCGCCGCAACAGGAATGCCGGGCCTGCGACCGCGCAGCACAGTGCGGACACGTCGCAGCCGGTGCATCCGTCGTCCGGCCGGACTTGACGGCGGCCGACTGCGGCAAGTGACTCCCGCAACCGCAGGCCATCACGGGTAGGGTCTGCGCGGGAACCAGCACTCCGGCGATCCACACGACGACCTTGGCGATGATGCTCTTGTACAGTTGCACGGCTAAATCACGTCGGGTTCGTGGCTTGCTCGATCAAGACTCCGCAGGGTTCACTTCGCCCGCACGGTCCACAGAATCGGCACAGAGACCATTTCAACTTTACCATATTCCCTCCACCGAAGTCAACATTAAAGCGTGGCAGAGAAAAACTGGCGAGTCGCGGCCCGGCGGCCAACTCATTCAACATTATGCTGGTTATTGTTTTACGGAAGACGGCTGCCCTTGGTTCGTCACCAGCCGGAAACAACAGTGGAGTGATAATCATTAGCTCCTCCACCCCATTTCGTCAGGGCACTTCGCGGTGGTGCCTTACGTCGCGTTCGCTGTCGGGGGCTCCCCTTGGGCCTCGGCGCTACGCATGATCCGACGGACCTCCCATCGTTTGTACAGGTAGAACACGACCGGATAGATCAGCAGTTCCATCGCGAAGCTGGTGACCAGCCCGCCGATCATCGGCGCGGCTAGGCGTTTCATCGTATCAGCGCCAGCCTCCGAGCCGATCATCATGGGCATGAGCCCCAAGAACAGGGCCATGACGGTCATTGTCTTGGGACGGATGCGTTTGACGGCACCCTCGTGGATCGCAAGCTCCAGATCGTGGAGATTTCGCATCTTTCCCTCGCGGTGGAACTTGTTGTACGCCACGTCAAGGTAGAGGAGCATCACCGCGCCGGTCTCGGCGTCCACGCCAGCCAGCGCGATCATGCCCACCCACACGGCCAGGCTCAAGTTGTAGTCCAGCAGGTACAAAAACCAAATGGCCCCCACCAGGCTGAAAGGCACTGCCATGAGGATTACCAGCGTGCGAAAGATGCTGCGAGTGCTGATATAGAGCAGAAGGATAATAATGACCAGCGTGATGGGCACAACCAGGAGCAGACGCTGATTGGCCTGTTGCATGTATTCGTATTGCCCGCTCCAGGTCACGCTGTAACCGATGGGAAAGTCCGGCCGGTCGATGACGTTTTGCTGCACCAGTTCCTGCGCACGGCGGACGTAACCGCCGATGTCGCTGGTGGAAATGTCCACGTAAATCCAGGCGTTCGGGCGGGCCTGTTCGCTACGGATGACCGGCGGGCCGGTGTGGACCACCAGTTCGGCCACCTGTTCGATGGGAATCTGGGCTCCGCCCGGGGCGGCGATCAGAGTTCGCTTGAGCTTCGTCAGGTCGTCGCGCAGTTCCCGCGGATAGCGGACGTTCACGGGATAGCGCTCCAGCCCTTCCACGGTGGTCGTCACGTTCATTCCGCCCAAGGCCGTGAGGATCACGTCTTGCACGTCTTGGACGTTCATTCCGTAGCGGGCGGCCTCGGCGCGTTTCACCTTGAAATCGACGTAGTACCCGCCGACGGTCTTCTCCGAATACACGCTCACCGTGTCGGGCAGGGTCCGCAACTGGCTGGCGATCTTCCCGGACAGTTCGGCCAACGTCTTCAGGTCGCTGCCCCCGACTTTGATGCCAATCGGCGTCTTGATGCCGGTGGAAAGCATGTCGATGCGGGTCTTGATCGGCATGGTCCAGGCGTTGGTCAGGCCGGGGATTTTCACCACGTCGTCCAGGCCCGACACATGCACGCCGTCCGCTTCGTTCCAGCCATAGATCAGTTCCGCGTCGGTGATCGTCCGCCTTTCTGGCCAGAAGTAGGCCAGCGGGCTCTTGAGCCAACCGGGTAGCCCCGAGAACCAGCGAGCAACTTCCCGGGTGCGCCATTGCGATTTGTCTTGCTTCAGGGAAATGGTGGTCTCCAACATGCTCAGGCCGGCCGGATCGGTGGGCGTTTCCGCCCGTCCCGCCTTGCCGAAGACGTGATCGACCTCGGGAAAGGTCTTGATGAGCTTGTCGGTCTGCTGCAACAATTCCCGAGCCTTGCCGATCGAGACCGAAGGGTCGGTGGTCGGCATGTACAAGAGATCGCCCTCTTCCAGCGGCGGCATGAACTCGCTGCCCAGGCGCGAATAGGGCCAAAGGGTCACGACCATCAGCGCGATGGCCACCAACGGCGTCAACAGTTTGGCACGCATCGCCAGCCAGAACGGCGGCTCGTAGAGCCGTATCAGCACGCGGCTGATGGGGTTCCGGTCCTCGTGGGGAATCTTGCCCCGAACGAAGAAATCCATCAGCACGGGAATGATCGTAATCGAGAGCAGCGCGGCCGCCGCGATGGCGAACGTCTTGGTGAAGGCCAGGGGTTTGAACAGCCGCCCCGACTGCTCGCCCAGCGCAAAGATCGGCAAGAAACTCACAGTGATAATCACCAACGCAAAGAACAACTGTGGGCCGACTTCGCGGCAAGCGTCGATGATGATCTGCGAGTGGCTGCGCGTGCCGTCATCTTCCTCCAAATGTTTGTGCGCATTCTCGATAAGGATAATCGACGAATCGACCATCACGCCGATAGCCAGTGCGATCCCGCCCAGGCTCATAATGTTCGCGTTGATGCCCAACAGGTCCATCAGGATGATGCTGGCCAACACCCCGGTGGGCAGCACGAAGATCACCACGAGCGAACTGCGGAAATGGAGCAGGAAGATGATAATCACCAGGGAAACGACGATCATTTCCTCCAGCAGCTTCCGCTTGAGCGTTTCCACGGCCCGCTCGATAAGGGCCGAGCGGTCATATTCGGCCTTGATGTCCACCCCCGCGGGCAGGCCGGCCCGCAGTTGTTCGAGTTTCGTCTTGACGTTGCGGATCACCCGGTCGGCGTTCTCGCCGAAGCGCATGATGACCACGCCGCCGACGGCCTCCCCCTCGCCGTCCGACTCGGCCAGCCCGCGGCGCAGTTGGGGGCCAAGGTGGATGTCGGCCACGTCGCGGAGGTAGATCGGTGCGCCTTCCGAAGTGGTCCCCAGCGAGACGTTGCCCAGGTCGGTGATGGCTCGCTGGCTGGTATCGGCGTCGCTCGTTCCGCCGCCAAGATAGCCCAGCCCGCGGACCATGTACTCATTCTCGGCCATTTCGATCACGCGACCGCCCACGTCGCTATTGGAGCGTTCGATGGCTTGGCGGACCTTCTGGATGGGCAGGTTGAAGGCCAGCAGGCGGTTGGGATCGACTTCCACCTGGTACTGCTTCACGTACCCGCCCAGGCTGGCAACTTCGGCCACGCCATCCACGGCCGTCAACTCGTAGCGGAGATACCAGTCCTGGAGGCTCCGCAGCTTCGCCAAATCGTACTCGGCGCGAACGAGTGTTTTCCCCGAGACAGGACACTTGCCGGGAGCGGGGAAGTACCGCACCAGGGCCAGCCGCTGGCGGTCTGCCTCCGGGGCGTCGGCGGGCGTCGCATACCAGCGGTCGGTCTTGGGGTCGTGATAGACGCCACTGGGATGATCGGGGCAGTAGTAGCCGGTGGCAAGGGAATACTCATAGACCCAGCCGACACCCGTGGCGTCCGGCCCCAACCGTGGCGTGACGCCCGGCGGCAGCTTACTGGCCACGGTGCTCAGGTACTCCAGCACCCGGCTGCGAGCCCAGTACAGGTCGGTGCCGTCCTCGAAGATGATGTAGATGAACGAATAGCCGAACATCGAGTATCCCCGCACGACCTTCGCGTAGGGGACGGCCAACATCGTGGTGGTCAGGGGGTAGGTGACCTGATCCTCAACCACTCGCGGCGCTTGACCGGGATATTCGGTGAAGACAATCACCTGCACGTCGCTTAGGTCCGGGATCGCGTCCAGGCGGATCGTGTACATCGCGTACACGCCGCCGAGGATCAGCACCGCGGTGAGCAAGACCACCAGGAACTTGTTCTTCACCGAGAACTCAATGATTTTCCCGATCATGGGAGCCTCGCAATGTTCATTTGTGCTTGTGGCCGGGCATGGAATCGTGCGGCGTAGCGCCTTGGTCCGATGGCGGCGTTGCCGGGGCCATCTGATCTTTCGAGCCTTGGGTGAACATGGCGAGGTTGGTCTGCTTCACCTTGCGATCCGTATCCAGAAGGAACTGTCCCACGACAACCACGTGTTGGCCGTCCTTTAGTCCGCTGAGGACTTCCACCTTTCCACCCTCCAAATCCTCGCCCAAAACCACTTCGCGGGCCTCGAACTTGCCCGGCTCGATCTCGACGTAGGCGAAACCGGCCCGTCGGGGTTTGTCCTCCCACTTCTTTTCGGCACCGATGTAAATCACGGCGTCCGAGGGCACGGCGATCCGTCGGCCGCTCTCCGCGGCGATCTCCACGTCGCCGTACATCTCGGGCTTCAAGTGCATTTGCGGATTGGGGAATTCCAGCCGCACGCGGATTTGTCGGGTCCGCGAATCAACGTGCGGATAGATGTAGACTACCTTCCCCTCGAACACTTCTCCTGGCCGAAATGGCAACGTGAGCCGGGCCGACTGCCCGACGCGCAGCCAAGCGAGTTGGTACTCGTAGACGTACACGTAGACCCAGACCTTCGACAGGTCGGCGATCCGGTAAAACCGTGTGCCGGGCTTCATGTACATCCCCTCAAAGGCGTTCTTCTCGATGACCCAGCCGCTCCGCGGTGAGCGGAAGGTTATGCTCTTCTTCGCGTGCCCGGACTGGCGGATCGCCTGAATCTCGTCCTCCGGTACATCCCAATAGCGGAGTTTGTCATAGGCATTGAACGCCGTCTGGCCTAACGCGCTTCGGCTGCCTGGGGAAGCCTGGACCTGGAGCAGGTATTCCTCCTGAGCGCTCACCAGATCGGGCGAGTAGAGTCGAAACAGCGGTTGTCCTTTCTCCACTCGCTGGCCCACATAGTTGACCGGCAGGTCTTCGATCCAACCGCCCACCTTGAGCGTCACGTCGGTCAAGAGCGGCTCGGCATAATCGACCCGGCCTACACTCCGCACCACTCGCTCGGCATCGCTTTGGGCGACCGTCGTCGTCCGCAGGCCGATGTTCTCCATTTGATCTGCGCTCAGGGTAACGAATTGCTCCTCGGCCAATTCGTCGGCGTAGACGGGAATGAGGTCCATGCCCATCGGGTCGAGGCCGGGCTTGGGCGAGACGAAATTGGGGATCATCGACGACTTCCAGAAGGCGATCTTCCGGCCCGTTTCGTTCACTTCCCCGCCCGCAGCAGTCTCGGCTGCCTTCCCACCGCCGGCACTGGCCAGCCACGTGGGCAGCAGCGGCGCAAAGACCTCTCGCAGGCCCAGTCCCAAACCGATTCCCAGAGCGATCAAGAGCCCAAGGAGGATCAGAGTTCTCACCACTTGACCAGTCTGGCGAAGCACGTCCTTTCCCGCCGACACGATTCTCGACATGCGGTTGGTCATGGCTGGCCCCCTTTCGCGGCCGGCATCTGGTGTTCGTGTTGCATCCCGGACATGGGTTGCTTACGTTCCATCTCCGGCATGGGCTGGTCCACTTTCTTTGCGGGTGGATGCTCCATATCTGGCATGGATCGCTCGTGTTCCGTCCCTGGCATCGAATGTTCGTGTTTCATCCCCGGCGGGTGATCCATCCCAGGCATCGTTTCCTCGTGTTCCACTGCGGGCATCGGCTCGCCATGCTTCATTCCTGGCATCCCCTCGTGCTTCATTCCGGGCATTTCCATCGCCGGCATTTGCTCGGTCCAATTTGGTGCCGGGCCGAAACGGCGGTTGACCGCCCGTAAGCGGCTCTCGCTGTCCATCAGGAAACTGGGAGCCGCCACAATCTGCTGGCCTTCATGGAGGCCAGTCAGAACCTCGACCATCGCGCCGTCCAGTTCCATGCCGGTGGTGACCTCTTGCGGCTCGAACTTGTTATTCGGCCGTGACACGTAAACGAGCGACCGCTGGCCGGTCTGGAGAATCGCCGTCTCAGGAATCTTGATCCCGGTGCCCATCCGGTGCGGCTCCAACTGGATGTCGGCGTACATCCCCGGCTTCAAGACGAGGCCGGGATTCTCGAATTCAAGTCGGACCTTGACGGCACGATTCGTCGGATCGAGATAGGGGTAGATGTAGACGACCTTGCCCTGGAAGGTGCGGTCGGGAAGATTGGCCAGGTGAAGCGTCGCCCCTTGTCCTTCATAGACGCAGTGGAGTTGGTCCTGATAGGCGAAGACGTGGACCCAAATCTTCGACAGATCGGCCACCCGGTATAGGAGTTGGCCCGCCGGAAGGAACTTGCCCTCGAAAGCGTGCTTCTGGACCACGATGCCATCGAAAGGCGAGTAGAAGGTAAGCGACTTACGGACATTGCCCGTCCGGGCGAGTTCGTCAATTTGTTTGTCCGTGACATCCCAGAACCGCAGCCGTTGACGTGCCGTGCTGACATTTTGTTCTGCGCCCTCCACCACGGCCCGGTTGTTTGTTTGTTTCGCCTGCCGCCAAGCTTGGAGACTGATGAGGTATTCTTCCTGCGTGGCTACCAGGTCCGGCGAATACAGGTCGAAGAGCGGATCGCCACGGTGGACCGGCTGACCCTCGTAATCGACGTACAGTTTCTCCAGCCAGCCGTCGATCTTCAGCGTGACATCACCGATGAGCGGTTCGGCATACTCGATAGTCCCGACTGTGTGGATCGTTCGCGCGAGCGGCCCCTTGTCCACGAGCACCGTGGCATACTCATGCTCGCTGAGCACCGGGTCGATCACCGTCGGCCGGGATGGAGGCTGTTGACCCTTGTATACGGGCACCAGGGCCATTCCCATCGAGTCCTTCCCGGGTTTGTCGCTTCGGTAATTCGGGTCCATCGGCGAAGTCCAGTAGAGGACTTGCCGGCCCGCATTGGGCGAGGGCAGCAACGACCGGGCGGCCCCGAGGAGCCGATCTTTGGAGAGAAAGCCAGCCGCGATTGCTCCAAGGAAAACGGCGGCGTAGAGCAGTGTTCGCGCCAGCCCGTACCACGAAGCGCTTTGCACGGAGGTCGGCGAGTTGTCGCGCCTCGGCTTGCGGACGGAGGCGGCCGTTGGTTCGTCGTTGGAAGTTGCCATCAAACTATCTCCATGAAAGGGGAAGGCACATGAGAGCTGCTTCTCGGATGTTGGATCGGTTGAAGCGGTTGAGGGCTCCGGGACGGTAACGGAAGTCCATTTCCTTGCGTGCATCGACGCGAGGAAGCGACAACGGGTATCGCTGTTCGCGTCCAGGAATCGGTAGCGCCATCGCGCACACCGGTGCGGACAATCGCCACGCAGACAGCACGGCAAGGCGCGCTATGTCCGCGTGCCGCTCCGCCAGCCGAGCCGGTCAGAACAGAAGGTGCCCGGTTGCAATGGGGATGGAAGAGCCATCCAAGACAAAAAAAACACTGCCGCGGTGGCGTTCCTCGCGTGCGCCCTCGGCTGCCTTTTCGGGCAGAACCAGACTGGCTGGCGCAGGCGGGATGTTTACAGCAAGGACCGCCTGAGTCCCCGACTTCGGCGTAGAGGCCGAGCCATCGGTAAAAGCCCCAAGGCTGCTCTCGTGCCCCTCGCACCAACGTGGGCTTGAGGAGGCCGAACCCGCCAAAGCGTCCTCGCAAGCCGGGCGAGCAGACTGGCAGTCCATGCCCTGGCAGTGCATGGGAGTCCCGCTTCCCAAATGGCAATCACCGCATGTGTAGGTTGTTCCACCTGCCACGAGGGCGACTGCCATCAATATGTTCAGGAACGGACTCGTCATTGTTACGCCTCTGCGATATGGTGACACATCGCTTCTACGGCAATTATACCCCCTTCTACGCAAAATCAACGTCACTTGTTCACTGATCTATTGCGGTTTTTCACGAAAGGACGTGTGCCCGTGCCTTTCCGACAAGCAAACGAAACGCTGAGAGGCGACCCGGCTCGGTTTTCACCCCTTAGTAGGGGGTCGGCGGAGTCGTGGGTTTGCTTGCCGGTTCTGGGAGGTTCTCGGGCTGAGCCGTCATGTGTTCCCGATGAAACTTCGCAGCCCAGGGCGTTGGACAGCCGCAATAGCCAGTGTACGGCAAGGGTGAACCGGGGCAGTAGCCATACGGCACGCAGCCGCAAGGGTAGGCATGGTAAGCCGGAGCGCAGCCGGTCGTCGCGATCAGTAGCGTGATCCCAAGCCAAGGCCAGAGTGAGTGCTTTATTGACACGGGTTTTGTTCCTTTCTCCGCTGGCTTCGTTGCTGGACTCACTGCCTCGGACCTATCGCTAAACCGTCCGGCCGTTTTCGCGTTACGGCTTGGCCGGTTGGGGCATGGGAGCCGGCGGCACCGGAGGCAATTGCTCGGGTGGCCGCGGCTGGTTGCTCGGGGGCGCGGCTTCAAGCGGGAGTTGTCCGCCAACCACTCGTTCCAGCGATGCCAAGGTCTGCTGAAGCTGACTTTCCAGTCGCTGGTACATGATCTGGAACCGCAGCAACTGCCGCCAGTTGTCGATAAGTTGTAGGAAGTCGGTCTTCCCGGTTTCGTAGGCACTCGACGACACCCGCAGGGTCTGGTCGGCCTTGGGAATAATGTCGTCTCGGAAGAGCTTAACTAGCTCGTATTGACTGGTGGCCTGCACGAAGAGACTCTTCACCTGGGCGGTCGTCTTGTCCCGCAAGGAGTCGTACTGCCTTGCCGTCGCGGTCGCCTGCGCCTCGCCCGCGCGAACGGCGGCGTCGAGACGCTTCCGATAGAGCGGGACATTTACCGAAACCCCAAGGCCCACGGAATCCTGACCATTCGCCACGGGGCTGAGGCCCTGGTCGGCGATGTTGTTCCAGATCACGCTGGCTGTGACATCGGGGAAGTAGTTCAGTCGGGCGAGTTCCACGTTCTGGCGGTCTCTCGTCAACGCGGCCAACTGGGCGTGCAACTCGGGGCGTGCCGAGACCGCTTGCTCATAGAGCCGGTCGAGGCCGCGAGGAATCTGCTCCGCGGGCAATTGCTCCACCGCGCGAACCGGTGTCTCGGGCGAGACGTGCAGCAGTTGAGCCAATTGTGCCTGCGAGCTTTCGAGTTGCTGGCGAAGACGGATCAAGTCGCTGTCCAGGTTCGAGGTCTCGACCTGGGCTCGCAACACGTCCTGCTGACTCACCGCGCCCGTGCGGTACTTGGCTTCCGCAATCTTGGTCAGGTCAATGAGAAGCTTCTTGTCGTCCTCCGTGATGCGGATCGCTTTCTGGATGTAGTACAGTTCGTAGTACGCTCGCTTGACCTGCTCAATGACATCCAACTCTGCTGCTGCCAACTGGGCTCGGGCCACGTTCGTTTCTGCTTCGGCCACGCTTGCTCGTGTGTCGAGCTTGCCATGCCAGGGAATCTGCTGGCTTGCGTTCATGCTGAGTGTCTGTTCGCCGGCCGCAGTTTGCACCGGCGACGGAAAAGAAGTGACGCCCAACATCGGGTCTTGGAGGCTGGCGGCGACCGGCACGCGGTTGGCAGCCGCCTCGACCCGCTTGCGCGCGGCTTGGATGTCCGGGTTCTGGGTCAGGGCATAGCCGATGTACACTTCGACTGGCTGGGGGCCGGCAAGCGGCGGAGCGACGGGCGGCATCGCGACTGGCGGGGGCGCGCTGGGTGCCTGGGCCATCGCATTGACTACGCCGGCATACTCAGGGTCGCGGATTGCCCTTGAAGCACGGCAGCCTTGCGACAGGCAGGTGGTGGCCAGGAGACCGACTATCGAAATCCAGGCAAGGCTTCGTCGCATGACCGACCCTCTTATGCGCAGGCGTTGTATCAAGATCGGCGGACTGGCCGGCAATGCACACTCCGCCTGTTCGAGCGAGTCAGCCCTGCCGGCAGTGCCGGAATCTCCTTTACTCTCCCTATCGGACGAACAGACTGCACCATTGACAAGACCAGTACCAGTCGTGCTGTCTCGCCCAAACCTCCCAGATTCACATCCAATAGTTCGGCGGCCCGTAATATCGCCTGAAACACACGGCATAGCGCACACGGGCCACTAGCGAGGATCGCGCGCCGCTGCGAATGGAAGACTCATTCTTGCTGGTCTCGCAGTGCCTTGAGCACGGTCGTGTCGATTTCGGCGGCGACCCGTGTAAACACTCTGTCCTGTCGGTGCGCGTCGCGGAAGGCGACGCACTCTGCCGACAGCGGGTTGCCGGTCTTCCGCAATAGTGCCTGGTAGTTCTCGATCGGCGGCTTCTCGGGCCGGGTGTCGATGATGTACTTGCCCGCCGGGATGAAGCCGTCAAGGCAG
>CALARR010000446.1 GCA_937889015.1 uncultured Planctomycetales bacterium | reverse complement strand
AGGGCCCGGCAACTTGGAGAAGCTCTTCAGCGCTGGTGAGACCTGGACCGTGCGATGACCATTCTCTGGGGGGGGCTCCCCGGCACGCACGGCTCACTGCCATTGCTCCAACCGGCGAGCAGGCCTTATAGTCTGCGACGATGACCTCTCCCCCGGATCGAAGCCCTGAACTCCCGCGTGCCCAGGCCATCTCGCTGGACGAGTTGACCGAGGCCTTCGCTCAGGCCATGGGCTATCGTCCGACCCAGGACACACCTGAGGCCGAAGCCCCCGCTCCCGAGCTGTCGCCTGCAACCAGCCGCGAGGAACCGGCGGCGTGTGCCGTGCCCCTCGCGCCGGCTACCGAGGAAGACGCCTGCCCCATCACGCCTGCCAGCATCCTCGAGGCCATGCTCTTTGTCGGCAGCCCGCACAAGGAGCCGCTCACCGCGCAGCGCGCGGCCGAACTCATGCGCGGAGTGGAGGTTGGCGAGGTTCCCGGCCTGGTCGACGATCTCAACCGCCGCTACCAGCAGCGCGGGTGTCCGTATGAGATCATCAGTGAAGGGGTTGGCTACCGACTGACGATCCGCCGGCCTTTTCACAGGCTCCGCGAGCGGTTCTATGGCAAACTGCGCGAGGCCAAGCTCTCGCAGGCCGCCATTGACATCTTGGCCCTGGTGGCCTACCGCCAGCCCATCCAGGCCGAGGAGATCAGCCAGCTTCGCGGCAAACCCAGCGCGCGACTCCTGGCCCAGTTGGTCCGCCGCGGACTGCTGCGCGTGGAGCGGTCGGGCGAGAAACCGCGTGTGACGCACTACGCGACCGCCGAGCGGTTCCTGCAGCTTTTTGGCCTGGAGAGCCTGGATGACCTGCCGCACAGCGAGGAGTTGGACCGTCAATAATAGACGCTAACACGTTGCGGCATAAGGCCTTAGCGACGTGCCCCAAAGGAGCGCAGACACCTCCGTCGGGGCCTGCTAGAATGTCCGATCGTGGTTTTTGCCTGGCCGCAGATCCCCTGCGCCGACCGTGGAGTCCTGTCCGCCTGTGGTCCATTCCATTCCTTCCCTATTGGCCGAGCTGCACGCCGCGGCCCCCGTGATTGGTCCTTCGCTGTTGGCCTCGGACTTCGCCAATTTGGAGGCCGAAATCCGCCGTGTCGAGGCGGCCGGCGCCCGGTTGTTGCACCTGGACATCATGGATGGGCACTTCGTCCCCAATCTGAGCTTCGGCCTGCCCGTGGTCGAGGCGGTGCGACGCGTGACGCAGTTGCCCCTGGACGTCCACCTGATGATTTCTGAGCCCGAGCAGTACGTCCAACGTTTTCGGGCGGCGGGCGCCGACCTGTTGACGATCCACGTAGAAGCCGTGCCCGAGCCCCGCCCCCTACTGCAGAAGATCCGCGCGTTGGGGGCCGCGGCCGGCCTGTCGCTCAACCCGCCCACGCCCGTGTCGGCCCTGCAACCGTATCTGGATGCCTGCGACCAGGTCCTGGTGATGAGCGTCATGCCCGGTTTCGGGGGCCAACCGTTCGATCCCGTGGCCTTGGACAAGCTCCGGCAGTTGCGCCAACTGGCGCCCCAGTTGCTGTTGGCCGTCGACGGCGGGATCAACGCGGAGACGATTGGCTCGACCGTCCGCGCGGGAGCGAATCTGCTGGTCGCGGGGACGGCCCTGTTTTCGCACGCCGACTACACGCAGCGGATGGGCGAGTTGCGCGCCGCGGCGCGGAGCAATGGAGACGTTCGTGGGCCTGGGAGTTCAGACAAGTAATGCAGCATCGCGGCGGCTGTTGCCGCAAGAATATGGGTTTCCGCGACCAATCGCCGGTCGGTGTCTGGCCCTCGTTGCACTCCTTGCCCGAGAGGCCCTTCCGCCAGCCGCAACCCTGGGTCGCGTGCCAAACCCCAGCCCTTGCCCAGCCCCACGTGCCACACACGCTACACGTCGTTGGAAAGCATATCCGTCTATGTTACGCATCGTCCTAATTCGTCCGGGCTCCACCGACTACGATCGGGAAGGTCGGATTCAAGGCACACTCGATATTCCGCTCAACGAACAGGGGGCGGCCGAAGTGACCCAGACCGTTGAGCAACTCCGCACCGAGGGGCTGGAGGTGCTCTACGCCGCCGAATGCGAGCCGGCCTGGCAGACCGCTCAGACCATTGCCGAGAGCCTGCAGATCAAACTCAAGAAGGTCGACCAACTGCACAATCTGAACCACGGACTGTGGCAAGGCATGCTCGTCGAGGACGTGCGCCGCAAACAGCCCAAGGTCTACCGCCAATGGCAGGAACAGCCGGGGACCGTCTGTCCGCCCGAGGGCGAGATGCTCAGCGAGGCCGAGAAACGCGTCAAGGCTTCGCTGCTGAAGCTCCTCAAGCGGCACAAAGAAGGCGTGATCGGCCTGGTTGTCCCCGAACCTCTGGCCAGCCTCGTGCGCTGCTTCCTCAAGCACGAAGAAGTCGGCGACCTGTGGAAGGCGGCCCTCGAACATCTGCGATGGGAGAGCCTGGAGGTCTTGCCCGAACAAGTCCCCACCACGAGCACCTAATCCCCAATCCCCAATCCCCAATCCCTAATCCCTAATCCCTAATCCCTAATCCCTAATCCCTAATCCCTAATC
>CALARR010000445.1 GCA_937889015.1 uncultured Planctomycetales bacterium | reverse complement strand
TTCGGCCAGGCTTCGAGCGCTCTCATCGGCCAACTGCTGCGCGGCTGACGCACCGGCGGCCGACTCCCCGGCGCGCAGCAACCCTAATGCCTTGGCCACACGGTTTTGGCTCGCAAGGTCTTCCTGACCGCGAATCAAGCTAGCGCGCCACAGGGCCCGTCGGGCATTGGCCAGATGCGCGGTCGAAGCTAGCGCCTGGCCATCAAACAGGGCCACGATCGTGTAGCATTCCAGACGCGGCAGGACCACTGTGGCCCAGCCGTCGGTCACCTCGACCGGCAGCGATTTCTCTTGGCCCGGTTTTGCGTCGTCCGGACTGATGGCCACCGCTTGCGTAACCCTCAATCCAGCCGGCAACCGCACGCGCCAGCGGCTGCCCTCCACGGCCCGAAAACCGTTCGCTTGCATATCCACATCGCCATTGACCAAGTGCAGGGCCAGCACGCGACGTGTGTCGTCCAACCACAAGTTGGCCCAAACCGTGCTCGGGGCGTCGGTCTGAAGCATCTGGTCCTTGGCCAAGACTCGTGTCAAAGCGGTCTGCAACTGCGGAGCCGCCGCCTGGGCCGCGGCGAGCCGTTCGGCCGTGGGTTTCTCTCCGGCCACGGCACAGGCCGTAAGCAGAGCGGGGTCAACTTCGGTCAGATTCTCGCCCGGGGCCGCCAGGCGCTCGCCGGTCGCACGCGACACACCGTCGGCATCGTAGTACGTCGGGCAGGAGACGCTGAGGACGCGTCCGCCCTGAGCCTGAAACGCGCGCACTGCGTCGCGCTGGGCGTCAGAGAAGCAATCCACGCCGGGCAGGATCAGCACCTGATAGCGATTCAGCCGCTCCAAGGCGATGCGATCGTCGCCCAACAACGGATGTGACCAGCAATTGGCTTCATAGGAGACGTGAGCCTCTTCCAACAACTGCGCCCAGGTGGCAAACCACATGCGTTGGGTGTTGGGAGCGAGGTTGAAGGCCCGAAACTGCCGCCAGGCCAGCGTCGGCAACGAGTAGACCAGGCCCACATTGGCCACGCGCTGGCGGCGTGAGAACAAGGCCCGATGCTGCTGGATGAAGCGGCCCATGGCCGCCTCGCCGTCGTAGAACCATCCGCTGGCCCCCGCGGCCGTGGCCCAGGGATTGGGCACGCCTCCGTCGGCCCAGGCCTGGGCCGTGTTCAGTCGCAGGCGACTCTGGCTGGCCTCGGGGGCATGGAACAGCGACGTCATGTAGAGCCACACGGGCCGGCGGTACTCCCCCGCAGCCATGGGCAACTTGGTGGCCAGGGCATCCCAGGCCCGATTGCGGGGTGTGAGTGGTGCGCCGCCCGTTTCGACGACGGCTGCGTCGCTGATGCTCGACAAAGCCACACAGAAAGGTCGCTGTCCGCCAGCCCCCCACTGGTTGCCGCAAACGACGATCGAATGGCCCGCCTTCTTCTTGGCGGTCAATACGTTGTCGCGCCACAGGTCAAGTTGCGTGCTGTAGTGGAACTGGATGAAGGCACGCAACACCGGGTCGGCGAGCACGGCATCGCGTCCCTTCGCGATCCGCGACTCTTGGACCCCCATCACGTATTGCGCGATGTCGAACGTGGCTGGATCGCCGATGCGCGCCGCCTGGAATTGCCCGGCGTTCCAATGCTTCTGCAGCCATTCGCGAAATGCCTTCCGGCACCAGCGGCAGAAGCAGCCCTTGCCGTATTGCTCGAACGATGGGGCGCAGATGTTGTCCTGAGAGATGACCTGTACGTCGGGCGAGATACGCACCATGCGGTCGCGCTGATGCGCGTGCCACAACGGCGCGATATGGCACATGTTGTAGCCGGGCCACAGGCCGACCTTCTCGGGCACGGGGCCGTCGACGTTCCAGGCCATGCCGTTGTCGCGGAACTGCTCGACCAACGGATCGTCGCTGGACAGGTGGTTGTACTCCTGCTCCCACTGCCCACCGCCCACGCCGATACCGCGGCGTGTGAAGTAGCCGTCCCAGTTCAGATACACGCCGTTGTGGCCGCCCACGATGTCGGGGTCCATCGTACGCAGGAGCCTCTCGCGCTGGTCTTTCAGCCGGACAGCGGTGCGCGAGGCGTCGAACAGATTCTGCGGACTCCACCAGAATTGGTCGGTGCGCGTCAGCCGGTAGCCTTCGGCATAGTAGAAGCAGGGCAGCCGGCCCGGCGCGACCGCGCGCACTACGCAACGGACCTCGCCCAACGACCCGCTCTGGAACGGCACTCGCGCCGACGACCACTTGCCTGCCACCGACTCGATCGGCGACTCCGCCAGGACCCGGTCGTCCAGGTCTAGCACGGTAGCCATCAATCGCAGGTCCTTGTCCTGCCGATCGCCGAAGAACCCGCCTTGCGAAACAAAGGCCGAGACCTCGAATACGTATTCGGCGCGGGGGTCAATAACGGCCGTCAGCCCCGCGCCCCCCTCCGCTCCTTCCTGGCGTACCAGGACTGCCGCGTTGCCCATGACGTGCCGGCTGGTCAGCCAGCGAATCAGGGCCTGGCGCCAGGGCAGGATGCCATTCTCGGACGGCGCGTAGATGCCCGCCTGAGCGCCGCCTACGGCTGCCGCCGGATTGGCGATCACCAGCGCGTCGTGCACCCACTCGGGGATCGACTCATGGCCGCCGCGCGGATCGGCGTCGGCCGCCCACAGCGTTGCGCCACAGAGAAACCAGGCGGCCAGGAAGCTCGGTCTACCGAAAGAGCGCATTCGATTCTGGCCGTTCTTGTGTGTCATGAAAGAGTTCCGGAATCCCACTGCATCACTGGGCCGCGTTGGGCTGGCAATACACCCTCACCCCCTACCCCTCTCCCGCGTGCGGGAGAGGGGAGGAATTGTGGGCCGTACTGCCACACTCGATTGCCTTTGGTTACAGCACCTTGCTCGCGCCGGGGATGGCGCACGGGTACAGGCCGTCCTTTTCCGGCAAGACCGGCGGAGTCCCGTCGAAGGCATAGCGGTCCGGAACCAGGGCCACTTTCGACTGGATCGCGTCGTCCCACTTGAGTTCCTTGCCGGCGTGGATCGCCATGCGTCCCAGCACTCCGGTCATGCTGCTCGTCGCGCCGTATTCCGCCTCGTTGTGCGGCTTGTTGTTGCGAATGGCATCGAACAAACGGTCGTGCTCGATCTGGTAGGGGTTCACCTTAGCCCCTTCGTAGCGCCACGCGCCCTCACCCTCAATCAGCCCCTTGTTGACCGTGGCCGCCGCCTTGGTGCCCACGGCGTACTCGGCCACGCTGCTCCAGCACGAGGGCAGGTGGTGGCACTGACTGAACATCTGCGTGCCGTCAGCATAGGTGAATTCGACGAAGTGGTGGTCGAACAGATCGCCGAACTGCGGTCCCACGCGCACCTGGCGCCCACCCATGCCGCGCGCGGCAACGGGAGGCGCGCCCTTGATCCAGTTGCAGACGTCGAGGTTGTGGACGTGCTGCTCGCAGATCTGGTCGCCGCTGATCCAGGTGTAGTAGTAGGGATTGCGAAGCTGGTAGGTCATTTCGCTCATGCCTGCCTCGCGATTCGCCCGGATGCGATAGCCGCCGCCACACCAGTAGGCCTTGAGGTGAATCAGCTTGCCCAGCGCGCCATCCTGGATCCGCTTCACGATCTCTTCATACAGCGGATCGTGGTGACGTTGCAGGCCGACGCCCACCTTGAGGTTCTTCTCCTTGGCCATCTTGGCGGCAGCCAGTACCTGGCGCACTCCGGCGGCGTCGACGGCCACAGGTTTCTCCATGAAGGCGTGCTTGCCCTTCTGGATGGCGTAGTCGAAATGGATCGGACGGAAGTGCGGCGCCGTGGTGAGGATCGCCACATCGATGCCCGAGTCAATCGCCTGCTTGTAGGCGTCGAAGCCCACGAAACGCCGTTCGGGCGGCACGTCCACGCGATCGCTCATATCCCCGCTGGCTTGACGGTCATAGCTCTTCGCCTGTCCCTTGGTGATCGAGGCCAGGCTCGTCTCGAGTTTGTCGGCGAAGAGGTCGGCCATGGCCCACAATTTGACAGGCCCCTGCGTACTGAGGGCCTGGACCGCGGCGCCGGTTCCCCGTCCGCCGCAACCAATGAGGGCCACCTTGAGCACGTCGCTGCCCGCTGCATGGGCGCCCCGTGCGACGGCAAGCGTGCCGGTGGCAGCCGCCGCGGCGCAGCCCGCCTTGAGGAAGGACCGCCGACCAAGCTGACCCGAACCCAGAATATGCGTGTGGCGACTCATGGCTGAGACCTCGGTGTGATGAAAAAGCGGAAAGCGGTTTGTGCCATACTGAAAGCTGAAAGCTCATCGCTGACAGCTTTCTTCATTTCTTCTCGAAAGCCGCATCGAAGGCTCGGCCCGAGGAGGGGAAATCGAGGCGGCGTACGAAGGCCAGGGCCTCTTGCGCCCCGTGTTCGCGTTGCATGCCCGAATCTTCCCATTCCACGGAAAGCGGCCCCTGGTAGCCGATGTCGTTGAGGGTGCGCAAGATGGCTTCAAAGGGCACGTCGCCGTGGCCTGGCGAGCGGAAGTCCCAACTCCGCTGCGGATCGCCGAATCGCAAGTGCGAACCGAGGATACCCCCCAGCCCGTTGGGCCGCACGGCCACGTCCTTGATGTGCACGTGGTAGATGCGATCGGGGAAGGCCTGCAAGAACCGCACCGGGTCGACGCCCTGCCAGAGCAAGTGGCTGGGGTCGAAGTTGATGCCGAAGGCCGGCCGGCGTGCCACAGCCTCCAGGGCGCGCCGCGCCGTGATTCCGTCGAAGGCGATCTCCGCTGGATGAACTTCCAGGGCAAACCGCACGCCGCATTCGTCGAACACATCGAGAATCGGATGCCACAGTTCGGCGAACCGCTCGTAGCCGGCCTCAATCCAAGGCTCGGGCACCGGCGGGAAGCGGTAGAGCAGATGCCAGATCGGCGAACCGGTGAAACCGGTAACCACCGACACGCCCAAGTTGCGCGCGGCGCGGGCCGTATTCTTCATGGCCGCAATGGCCCACTGGCGTTTCTGCTCCGCATCGCCTGCGCAGGCCGGCGGAGCCAGCACGTCGGTGCGGCTGTCGTCGTTGGGATCGCAGACCAGGTGCCCGGCCGCATGGTTGCTCAACGCGAAACATCTCAAGCCGTGCTGGGCTAACAAGTCCAGACGTCGGCGGCAGTAGTCCGGGTTGTTGGCGGCCTGCTCCACGTCGATATAGCCGCTGCGGCAGACCAGTTCCAAGCCATCGTAGCCCCAGCCGGCCACCTTGGGTGCCAACTGCTCCAAAGGCAGATCCGTCCACTGACCGCTCACCAGAGTAATTGGTCGAGAGCTTCCCATGTTTGGCTGCCCGGTAAGAGGATGGCTGGTCGTGCGGCATCATGCCCAACCGCGATCTTGATTGTCGGGCGCCGCGGCCCCGTCCGTCAATGCAAGGAAGCGTAAATAATGTAAGATGCTTTGCCATCTGGAGCAGGCAACGGGAGGGCTGGGAGCGGCAGGCGGGCGCGCCCCGCGGCGATCATCGCGTCAAGAAACGCCGATCGCGGCGTCGCGTTGGACACGATGCCGCGATCGGTCGAGGAGAGGATGCCGTCCGCTTGTTGCAACCGGTTCCCGAGCCTGTCGGCGGCTCAGTCCCGCTGGCCCGCCCGACCTGGCGGGGGCGGTACTGGGACGGGTTTTTATTCTTTGCGCAGGACGACGAAGCGGTTGCCGCCATTGGTCCGGACCAGCAGCATGACGCCGTCCTTGAGCGATTCCTTCTTCATGGCCTCGACAAACTCGGCAACGCTCTTGACATTGGTCCGGCCCACGCGCAAGACCAGCGCCCCCTCGCGCAGTCCGGCGGTCGCCGCCAGACCGTCCGGATCAACCGCCGTGATCACGACGCCCCCCTGCTCGGCAAATCCGAGTTGCTGGGCAGCTTTCGGGGTCAGATCGGCCAGTTCCACGCCTAGTTCGCGATTGGAGTAGATGGAGCCGCCCGTCCCGCCCGGTCCACGCCGAATGGTCGTCGAGCCAAACTTCTCCGGCATCGCCTTGACCTCCACCGCCACGGTCATGGTCTTCCCGTCGCGGAGCACACGAACCTGTTGCTTGGACCCAAATGGGGCGCGTTCGACTCGCTCCTGCAACTCATGGGGCGAGTTGACGGACTGATCAGCGAAGTGCGTAACCACGTCCCCTTCCTGGATGCCCGCCTCGGCCGCCGGGGTATCCGGAAAGACTTCGGTCACCAGAACGCCCTTGTTGCGTTTGACGCCCAGCTTCTCAGCCACGTCGGTTGTCACCGAGACGATGCTCACGCCCAGATAGGCGCGCTCGACGCTGCCCTTCTCCACCAATTGCGTGGTGACCCATTTCGCCAGATTCACGGGAATTGCGAACCCGACGCCCTGGTAGCCACCACTGCTGGAGGCGATGGCCGTATTGATGCCGATAACCTCGCCATCGAGATTCACCAAGGGGCCGCCCGAGTTGCCGGGATTGATGGCCGCGTCGGTCTGGATGTAGTCAGCGCGTTTGCCGGAGGGCAGCAGGCGTTTCATGCCGCTGATGATCCCGGCGCTGACCGTGTGCTCCAACTCAAAGGGATTTCCCACAGCCAGGACCCAATCGCCGATCTCCACCTTGGACGAATCGCCGAGTTTGGCGGCAGGCAGTTTCTCCTCGGCCTTGATTCGCAGGACGGCCAGATCGGTCTGCTCGTCGGTTTTGATATCGGTGGCCTTGAACTGACGACCATCGGCCAGCTCCACGACGACTTCGTCGGCGTCGTCAATCACATGGTTGTTGGTGAGGATCAGGCCTGAGGAGTCTATGATCACGCCGGAGCCCACACCTTGCTGCCGAGGCATTTGCCGACCGTGAAAAGGAGTGCCGTCGTCGAAGAAATCCTCAAGGGGGGTGCCGCGGAACGGATTTCGGCCCCGAGAATCGCGTCCAGGACGTTCGACGCGAGGCTTGGTACTGGTTTTGACCATGACCACCGTGGGCACAACCTTCTGCGCGGCAGCCCGAAAGGCCCGAGACAGCTCCTGGGCCCGAGCCACGGCCGTGGGCTCTTCGGCATGGGTCGTCGGGCAGGCAACGCAGTAAAGGCCCAAGGCTGTCAGGAGCCCCACGGCCAGGAGAACACCGGGGCGAACAACGGTTCGAACGCGACTCATGCAACGATCCTCCACAGTTCTTTGCGATCCGACGCGTGCCGGGGTGGGCCAACGCGGTTCGTCCCAGGAAAGCACCCTATCCTTGGTGGTCAGCCTACCGACAATACGCTTCAGACGCATAACAGGTTGTCGACAGCACCTCTTAGCGCAGGAATCATACCGCCTGAGCCCGGCCCCGACGATCACCCCCCCAGGTTAATGAACTTCCCCGCGGTTGGATCTCAAGGCGGCAAATCCGTCGTGAAGGCTGCCGGCCGACAACGCGTTGCTCGGCATGCAGGCCACGTGCAGATGCTCAATGGTTGCCGCATTGGGCCGATTCCTGCAAGACGTCAGACGCCAGCGCGCAGGATACGGTTCCGACCGGTCGTCGGGGCCCCAAAAGAAGAGCCCCGTGTTTGACAAAAGACTTCACGCTCATTAAACTTACGCACAAACGCTTGGCTGCTGGCGGTAGACGGTTTGGGGGAAGGTTTGGCCTTATGGCCCAGGATACCCAGCATGAATCCGACTCGGACCTGGCTCACCTCTTAGAGGCATGCCAAGCGCGGGTAGGCTACGCGTTTCATGACAAGAGTCTGCTCAAATCGGCGCTGACCCACGCCTCTGGCGCCGACCACCGCCTGGCATCCAACGAGCGGCTGGAATTCCTCGGAGACTCCATCCTGGGGGCCATTGTCTGCGAGTCCCTTTTCCATCGCTACCCAGCCTACCTGGAGGGGGAGCTGACGCGAATCAAATCGATCGTCGTCAGTCGCCAGACCTGTGCCCGGATCAGCGAAGGCCTGCAAATGCAGGATTTCCTGATTCTCGGCAAAGGCATGACCACGAGCCCCACCGTTCCTTCCTCGGTGCTGGCCGACGTGTTCGAGTCGCTGGTGGCGGCGATCTACCTGGACGGCGGCAACGAGGCAGCGCGCGCTTTCGTGGAACGGCACTTGGATCCGGAGATCGAGGCGGCCGTCGGTGGTGAACTGGGCGGAAACTACAAGTCGTTGTTGCAGCAATTCGCGCAGCGGCAACACGGAGTCACTCCCGTCTACCAACTGCTCGACGAAAAAGGCCCCGATCACAGCAAGTGTTTCAAGATCGCGGCCCAGGTCGGCGCCAGCCGCTATCAGCCCGCCTGGGGTCGCAATAAGAAGGAAGCCGAGCAACGAGCGGCGCGCAATGCCCTCTCGGAACTGGAAGGCGAGATCCCGCCGTTTCCCTCGGACTGACGCTTCTGTATGCCAAGTGCGGTGGCTTTGTTCTCCGGCGGGCTGGACAGCATGCTGGCGGTCCGCATTCTGCAGCGTGAGGGCTTTCAAGTCGAAGGCCTGCACGTTCGCACGCTCTTCCGTTGCTGCCAGGTCGACGCGGCCCAGATGGCGGCACTCATGGGAATCCGCCTGACCGTGGTCACCGTGGACGACGACTACCTGGATCTCATCCGTCACCCGATGTTCGGCTACGGGCGCGGCATAAATCCCTGCGTGGATTGTCGGATCTACATGGCCCGACTGGCGCGACGACGGATGGAACAGTTGCAGGCCGACCTGGTCATCACGGGCGAAGTTCTGGGGCAACGCCCCATGAGCCAGAAACGGCGCGATCTGGACGTGGTTCAACGGCATTCGGGCCTGGAAGGTCGACTACTGCGGCCTCTTTCAGCCCGACTGCTGCCACCAACCCTGGCCGAACAGCAGGGAATGATCCAGCGCGACCGGCTATATGGCTTTGCCGGCAGTGGCCGGCGAAAGTTGCTGGAGCTCGCAGCACGCCTGGGTCTGCCGGAACCGCCCACGCCTTCGGTGGGTTGCGCCCTGACGCAACCGACTTTTGCCTGTAAGGTTCGTGATCTTCTTCGCTGGCAGCCTCAGGCGAGACGCTGGGACTTCGACTTGCTGAACTACGGTCGACACGTTTACCTCCCGCCTTCTCACGGGTCGGCGGAGACAAAGAGCGCCACAGCCACCAACAAGGTCGTCCTCGGCCGTAATGCCCGGGAAAACGCCATTCTGCAGCAGTTCGCCGCGCGGCCCGATGCGTCGCCCTCGCGGCTTCTGGAACCTGAGAACTTCCAAGGCCCCACCGCCTTGATCGTGGGCCCTCCCGTCGATGCGGCTGTGCGGCTTGCCGGTGAACTGATTCTGGCCCACACGCGCTATTTCGAAGCGGGCAATGCCAAGGCGCGACTGGATCAGGGCGGTCAGAGCGAGGTCATCCAGATCGTGCCGGCCCAGCAGGTCTGAGCCCATCGCCGGCGTGCGACCTTCTCCCGCCTCATAATTCTGGGCTGTTAAGATAGAGCCCCTGCGGCGAGTTTTTCAGATATCCATTGCCGCACCCCTTGGGCCCAAGCCACCTTGCGCCCGACATCTGTTCCGGTTGTAACGATTGAATCGCGCCCCCTGGCCGCAAGTCTTGTCTGGCCGGAATACTGCCGAAAAGCGTTAAGGGCCGATTTTCCGGCGAAATCGGTAGCTATATTCGACGAGGGCTCCTATGAGATATCCGTACCTGCCATCCACCGTTGCCGTCGGCCTGATGCTTGCCGCCAGTGTGGCCAGTAGCCAAACGATGCCGTCGCTGTGGAACTCGACGGGTTCGGGGCCGGCCTACTCCAGTGGTCTGAACTACGGCCAGAGCAGCTACGGTCAAAGCGGTTTCAACCAGGCATCGCCCGCGCTGCCCGGGGCGTCCGAGACCATCTCCGTGCAGGCCACGGCACCGGTCGGGCCCTACAGTCCCTACGCATCGTACCCCGTGGCCCAGGCACCGCAGTCAGCTCCAGGGCTCGCAGGCATGCCGCAGCCCACGTTCCCCACGCCGTCCCCTTCACCATTTGCCCAGACATCTTTCACCCAGCCGGTTGCCTCGCCGATCCTGGAGAGTCAGCCACCCATTTCAGCCCCTATGTACACGGCTCCGCCGTGCAGTTCATGCATGTCCAATGGGGTTTCGTTTGCGTGCAGTTCGGGCCTGGTGGGGGGCGCGGAACTCGTCTTCTTGAAGCCGCAACTGGGCGACTATGAGTCGCTGAATATCGATGGCTTTCACGGCCGTTTCGGCAGCAACGATTACGAGATGGTTCCGCGTTGCTGGTTAGGATATGTCACCGCATCGGGGCTTGGAGTCCGCGCGCGCCATTGGCGATTCGATCACGGCCTAGACGCCGAGACGGCACGCTTCGACGACGACTATGGGCTACCCACGGGTGATGAATTCTCGATGGCCGGCCGGTTGCGGATCGAGGCCACCGACCTGGAGGTTACGCAGCAGGTGCAGATGGGCAATTGGCTGGCCAACTTTGGGGCCGGCCTGCGGTACAGCCAGATCGATCACGATGTGTGGATGACGTACCGGGAGCAAGGCCAGCCGGCCGTGGGGGTGTCGGTCTATGACCACCTCACCGGCATCGGTCCGACCGTGGCGGCCGACTTCCGTCGTCCTCTGGGCGACACGCCGATCTCGCTTATCGGCAACGCTCGGGGCAGCCTGTTGTTTGGCGATGAACGATTCACGCGGAGCGCAGACCTGCTCAACGCCGATCAGTTCTCCGGCAGGCTGGACGCCACGCTGGGGGTCTTTGAGGTGCAGATGGGCATCGACTGGTCGTATGCCCTGTCGGGCGGCGGCAAGTTCTTCGTACAAGGACTGTTCGAAGGCCAGCTTTGGACCACGACCGCTGAAGTGGGATCGGGCGAATTGGAGATGCTGGGCATCGGTTCCGGCGACTTCGGGCTGGTGGGATTCTCCGCCGGCATTGGCATCTGCCGCTAAGCGTCAATCCCAGAACCATCCCAGCCACGTCGGGCGGCCAGCGGAACCGACTGCCGAGGTGGTTCTGGGACCGGCTCGAAGATGCGGCGAATCCGGCGAGACTCTTCGCTTATTCCGCCCGGCCGGGCCCTGTTCCGTCGCACCGGGACGCGTGCTATCATGTTCCCCATCTCCCTGCCTCCGTCCCAGCCGCCTTGATTCTGGAGGAGAAGTCGTGCAAACCTTGTCTCTGCGGCCAATGGAGCCCGCCGACCGGGCCGAAATCGCCGAGTTGATCTGCCTGTCGACGAATTCCTGGTACCAGGCGCACGGTCGGCCCCCGGTCTTCCCCGCCGGTCCCGAAGCCACCGAGGTCTTCTTCGACGTCTATCAGGCCTTGGATCCCGGCTTTGGGATCGTGGCCGTTCATCCGCGGACCGAGCGTGTGATGGGTTCGTGCTTCTTCCACCCGCGCGAGCGCCACGTCTCGCTGGGAATCATGAACGTCCATCCGAACCACTTTGGCCGGGGCGTGGCGCGCGCGCTGTTGCAGCACATCATCGACTACGCCGAGAAGCACCAGATACCTGCGGTCCGGCTGGTGCAGAGCGCCCTGAACCTGGACTCGTTCTCCTTGTACACGCGCGCCGGATTCGTGCCGCGGCAGGCCTATCAGGACCTGTATCTGCAGGTGCCGGAGGCTGGCTTGCCGGACACCAACGCGCAGCGCGACCGCATCCGACCGGCAACGTTCGCCGATCTTCCCGCCCTGGCCACGCTGGAGATGGAGATCTCCGGCATCTGCCGCGAGAAGGACTACCGCTACTTCATCGAGAACCGCGAGGGGATGTGGGGCGCGCGCGTCTGCGAAGGGCCGCACGGCATCGACGGTTTCATGTTCTCGTGCAAGCATCCGGCCCTGAACATGCTGGGGCCGGGCGCGGCGCGCAGCCAGGAGCAGGCCATTGCGCTGGTGCGCGACTCCCTGGATCGCTATCGGGGCACCGGCGCGCTGGTTCTGGTGCCGGTGGAGTGCGACCGGATGGTCCAGGAGATGTACGCGCTGGGGGCGAAGAACTGCGAGCTGCACTTCTGCCAGGTGCGCGGTCAGTTCCAGACCTTCCGCGGGGTCACGATCCCCACCTTCCTGCCCGAGAGCGGCTGAGGCGGATTGTTCACGGTCCCTGGTGCCTGCAGCTACGACTGAAGCCTGAAGCGCAAGCGAAGGCAAGGGCATGAATCGCAAGCGAAGGCAACTTGCCGCTGCGACTTCGCCTGCGCTTCAGGGGGCCGTGGATAATCCGGGCCAGCGAGAACCGCCCTGCCACGTCCTGATCGCCGTTGTGCGCGGTCAACCGCGTGCTGCGTGCGCGTTGTCTTTTGGCAACACGCGTCGGGGGACGGTCGGGGTGCCTTGGCCGTAAGTCGTTGCAGAGGCGATTGTTGCCCCTGGCATCCACGGGCCGGAGATGTGCGGCACGCAGCTTGCATTTCAGTCTACCGGTTAGCATCCCACGGTCGCTGCCTTCCGGCTGCGGCCAGGCCCGGCTTCATCGCATTCCTCCAGGCGGAGGCATTCCACCACTTCGCCCCGGGCATTCTCCAAGGCTGCCCCGCCCGGACTCTCCGGGCGGGGCCTTTTTCTTGGGTTCTTGGCTTCTCAAACGTCGCACAGCTTCACGGCGGCGCGGAGCGACTGCATGGGGTCGCGCGTGGGGATGAACTCCTGGCCCACGTAGCCCTGATAGCCCGTCTCCGCGATGACCTTCATCACGGCCGGATAGTTGATCTCCTGGCTGTCGTCGATCTCGTTGCGCCCCGGCACGCCGGCCGTGTGGTAATGGCCGATGTACTGGTGGTACTTCTTGATCCTCGCGATGATGTCGCCCTGCATGACCTGCACGTGATAGACGTCGAACAGGAAGGTCATGCGCGGCGAGGCGATGCGGCGGCAGACCTCCGCGGCCCATTCCACATGGTCGCACATGTAGTCGGGGTGCCCCTTCATCTCCACCTCGACCCGGCTGTTGAGCACTTCCAGACAGAGGTTGATGCCCTTCTTCTCCGCATAGCCGATGACCTGCTTGAGCCCTTGCACGGCGTTTTCCAGCCCCACCTCGTCGGCCAGCCCTTTGCGGTAGCCGGAGAAGGTGATCACCGTGGGGAACTTGGCTTCGGCGCAGAGGTCGATCTGTTTCTTCAGGTTGTCGATGCACATCGCGTGCTCTTCTTTGTGCGCAAAGCCGTGCGCAAATCCGTGGCTGTTGGCCAGGGCGCAGACCAGGCCATACTTCTTGAGGATCGGCCATCCCTCGGGCTCGACCAGCTCGATCGAGCGCAGCCCCATTGCGGCCGCATTCTGGGCCAGCGTTTCCAGGGGCATGGGGTTGTAGCACCACTGGCACACCGACTGCTTGATGCGACCCTTGGTCACGACCGGACCGGCAGACGGAGCAGGGGATTGGGCGGCGCGGCCCACAAACGATCCCCCGGCCACCGCGGCCAGCGTACCGGCAGCGCCCTGCAGGAGCCGGCGACGGGTTAGAGACGCATCTTGAATGCTGTGCATGAGATTCTCCCAGATATCGAAGGGGGTTATTCGCGGGTCAAGGCAGCGTC
>CALARR010000444.1 GCA_937889015.1 uncultured Planctomycetales bacterium | reverse complement strand
GGTTTCAAGGGAGAAACGCCTGTACAGCGCTGCATTCCTTTTCTGAACATCAATAGGATCCGGTCTTTTCACGGGAGTCCCCCATGTCTGCCCTGACGATCCTCCTGGCCCTCTTGCCAACCGTGGCCGCGGAAGGTACATCGGCCCACCCCAACATCGTCCTGGTCTTCATCGATGACATGGGTTGGGGGGACTTCTCCTGCTTCGGCAACACCGCGGTTTCCACCGAAAACATCGACCGCCTCGCTGCCGAAGGGCTCCGCTTCACTCGGTTCTATGTCAACGCCCCCATCTGCTCCCCATCGCGTGCCGCCATCTCCACCGGCCAGTACCCGCAGCGATGGCGAATCGGCTCTTACTTGTCCGACCGCGCCGAGAACGAGCGGCGCGGCATAGCGCATTGGCTCGATCCCTCCGCGCCCATGCTCGCACGATTGCTCAAACAGGCCGGCTATGCCACGGGCCATTTCGGCAAATGGCACCTCGGCGGCCAGCGCGATGTGGGCGAAGCGCCGCTGATCACCGAGTACGGATTCGACGTTTCCCTCACCAACTTTGAGGGGCTGGGACCGCGCGTCCTGCCGCTGTGCCACGCCCCTAACGGCAAGCCCCCGCGCCCGCATGCGCTCGGTTCCGACAAGCTGGGGCGCGGCCCGGTCACCTGGGAGGACCGCAGCCAGGTGACGACCTCCTTTGTCAATGCAGCCCTCGAGTTCATCCGCTCGGCCGAATCGCAGGGGAAGCCTTTTTACGTCAACCTTTGGCCCGATGACGTGCATTCCCCCTACTACCCTCCGCCCGACCGCCGCGGCAAGGGCGACAAACGCGACCTCTACCTCGGCGTCCTCGACTGCATGGACGAACAACTCGCTCCCTTGTTTGACTATCTGCGTCAGAAGACGTCACTTCGCCAGAACACCCTCGTGCTGGTCTGCTCCGACAACGGTCCCGAGCCAGGCGCGGGCACGGCCGGCCGCTTTCGCGGCGCCAAGACCATGCTCTACGAGGGCGGAATTCGCTCGCCGCTGGTGGTCTGGGGCCCCGGCCTGCTTCCTCCGGAAAAGGCTGGCCAACGCGTGGACTCCAGCCTTTTCGCAGCCGTCGACCTGGTGCCGTCCTTGCTGACGATTGGCGGCGTCCAACCGCCAGTCGATGTCCAATTCGATGGAGAAGATCTCTCGGCGGTTCTTCTGGGTAAGACCACCGCTTCGCGGCGCGCGCCGCTGTATTTTCGCCGCCCGCCCGACCGCCCCGGCGAACGCGGCGAAGACTTGCCTGATCTCGCCGTCCTCGACGGCCCCTGGAAGCTGCTCTGTGAATTCGACGGTACGCAACCGCAACTCTACGACCTGAATCGCGATCCGTCCGAAACCACGAATCTCGCGAATCGTCATCCGGAAGTCGTGGGGCGTCTCACTTCGGCGTTGCTCGCCTGGTACCAGTCTTTACCGCCCGACAATGGACCCCACATCCGCCCCAACATCGGCAAGGCCATCGTCAAGTAGTCAACTCAACTCTGGAAGAGTACGATCAAGTAGGCCAGAATCGCCACCATCAGGGCCACGATTCCCATGCTCGCCAGCACGACTCGACCGTTCATCGGCTCGGGCGGTTCCTCTACGACCTCTGCACTGAACCGATGCCCACAGGCTTGGCACTGCGCCGCGTAATGCGGTGCCTGCGGCTCGTCGCAGGTTGGACATACAAACAGCGGTGCCCCGGATTCGTCGACGGACGCTTCCGCATCCTCGCTCGCAGCCGAGGTGGCCACCGTACCGCAATACTGGCAACATGCCGCACGCGGCGCGCCGCACGCCGGACAAAGCGGCCAGGCTTCGGCTGCCCGTCCGGAGGCAGTCGCGCACGTATCCGCCTCGCGGTCCATCTCTTGCAGGACCAGGCGCGCCGCCTCCACCGCATCGCCATCCACCAAGACCTGCACCGGCTTGGGCAGGCCAAACGTGATATCGCTGGCCGAATCGTTGAGCACCACCGCCCGAATGCCGGCCTCTTCCAGAATCTGGCTGACCTCTTGAGCCTCGGGCAGAGTCTTGGCGGTATAGACCACGCGACGACCCTGATTCATGGTCGCAGCCTCCTGCATTAGCTGGACAAGCGATTCACTGCCCGATTCTACCGTGCCATACCGCCACCGACCACTGTGGGCGAGGCAAAAAGCTTGGCAGCCGGGCCTCCAACCCGTATAACGGCTTCATGGCTATTGCGTCTCAGGCGAGTAGCCCCCAACCACAGGAAACCGACCATGTGTGGCCCCATGTTCCGCGTGATTCCTGCTCTGGCTCTCCTTCTGGGCACGTGTGTCTGCAGCGTCGGGACCACGCTCGCCGGACCACCCCGAGTCCTGCCCGAAGGACAATTGCCCAAGGACCAGCGACGGCAACCGCTGGTGAACCTCAACGGCTACTTCCCCTTCACTCCCCCCACCGACAAAACCCAGTGGCAACTGCGCGCGGATCGCCTCCGCCGGCAACTGCTGGTGGCCACCGGCCTATGGCCCATGCCCACCGCCACCCCGGCCGATGCGGTCATCCATGGCCGAGTCGATCGCGAGGGCTACTCGGTGGAGAAGGTCTACTTGCAAAGTTTTCCCGGCCATTTCGTCACCGGGAGTCTCTACCGGCCCACGGGCCGCAGCGGACGACTGCCCGGCGTGCTCTGCCCGCACGGACACTGGAAGGACGGCCGCTTCTACGACGCTGGCCCAAAGCAAATTCGCAAGCAACTCGTGGAAGGCGCCGAGCGATTCGAGTTCTCCGGCCGCTTTCCCCTTCAGGCCCGCTGCGTGCAGTTGGCCCGTATGGGTTGTGTCGTGTTCCACTACGACATGGTGGGCTATGCCGACAGCTTGCAACTGCAGCATCGGCCGGGCATGCGCGAAGCAATGAACACGCCGCAGAACTGGGGCTACTTCAGCCCCCAGGCCGAGGCCCGCTTGCAGCACCAGATGGGCCTGCAAACGTACAACTCGATTCGCGCGTTGGACTGGTTCAGCCAACTGCCCGACGTGGATCCTCGCCGAATCGGCGTCACCGGAGCTAGCGGCGGCGGCACCCAGACCTTCATCCTGGGGGCCGTCGATTCGCGCCCCGCCGTGGCCTTTCCAGCCGTGATGGTCTCGACCGCCATGCAGGGCGGCTGCACCTGCGAGAATTGCTGCTACCTGCGCGTGGGAACAGGCAACATCGAGATTGCGGCCCTCTTCGCTCCTCGGCCCCTCGGGATGACCGCCGCCAACGACTGGACCAAGGAAATCGAAACCAAGGGCCTGCCCGAACTCAAGGCCCTCTACAAGCTGCTGGGCGTGGAAAAGCTGGTCATGGCCAAACCGCTGGTGCACTTCCCGCACAACTACAACTATGTCAGCCGGGCCGTGATGTACTCGTGGCTGAACACCCATCTCAAGTTGGGACAGGAAGAGCCTATCGTGGAGACGGATTTCCAACCGCTTTCCGTCGAAGAACTGACCGTTTGGGACGCCCAGCACCCCAAGCCGCCCAGCGGTGACGACTACGAGCGGTCCCTGCTGCGCTGGATCACCCAGGACAACGACCAACAGATGCAGGCCCTTACGCCCTGCGACCGGCAGTCGTTCAACCGCTATCGCGACGTCGTCGGTGGGGCCGTAGACATCCTGCTGGGACGCCCCGTGCCGGCGGCAGGCGAGGTTCGCGCCATGCCGTCCGCTACAACTTCAGAAGCCCCTCCGGGCCAGACTCGCATCCAGCGTCTCTTGCTCCAGTATGCCTCGTGCAAAGAGGAAGTGCCGGCCCTGCTGCTCACGCCGCCCAACTGGAACAAACAGGTCGTGATCTGGATCAGCCGTCACGGCAAGCAATCGCTCTACGAACCGGCCAGCGACCGTTGCTCTGCGGCCGTGTCCCAACTGCTCAACAGTGGTTCGGCCGTCCTGGGGCTGGACCTGTTTGGACAGGGTGAGTTCACCGCCGACGGCGCGCCGGTGCAGGCGAACCGACTGAACGCCAGCGGCCAGAAGGCCTGGGCCACTTACGCCGGATACACCTACGGCTACAACTACCCGCTGTTCGTCCAACGCGTACACGACATCCTCACCGCGGTCGGCTTCGCCCGGCACGAACTGAAGGCCGAGAGAGTCAACCTCCTTGGACTGGAGGGAGCGGGCCACTGGGTCGTGGCCGCGCGCGCTCAGGCCGGTGCAGCCATCGATCGGGCCGCAGCCGATACAGCCGGCTTCCGCTTCGCCGCCCTGACGGCCATCGACGCTCCCGACTTCCTGCCCGGCGGCGCCAAGTACCTCGACCTGCCAGGGCTCATCGCCCTGTCAGCCCCCTATCCACTGTGGATCAGTGGCGAAACCGATTTGCCCCTGGCCCAGGCCGCCTACCATGCGGCCGAAAAACCCCAGGCATTCGTGGTTTGCGCCGCGGATGCTTCACAACGCGCAGCGGACGCCGTCGCCTGGCTCCTCCAGTAACCCGCTCAACTATCCTCGCTTTCGGTCCTCAATCGGAGTCCTTCCCATGCGATGTGGCAACCGATGTTTGCTGTTCTTCGTGGTTCTATCTCTGCTCTCGTCAATCGCGACAGCCACGCCTCGTAGCGAGGCCGAATCGCTCGCGGCCTGGCGTCAACAACGACAGGCCGTGCTCAACGATCCCACGCTCCTGCGCTACTATGACTTTCAGGATCTGGCCCCCGACGGCAAGAGCACGACCAGCGCCACCGTCGGCCAAGAGAAACTCACATACTCGCCCGCCCGCAAGACCGATGCCGCCGCTCCAGAAGTCACCCAGGGGCGCTGGCCGGGCAAGAAAGCCGTGCGGTTGGACGCCGGCAGTCTCTCGAGCGAACCCTTCGCGGTGCCGCACAAAGCCTTCAGCGTCTTGGCGTGGCTCCGTCCCCATGGATTTGGCTCCCTGCGCGGCAACAACGAATCGACCAATGGCACGTTCCTCTCGGTGGGCAGCGGCTACTGGGACGGTTGGCGCCTGACGACGACCTATCCCGCGCGCAGCTTGTCCTTCTCGCTCGGCCGGCCCAAGCCCTCCAATGCCCTCTCCATTCCTTCCGAACCCGTTCCCGACGCGGCTTGGTTCCACGTGGCCGCCACTTGGGACGGCGTCGAAATGCGGCTCTATGTGCACGGTCTACCTTCGTCCGCCGCCGCCTTCACCGGCGACTACACGCAAGTCGCCGGACAGCGGTTCCGCATTGGCTATGCGGGATTCGGCATGGGGTCGGTGCGATTCGACATCGACGAACTGGCCATCTATGGTCGCGCGTTGCCCGCGGACGAACTTCTGCGTCACGCCCATGCGCCCGCCAGACTGTCAGACGAAGCCTGCCTGGCCTTTGCCATCGCCGCCGGCTCGTGGTTGAAACGCGATTGGACTGCAGCCGCTGAAGCCTATCGCCGCCTGGCCGAGGATTCGCACCTGCCGCCGGCCTACCGCGCCTGTGCGATGCTCCGAACCGCCCACGCCCACATCGAGTGCAAATCGCCCGCCGAGGCGGCCGGGTTCCTCGACAAGCTCCTCAACGACGATGACGCCCCAGCCACGCTGCGTGCGGCGGCCCTCGCTCAGTTGACGCCGCTGATCGAACACCTGCCCCCAGAAGCTATTTCGCCTGCCGCTGGCCGCCAACTGCTGCAGTCCGGCATGCTCACCTCTGCGCAGACGCTGGACTTGCGCATGAAACTCGCGCGACAGGCACGTCAGGCCAAGCAGCCAACGGCCGCCCGGCAACAGTACCAGCAGTTGCTCAAGGACCCGGAAGTCACGGCCGCGCAGCGTTGGGCGATCCAACTCGAGCTAGCCCATACGGCCTTCGAACTGCGTGAGTACCAGGCCGCGCGTCTGGAGTACGGCAAGCTGGTGGATGCAACCGATACGCCGGGATGGTTCAAGAGCAATGCCCTGCTGCGAATCGCCGAGTGCCTTCTGCGCGAACAGGACCTGACGGCCGCGCAGGACACCTTGAAGACCCTGGCCGCGCGCACCGATGTGCCGCAACACCATGCCTGGGAGGCCCAGCAGCGGCTACAGGAGTTGGACCGCAAGCTTGCCGGAAAACCCGCACGCGATCCGGCCCAGGGACGCACGGCCCCACCGGCATGGCCCAAGCCGGGGCGCGAGTTCTTCGTCGCCCCCAACGGCTCCGACCAGGTCTCCGGCACCCGGCAGCAACCCTGGGGCACCCTGCAACACGCCCGTGATGCAATCCGCGCCCTGAAGTCGGCCGGTGATCTGCCCGCCGGCGGCGTGACGGTTTGGGTCCACGGCGGGCGATACGCCCTGCGCGAGACGCTGCGTCTGGAACAGCAGGATTCAGGCCTCCCCAATGCCCCGATCGTCTACCGCGCCGTCGAAGGCGAAACGCCCATCTTCACGGGCGGACAAACGATCCGCGGCTTCACTCCCGTACAAGACCCAGCCATTCTGGCCCGCCTGCCCGAGGAAGCCCGCGCCCATGTGATGCAGACTGATCTCCGTGCCGCTGGCATTGCCGACCTCGGCCAGTTCCGGCCCGCAGGCTACGGCAGCGGGGCCGGCTTCACCAGCCGGGTCTTGTTGCAGTTGTTCTGCGATGGAAAGACCATGCCCATCGCACGCTGGCCGAACGAAGGGTTTGTGAACGTCGGCGAGTTGGTGGGCAACGCCCCCTTCGAAGAGCGCGGCCGCAGCGGCAACCGTCAAGGACGCTTCACCTACGACTTCGACCGGCCTCAGCGTTGGACCGCGGAGAAAGATCCCTGGCTCTACGGCTATTGGTTCCACGACTGGTCCGACTCCTACGAGAAGGTGGAGTCCATCGATCCGACAGCCAGGATCATCACCCTGGCCCCGCCTTACCATCGCTCCGGCTACCGCAAGGGACACCGCTACTACGCCCTGAACCTGCTCTCCGAAATCGATGCGCCTGGCGAGTGGTACCTGGACCGCGACACCGGCATCTTATACTTCTACCCACCGTCCGATCCGCAGCGGTCCACGATCGAGGTCTCCGTATTCGCCGCCCCCATGGTGCAGATGGACGGCGTCTCGGATGTACGCTTTCGTGGGCTGGTTTGGGAACTGGGCCGCAGCGACGGGCTGCACATCCGTGGTGGACAGCGATGCCTGCTGGCCGCCTGCACGCTCCGCAAGTTCGCCGGTGATGCTCTCACGGTCACTGGCGGCGCGCAGCACGTCATATTGGGCTGCGATGCGCACCACCTGGGACGCGGCGGCATCGGCATCTCTGGGGGCGACCGCAAGACGCTCCAAAGTGGCGCACATGTGATCGAGAACTGCCACATCCATGACTTCTCCGAAATCGATCACACCTACACCCCGGCCATCAAGGTCGACGGCGTGGGACATCGCGTGGCCCACAATCGATTGCACGACTCCACAAGCAGCGCCCTGCGCGTGGCTGGCAACGATCACCTCGTTGAGTTCAACGATGTGTATCGCGTGTTGACCGAGTCGGATGACCAGGGTGGAGTCGATATGTGGGGCGATCCCACCTTCCGCGGAAACGTCTTCCGCTGGAACTACTGGCACCACATCGGCAACGGAATGGGTGTAGGCCAGGCCGGTATCCGGCTGGACGACGCCATCAGCGGCGCCTTGATCTATGGCAACCTCTTCTATCGTTGCGCCGATGGCCGCTTCGGCGGCGTGCAGATCCACGGGGGAAAAGACAACATCGTCGACAACAACCTGTTTGTCGAATGCCAGTATGCGATCAGTTTCTCCTCCTGGGGCCAGAAACGCTGGCTGGAGACCCTCGCCCGGCCCGACTTCGTCGCTCGCATCCACAAAGCGGTCGACATCAGCCGGCCGCCCTACAGCACGCGTTATCCGGAGTTGGCCGAGCTCGAACAGAATGCCGACGTCAACCGCATCTGGCGCAATATCGCCGTGGGCTGCAGCCAGTTTCTGGCGCGCGACCGAGGCGTACACCAGTTGATGGACAACTGGACCACCGCCGCCGACCCCTCGATCGATCCGCAACAGCCGGGCCTGGGCCTGCGTCCCGACGCCCGCCTGCTGGAACGCATCGGTTTCCGGCCAATTCCGGTGGAGGAGATAGGCTTGTACCCAGATCCCTTGCGCGCAAGTTGGCCTCCGTAGGTCCGTCATTGCCAGCGACACCACAGCCACAAGGGGGCTCTGGGCAGGCCGGCTCATGTACCCACGCGAACCATCCGTAGCGCGACGCAGGCCCGTCCGCAAACTCCCGCCATACACCCCACCTCGCCAACCACAGCCCCAAAACACCACATACCCCCTTCCCCATGGGGGAGACTTCCGCTCCTCTCTCAATTCCCTCGCGCCGATACTAAGGAATATGTCGGGTTTGCGGCCTGAGCTTGGCAAGGGACTGCCACAGCCGGCCCAGACGATTATCGAAGGACGCAAGGATGCGGCGGAGCAGGGACTTCCGGTACGCGCTCTGGGCGAGCATAGCGCTACTGTTGTGCCCGCTGGTCGGCTGCACGGGCGTCCGCGATTACTTCCGCAACGGCTACAAGGTCGGCCCCAACTACTGCCCGCCCGCGGCCCCCGTCGAAGAACACTGGATCGACGCGACCGACCTGCGCGTTCATCAGAATGAACAGAACACCTGCCTGTGGTGGACGCTCTTCAACGATGCGACCCTCAACCGTCTGATTGCCACCGCCGCAGCTCAGAACCTCTCGCTCAAAGAGGCCTGCTACCGCATCCTCCAGGCGCGCGCCCAGTTGGCCATCGCCCAGGGGAATATCTTCCCGCAAGAGCAAGCCGCCTCGGGCAGTTTTCTGCGGCGCGCCGCGGTGGGAAACTCGTCCTCCGATGCCGCTAGCAATGCCCTGCGATTCTCCGACCGCTGGAATCTGGGATTCAGCCTGGCCTGGGAATTGGACTTGTGGGGCCGTTTCCGCCGCGCAATCGACTCGGCCGACGCGCAACTGGGGGCCTCGTTGGCCGACTACGACGATGTGCTCGTGACGCTCTTGGGCGATGTGGCCGCAACCTATGTCCAGATCCGCACGGATCAGGAACGCATCAAATTGCTCGACGCCAACGTCCAGGTCCAGCAAGACGTCCTGACCTTCGTCGAAAACCGCCTCAAAGCCGGCTTCAGAACCACCGATCTGGACGTGGCCCAGGCGCGCAGCAACCTGGCCCAGACCGTCGCCGCCATTCCACAGCTAGAAATCGATATGCGTCAGGCCGTCGACCGGCTGTGCGTGCTGCTGGGATTGCCGCCGCAGGACATGCAGTCCGTGCTACAAACCGCCCCTATTCCCACGGCCCCCCCCGAGGTCGCCGTCGGGATGCCGGCCGACCTGCTCCGTCGCCGTCCCGATGTACGCCGCGCCGAACGCGATGCGGCCGCTCAGGCCGAGTTGATCGGTATCGCCCTGGCCGACCTCTATCCGGCCTTCACGATCTCCGGCAACTTCGGCTATCAGGCGCGAAACTTCGGTGACCTCTTCTCCAGCCAAGCCTTCAACGGCTCGGTCGGACCGTCATTCCAGTGGAACCTGCTGAACTACGGGCGAATCATCAACAACGCCCGCTACCAGAACGCCCGCTTCCGTGAACTGGTCGTCGTCTACCAACGCACCGCGCTGCAGGCGCAGCAGGAAGTCGAAGACGGCATCGTCAAGTTCTTGCAGGCCCAACGTCGTTGGCGTCTGCTGGACGAAAGCGTGCGCGCCGCCAAGACGGCTCGCGACGTGGCCTTCGCCCAGTATGAGAAAGGTGGCGTCGCCGCCGGCGGCGTGAGCGTGGTCGGTGATTTCAACCGCTATGCGGTCATCCAGCAAACCCTCATCCAGCAGCAGGACCTCTGGGCCCAGGCCCAGGGCGAGATCGCGCAGGGCCTGATCCAGGTCTATCGCGCCTTGGGCGGCGGATGGGAACTGCAGCCCATCCCGCAGGCAGTTCCTGCGGGGGAATCGCCTCTGCC
>CALARR010000443.1 GCA_937889015.1 uncultured Planctomycetales bacterium | reverse complement strand
TGTCGATAAACAGCAGCACGTCGGCGCCGGTTGTGTCGCGGAAGTACTCGGCCATGGTCAAAGCCGAGAGGGCCACGCGGAGTCGGGCTCCTGGCGGCTCGTTCATCTGTCCGAAGACCATGCACGTCTGCTCGATCACGCTCCGGCCCGTGTTGCCGATCTTGGATTCCTGCATCTCCAGCCACAGGTCGTTGCCTTCGCGCGTCCGCTCGCCCACGCCAGCGAACACCGAGTAACCGCCGTGGCCGCTGGCGATCCGCGCGATCAGTTCCGTGAGGATCACGGTCTTGCCCAGACCGGCCCCGCCGAACAGACCCGCCTTGCCGCCGCGCACGAAGGGCGTCAGCAGGTCGATCACCTTGATGCCCGTCTCGAACAGCTCGGTCTTGGTCGACAGATCGGTCACCGGCGGTGCGTCGCGATGGATCGGCCAGCGGTCTTTGGCCGCCACCGGCCCCCGGCCGTCCACCGGTTCACCCAACAGGTTGAACACGCGGCCCAGCGTTTCCTTGCCCACCGGCACCGAGACCGGGCTGCCGGTGTCCACGCAATCCATGCCGCGGACCAGGCCGTCGGTGCTGCCCAGGGCCACGCACCGCACGCGACCGCCGCCCAGGTGCTGCTGGACCTCGCCGGTGAGTTGGATCTTGATCCCCTTCTGCTCGGAGGTCACCTTCACCGCGTTGTAGATCGCCGGCAGGCTCTCCTCAGGGAATTCGGCGTCGAAAGTCGAACCGATGACCTGGGTGATGCGGCCCACACTCTGGGCCGTCGAGGACTTGGCACTGGCGGTTACCGTAGGGGACATGGAAGATCCGCTTTCTTGGCTATGATATCGATTCTACCGTCTCACCTGCTGAATCAGGCGCACCTATTGATTCAACGCTTCCGCTCCGCTGACCACTTCCAGCAATTCGGAGGTGATCTGGCCCTGCCGCGCACGGTTGTAGGCCATGGCCAGGTTGCCGATCATCGCGTCGGCGTTCTCCGTGGCGGCCTTCATGGCCACGCGCCGCGCGATCTGCTCGCTCACCGCCGCGTCCAGGAAGCACTTGAAAAGCTTCACCTTGAAGCTCGTCGGCACCACCTCTTCCAGGATGCTCGCGGCCGAGGGCAGGAACTCGTATTGCACCGCCGGGGCCTCTTCGCCGCCGCCGATTCCCTCCAACTGCGTCAGCGGCAACAGCGTCTCCACCACCGCCTGCTGCCGGCTGAGGCTCTCAAACCGCGTGTAGGCCACTTCCAGCCGGTCCAACTGCCGCGACTGGAACAACTCCAGGTAGCGATTGGCCAGCACGTTCACTTCCTCGAAAGACGGCTTGTCCTCGAAGTGCGTGAAGCTCTCGTCAAGGGCCACGCGCCGGAAACGAAACGCGCCGATCCCACGCTTGCCCGACACCTCCAACCGCACCTGGGGCACTTCCTGGCGCAGTTGCTCCAGCCGGGCAAAGGACTGCCGCATGATGGACGAATTGTATCCGCCGCATAGACCGCGATTGGCCGTCAACACCAGCAGGGTCGCATGCTGCGGCTCGGGCCGCGCCTCCAGCAAAGGATGGCTCACCTCCAAGCCGCTCTGCGCCAGGTTGGCCACCAGGGCCGTGATCCGCCGCGTGTAGGCCGAAGCCGCCGTGGCCCGATCCATCGCCCGCTTGAAGCGCGCGGTGGAAATCAGCTCCATGGTCCGCGTGATCTTGCGGATGTTCCGCACGGAGCGGCGGCGACGGTCAAGGGCTCGGGCTTTGGCCATGGGTCTTGAGGGGGTGCTCTGGGTTCGGTGAAGCTAGGCCTTGGCCGCGGCGGCCGGCTGCTTCTTGCTGTACTGGGCCTGGAACTCCTTGAGGGCCGCCTCCAACTGAGCCGCCCCTTCGTCGTCCAACTTCTTGCTGTCGTTGATCCGCTTCCACAGATCGTTCTTCCGCTCGTGGACGAACTTCAAGAAACCTTCTTCCCAGGCGCGAACTTCGGCCATGGGCACCTTGTCCAACCAGCCTCGCGTGCCGGCGTAGATGCTCAGCACCTGATCGGTCACGTTCATCGGCCGGTACAAGCCCTGCTTGAGCAGTTCCGTCATGCGATAGCCGCGATCCAGCCGCGACTGCGTGGCCGCGTCCAGGTCCGTGCCCAACTGCGCAAACGCCTCCAGTTCGCGGAACGCGGCCAGGTCCAGACGCAGACCGCCGGCCACCTTCTTCATGGCCGGAATCTGGGCCTTCCCGCCCACGCGCGACACGGAAATGCCCACGTTCATCGCCGGCCGCTGCCCCGCGAAGAACAGGTCCGGCTGCAGGTAGATCTGGCCGTCGGTGATGGAAATCACGTTGGTGGGAATATACGCCGAGACTTCGCCTTCCAGCGTCTCCACGATCGGCAGCGCCGTCAGCGAACCGGCCCCCAACGCGTCGTTCAGCTTCGCCGAACGCTCCAACAACCGGCTGTGGGCGTAGAAGATGTCGCCGGGATAGGCCTCGCGTCCGGGCGGACGGCGCATCAACAGCGACAACTGCCGATAGGCCTGCGCCTGCCGCGACAGGTCGTCGTACACGATCAACGTGTGTTGGCCGTTGTACATGAAGTACTCGGCCATCGCGCAGCCGGCGTACGGAGCGATGTACTGCAACGGCGCCGGATCGCTGGCCCCAGCTACGATCACCGTGGTGTAATCCATCGCCCCTTCGCGCCGCAGCACGTCGATCAGGCCGGCCACGTTCGATTCCTTCTGGCCCACCGCGACGTAGAAGCACTTCACCCCGGAGTTCTTCTGGTTGATGATCGTGTCGATGCAGATCGCCGTCTTGCCCGTCTTGCGGTCGCCGATGATCAGCTCGCGCTGACCGCGGCCGATGGGAGTCATGGCGTCGATGGCCTTGATGCCGGTCTGCAGCGGCTGGTTCACGGGCTGGCGTTCGGCCACGCCCGGGGCGGGGCTCTCCACCGCGCGGCGTTCGGTGGTGATGATTGGCCCGGCCCCGTCCAGCGGATTGCCCAGCGGATCGATCACCCGGCCCAGCACGGCGTCGCCCACCGGCACGCTGAGCAGGCGGCCGGTGCTGCGCACCTCGTCCCCTTCCTCGATCTGGCGGAAGTCCCCGAGGATGATCACGCCGACCGAGTTCTCTTCCAGGTTGAAGGCCAATCCGTAGATCTCGCCAGGAAACTGGATCATTTCCCCGGCCATCACGTTGGACAGACCGTAGACGCGCGCAATGCCGTCGCCCACCTCGATCACGCGCCCGACTTCGCGGACGTCGATCTGGGTCTGGAAATGCTCAATTTCCTTCTGGATGACGGAAGCGATCTCGTCGGCTTTGAATCTCATGGACACTCCTATCGATGATTTGCAGACGCAAGTTCTCTAACTGCTTGGCCAGCGAGCCGTCGTACACGGTGTCGCCCACGCGAAACACGGCGCCCCCGATCAGGTCGGGTTGCACGCGGTGGTCGACGACCGGCTCGCCCCCCAGCAGCTCGCGCAGCGCCGTGCGCACCTGCTCCAACAGCGGGCCTTCGACCGGCGTGGCGGTCACAAACTCCACGCGCACCCGCCCCCGCATCTCGTCGTACATGCGGCGCGCCTCGCGATGGATGGGCCGCAGCAGATCCAGGCGTCCGTGCCGCGCCAAGACCTTCAGGAAGTTCAACAGCAACACCGAGGCCTGGCCGCCCAAAAGGCGGTCCAGCAGCCCCTCCTTTTCGTCCTGGGGCACGAAGAATGAACTCAGCAACTCTTCCAGTTGCGGGAAGGGGTTGAGGACCTCGGCCACCAACGCGTCGAACTCGGCCAGGATCGGATCGCTGGCCCCGGCCTCCTGCGTAGCCCCCAGCAAAGCCTTGGCGTACACAGCCGCGATGCGCTCCACGCTGAAATCCGCGTGGAGCTCGGCCGCAAGCTGGGCTTCTTTGGGGGTCAGGTCTCGGGCATCGGACATGGCTGGGCCTATCGCTGCTGGCGCGTTTGCGAGGCAGTGCGGTCCGCGGCCGGGAACTCGGCCAGCGTCCGCCGGATCAATTCCGCATGGTCGTCAGCGCGCAAGTGCTGGCCGACGATCTTGCCGGCCAGCAGGATGGCCAGCCGTGAACTGTGCTCGGCCAGGTCCTTGATCGCCGCGGACGAGGCCTGCGCAATGTCCCGCACGGCCTTCTCCTGCTCGCGTTTGGCTTCCGTGCGCGCCTTGTCGATCAGGTCCCGGCCCGTCTGCTCCGCGTCGCGGCGCGCCTGGTCCAGGATTGCGCGCACCTCGTCCTGAGAGCGGTCCAGCTTCTGCTGGTAGTCGGCCAGCAGTCGCCGCGATTCCTGGTGGTTGTGCTCGGCCTGCGCGATTTGATCGGCGATCGATTTCTCACGCTTGGCCAGGCCGCTGGCGATGGGCCCCCAGGCAAACCGCCCGAGAATGGCCATCAACAACAGAAAAACCACCAGAGTCCACAGGGCCAGGTCGCCCTTCCACTCGAGCGGATCGGGAGCGTGGCCCCCGTGTGCATCCGCCGCCGCGCCGTGCCCCGCCGCGCCATGTGCGGCGGCAGGCGGCGACGCTTCCACCCGGGCGGTGCTCATCCAGCCGGCCGCGGCGACCAGCGCCACGGCCACGCAAAGCAGTCGCAAGAGACGCATGTTGGCCTTTCGCACGCAAGCCGAATTGTTACGGAGCAACCATGCACACGATCAGCGCGAAGAACGTCACGCCTTCCACCAGGGCCGCGGCGATGATCATCGCGGTCTGGATGTTGCCGGCCACTTCCGGCTGGCGCGCCATGCTCTCCACGGCGGTCGCGCCGATCCGGCCGATGCCCAGGCCGGCGCCGATGATCACCAGGCCGGCGCCCAACGCACCGCCCATGAAAATCGAGAAACCACGCTGGGTGTAGGCCGGGCTCTGGGCCACCGCGCCGGTCGGCGCCTTGACCTCTTCTGCGGCCGCCTTCGCAGCCGGAGCCTTATCTTCGGCCAACACCGGCAGGGCCAACAACGAAATCGCAAAACAGGCCACCAAGGCAATCTTCACAAACCGGTTCACTGGACGTCACTCCTTGTACAGGGGCAAAGGAAGTCTCGGTCTATCCGATACGGGGAAGGCCACCCGCTCAATGCTGATGAATCGCCATCCCGATGAACAAGGCACTCAAAAACGTAAACACATAGGCCTGCAAAAAGGCCACCATCAACTCCAGCATGCTCAAAGCCGTGGCCCCAAACAGACTCGCCGGCGCCACCGCGTACCAAACCATCATCTGCGCCGTGGCCACGATGAATCCCAGAATCACCGCCAGCACCAGGTGCCCCGCAAACATGTTGGCAAACAGACGCACAGCCAGGATCGCGTGCTTGATCGCCAGGCTGGCCACTTCAATGCAGAAGATCATCGGCTTGAGAATGATCGCCAAAGGCAGAGGCAAGTCCATGTGCGGCACCTGACCGATCCAGAACTTGACCACCCCGTACTTCCGCATGCCGGAAATCAACACCGTGCCGAACACGATCGCCGCCAACGCGCTGGTCACCGACAACGAACCCGTCGCCGAACCGGCCCACGGCAGCATGCCGAACAAGTTCACCATCAGCACGAAGAAGAACGTCGTCCACAGAAACGGCAGGAAGCGCTCCGCGTCGTGGCGGCCGATGGCCGGCCGGGCAATCTCGTCGCGGATGAACACCAGCACCGCCTCGAACATGTTCCAGAGCAGCCCTCGTGGACGCTCGCCACTGGCGATGCGCCGCGCCAGCGGAATGAAGATCGCCACCATCAGCAAGGCCACGATCAACTCGATGAGCATGAACTTCGTGATGTGGAACCCCAAGGCCGCCAGCGGCTGGGGAATTTCCCACGTCAGACCGAACGGCAAGTGCAATGCTTCGGCATCCTGAACGTGTTCGAGCAGTTCTGCGGTGTCAGCCATGGGCAATCAGATCAGACAATTTTGGCAGACGACGGAACGGAACGTGGCAGTGACAACCAGGTTTCGAGCGCCAAAGCCACGAAATAGAACGTTAGAGCATAGTACAGCAACCCGTCGCTGTCTAATCCTCCACGGAGGTGGAGCAACATGAGCAGTAGGAGTGGGACTCCGGTACGAAACCCCATGGCCAACAACAGGCCCGCCAGGGGCTGACCCGAATCGCGACTCCAGTGACTCACGGCCAACGCGATGGCAAAGGCCGGCAGACAAACGCCCAGCCCCAGCCATTCGGCCCCAAGACCGGCGCGCCCACCTAACGAGTGAGCAATCGGCGCCAGAACGGCCGCCAAGGCAATGAGCACCCCCGCGAGGATCGACTCGCGCGCCCATAGGCTTTGCGGTGGCTGGAACAGCGGCAGGCGGGGCATGGTCAGACGACTTGCGGGTCAATCGCAGGCCAGGTTAAGGGGACTAGGACGGTCTTCCGGGACCGCGTGGACGCGTCATCTGGATCAGTTGCCACAGCCCCAGCACTAACCCAAACGCGGCACCAGCGATGGTCATCGCCGGAGTCCAGTTCAGCCGCTTGTCAAGCCAGTGACCGCCTACGACCGGCAAGGCCATCTCCAACGCGATCGTGGTGACGGTCGAGACCAAGGCCAGCGCTCGAGCCAGCGGAGAACGGTCGTCGGGAAGATCGGCCAAAAGGCCTCCTGAGGCGGTAGGCGGGAGGTCGGCGGGCATCGCAAACGGGGGAGGGAGTGGCGTTCCTTGGCCTGCGGGCATTCAATTCCCGACCAGACCAGGGGGCCGACGCAACCCACGCACGGCCATTCCGGCCGCAGCGCGCTTCGGCTGCCGGCTCTACCACCCCTGCTTGGATATACACCATAAACCCGCTTCGAGTCGTGGCGAAGGTCAGCCAGGACGGGATATTTTACCAGTCATGGATCGGTTGGGAATGCAACGTCGGAAAGTACGTTCCGATCGACCGCCCCCCCCGGCTTAGCGAAAGACGCCATTCTGTCGCACCTCGCCTTGGTGAAATCGCGAGGCTGCGCAGGGATTTACGACCGATTTTTGCTTGAGAATGAGGAGCCGGGTCGTTGCGTTTTGCACGGCGTCCAATTACAATCGAACGTACTGGAGTTGCCGGCCTAGCCCTACCTGTATACCCGTAGGGAACCTACCCGTGGTCGGGAATCCAGTGAGGGACAAATCGGGCCCCCAGCAGGGCCAGGCACGGTGTAAGGGCGGTGCCCGCCTTAAGTTCACCCTTAACCTTACGCCGGATTGGCCATCACACACAGCCAACCACACGACTGGCCCGCCGCTGTTGATGGTGCTCGATGTTTCTCCGGCGGCCAAGGACTGCCGGGAAGCACTGGTCCATTTTGCCCCGTCAAGGACGGCCAAAGACTGTTGACCGAACCGGGTACGACGATCCCCTAACGACAAGCCCGGCAAACGCGGAGGTGAGTCCCGTGATCGACGTGACGAAGCTCAGGGCGCAGACCGCTAAAGATTTGGCCGAATTGGCTCGCAAGAAAGGGGTTTCCGGCTGGCATGCCATGCGCAAGGATCAGTTGATCCAGGCCTTGCTCAAGCAAGCCAACGGGAAACGGGTGGCGACCAGCCCGGCCAAGACCAACGGGGCCAAGAAACTCAAAGTCTCGGCCGCGCATCACCATAACGGCAATGGCCATGCTGCGGTGAAATCGGCCGCCAATCACCACAAGCCGCGATCCAACCGGGTGCAAGGCCGGATCAATCAGGCCAAGGCCCAGTTAGCCTTGAACAAAGACCTGGCCCTGCGGCAAGTTTCCGATGAGCATGCGCACGTCCGCGATCGTCTGGTGTTGATGGTCCGCGATTCCTTCTGGCTGCACGCCTATTGGGAACTGAGCCGCCGCAGCGTGGAACGGGCGCGCGTGGCCTTGGGGCAGCACTGGCACGGGGCCCATCCCGTCCTGCGCCTGCACGAAGTGGCGACGGATGGCACGACCAGCAGTGCGCGCAAGTTGATTCGCCAGATTGAAGTCCACGGTGGGGTGAACAACTGGTACCTCGACGTGCAGAATCCGCCCCACAGCTTCCAGGTGGACATCGGCTACATAGCCCCCTGCGGCAAGTTCTATAGCCTGGCGCGGAGCAACGTCGTCACCACCCCCTTGCCCAGTGGAAGCGACAGCGTCGACCGCAATTGGGCCGGCGTGGCCCAGGATTACGACCGGATCTACGCCCTCAGCGGCGGCTACTCGGAAGAACGCACCGACGGCGAACTGCGCGAGGTGTTCGAAGAACATCTGCGCCGCCCCATGGGACCACCGGTGGCCAGCCGCCTGGGAGTCGGGACGGCGGGCGTGAATGGCAAGCACAAGTCGTTGCGATTGGACGTTCAGGTCGAGATGGTGGTGCTGGGGTCGACCGACGCCGACGCGCGCGTTACCGTCCGCGGTGAGCCGGTGCGCGTCGAGCCGGACGGCTCCTTCGCGGTTCGCTTCGACATGCCCGACCGCCGGCAGTTGATCCCCATTGTCTCGTCCAGCAGCGATGGCTCGGAGCAGCGGACCGTCGTGCTCGCCGTGGAACGCAACACCAAGGTCATGGAACCAGTGCTGCGGGAAGCCGTGGAACAGTAGCGCGCCCAGGCCGCCACACGGCCCCCAACTGGGCACCGCCTCATCCCTGGCTACCAGGAAAGGCCTCCCACCCCCCCGTTGGCGTCCAGGCCCACTCTGGGCCAATCGCGCGCACGGCCCTATAATTGGCTCCTTTGACTGTTGAACATCGCCGCGAAGCGGATTGGCCGTGAAACTCGTCCGGAATCTGGATCAACTGCCTGAAGACCTCCGCGGCGGCGCGGTGAGCATCGGCAATTACGACGGCGTGCATCGCGGGCATGCGCGAATCGTGCATCACCTGCGCGCCATGGCCGACGCCTGCGGCGGCGCGGCGGTCGTCTTCACTTTCGATCCCTCGCCGGCCCGACTCCTGCGTCCCGACCAGGCGCCCATCCCGTTGACTTGGCTGGAACGCAAGGTGGAATTGCTCGACGCGCTCGGTGTGGACGGACTGGTCGTCTATCCCACCGACCGTGCCTTCTTGGAACTGGAAGCCGAAGCCTTCTTCGAACAGATCGTGCTCCGCCGCATGGGCGCCAGGGGCTTGGTCGAGGGGGCCAATTTCTTCTTCGGCCGACAGCGGCGTGGCACCGTCGATCTGTTGGCCGAGTTATGCACCCCGCGCGGCGTGCTCCTGGAGGTCATTCCCCCGCTGACCATCGGCGGCCAGATGGTCTCCAGTTCGCGCGTCCGGCGGCTCCTGGCCGCAGGCCACGTCGATGAGGCCCGGGAACTGCTCACCCAGCCTTATCGCATTCGCGGACTGGTGGTCCATGGGGCCGGCCGCGGCGCCAAACTGGGCTACCCCACGGCCAACCTGGAGCAGTTCGACACGCTGCTGCCGGCCGAAGGGATCTATGCCGGCCGAGCGTGTGCCGAAGGCCGGTTCTGGCCCGCCGCCATCAGCGTCGGCACCAACCCCACCTTTTCCGACGGACGGCTGAAGATCGAAGTCTACCTGGTCGGCTATCAGGGCGACTTGTACGACCAGTGGCTGCAAGTCGATTTTCTCAGCCGCCTGCGCGGCGTACAGAAGTTCAATTCCGTGCCGGAACTGCTCGCCCAAATGGCCCAGGACGTCGAGGCCACGCGTATCGTGGCCCAACCGTTCCTGGCCGGGCAGCCGGCCTCTCCCTCACACGACTCGTTGCAGGATGTCCGTCATGATTGACTGGTCGGGCTGGGTTCGGTTGGTCCACGCGCATCAGCGATTCGTGCTCACCACGCACATCCGTCCCGACGGGGACGCGCTAGGCAGTCAGGCGGCCATGGCCGAGATCCTGCAGGGGTTGGGCAAGCAGGTCTTGGTGGCCAATGCCTTCGCCATCCCGCCCAACCTGCGGTTCCTCGACGCGCAACGCCGCTCGCGCCAGTTGGGCGTCGACGTCACGCCAGCGGAAATCGAGGCCCAAGAGGTGCTCATCACCCTCGACACCACGGCCTGGGCCCAGTTGGGCCCCATGGCCGACGTGCTCCGCGCAACCCGGCTCAAAAAGGCCGTCTTGGACCATCACGTCAGCGCCGACGACCTCGGCGCAGAACTCTACAAGAACGTGGAAGCCGAAGCGACCGGCCGGTTGGTCGTCGAAGCGGCCGACGCCCTCGGCGTTCCCCTCACTCCGTCGATCGCCGAGCCCGCCTTCGTGGCCTTGGCCACCGATACCGGCTGGTTTCGCTTCGCCTCGACCAGCGACGGCACGCTCCACCTGGCGGCCCGGCTGGTCCAGGCCGGCGCCCAGCCCGACGCCCTCTACAAGCAGCTCTACGAAAAAGACACCCTCGGCCGCCTGCGCTTGGTGGGCCGAGCCTTGGGCCGTGCCCAGACCGAACGCGACGGCCGGCTGATCTACACCTGGCTTGAGCAGAGCGACTTCCAGGAGGCCGGCGCCCAGCCCTCCGACAGCGAGGACCTGATCAACATGACCCTGGCCGTGGGCGGCACCGAGGTGGCCGTGATCCTGGTCGAACAGAAGACGGGCGGGTTCAAGATCAGCTTCCGCAGCCGCTGCGACCTGGACTGCGCGCGCGTCGCCGAACGGTTCGGCGGGGGTGGCCACAAGCGCGCCGCCGGGGCCTTCCTGCCCGGCCCCCTGGAAACGGCCCGCACCAAGGCGCTTGACGCGGTGCGCGCAGCCATGGGATAATCGGACCCAATGCTGAAAGCGGAGGACGACAAGCAGCGTCCTTCCGCCTTCAGCCGCGCAGCGTTCCGCGTTCCTCCCACCACTCTCTGGGTCCCAACATGGATAAGCCATCTTCTCCGGCCTGCTGCTGTTGCGAAGCGGGCCAGCCGGGTCCATCCCGCCGCGGTTTTCTGGGTACGGCGCTGGCCGTGCTGTTGGGACTTGTCGGACTGGCCGCCCCGTTGGTCGCCGGCGTGATGTCCGTCTTCAGCCCACTACGCAAGAAATCCGCCGGCGCAAAGCTCGTCCGCCTCACGACGCTGGAAGCCCTGCCGGAAGACGGTACCCCGCGCAAATATCCCGTCCTCATCGACTATGCCGACGCCTGGACCACCTTCCGCAACGAACCCGTCGGCGCCGTCTTTCTCCGTCGCCAGGGCGACAAGGTCTCGGCCATCCACGTGATCTGCCCGCACGCCGGCTGCTTCATCACGTACAATCCCGGCGAGAACAGCTTCTTCTGCCCCTGCCACACGGCCCACTTCGACCTGGCCGGCAAGCGGCTGGATGAAAAATCACCCAGCCCACGCGACCTGGATACCCTGGAAGTCGAAGTCCGCCCGGGCGGCGAAGTGTGGGTCAAGTTCGAAAACTACCAGACAGGCACTCCGAACAAGGTCGTCCAAGCATGAGCGGACTGTTTCGCTGGATCGAAAATCGTACCGGAATCGGCGCCGCGATTGGCACGTGCTACAACCTTCGCCTGCCCGGCGGACCAGGCTGCCGCTACGTGCTGCCCGGCCTGATCGGTTTCACATTCCTCCTCGACCTGCTCAGCGGCCTGTTCGTGTGGCTGTTTTACAGCCCCGGCTCGGTGAGCAGTTGGGAGAGCGTGTATTGGCTGCAGGAGCACATCTGGGGTGGCTGGCTGGTCCGCGGAATCCACTTCTACGCCGCCAATGCCCTGGTGGTGCTGCTGTTGCTCTACGTGGCCCAACTGGTCTTCTTCGGCCAGTATCGAGCCCCGCGCGAATTCGTCTTCTGGGCCACCCTGGGAATGCTGGGCGCCGCCCTGGGACTGATGCTCACCGGTGACTTGCTGCGCTGGGATCAGGAAGGCTTTTTCAGCACCACCGTCCGCGTCAGCTTCCTCACGCTCCTGGATAACGTGAAACCGGGCCTCGGCGGCAGCCTGTTCAAGCTGGTCGTCGGCGACAGCGAGTTCGGCAACCTCACCGCCACGCGTTTCCTCGTGCTGCACGTGGGTGTCTGCACCGGCGGTTTCCTGGTTTTGTGGCTCCTGCACGGCTGGTTCTTGCGACGTCCCGCTGCGGCGGCCGAACCGGAATGCTCCGGCCCCTACTGGCCCGGCCAGGCCCTGCGCGATACCTTCGCCTGGCTCGTGCTGGCCGCGGCGCTGGGTGCCTTGATCGCCTGGCCGGCCGCTGATCCGGCCAACGCCGAGCGTGCCCCGGGCAGCTATCTGGGCGCGCACCTGGGCGCCCCGCCCGACAAGAGCGAAGGCTATGCCGCCGCTCGACCGGAATGGGCATTCCTGGCCCTCTACGAATTCGCCAATATGTTCCAAGGGGAACAGAAGCTGATCCCCATCTTCATCGTGCCCAGCATCCTGGTCGCCCTGTTCTGCCTGATGCCTTTCATCGGCTACTTCCGCATCGGTCATGTGTTCAACGTGGTGCTGCTGGCCGCCCTCTTCGCCGCCGCCGGATGGCTGTCGTGGAAGTGCCTGGAGCACGATTGGCAGAACGCCGACCACCAGAAGGCCCTGGCCGCCGGTCATGATGCGGCCGTGCGCGTCAAGCAATTGGCCACCGTGCAGGGCATCCCCGTCACCGGCGCCGTCACCCTTCTCCGCGAAGATCCCAAGACCCAGGGCCCCAAGCTCTTCAAGCAGCACTGCGCTAGTTGCCATCACTGGTCCGGCGGCACCGACAAGGACATCCGTTGCGAAGAGATCAAAGACGGCAAGGCCATTGACAAGTCCTCCGCGCCGAACCTCTTCCACTTCGCCGACCGCGCCTGGATCGCCGGCCTGATGGACCCCAAGAGGATCGGCGGGCCGGACTACTTCGGCAATACCAAGAACTTCCGCAAGGGGGAGATGGTCAGCTTCGTCAAGGACACCTTCGCCGACCTGAATGACGAAGAGAAGAAGCAGATGGCCACCGCCGTCTGGGCCCTTTCCGCCGAAGCTGGCCTCAAGTCGCAGCGCGAAGCCGACGCCAAAGACGCTGCCCAGATCAAGGCCGGCCGCGCCCTGCTGGTCGACGACTACGGCTGCACCGATTGCCACAAGTTCCACGATAAAGGCAAGCTGGGTGGCGCCCCCGACCTGACCGGTTACGGTTCGCGCCAGTGGCTCATCGGCATCATCAGTAACCCGGCGCACAAGCGGTTCTACGGCGAGCGCAACGAACGCATGCCGGCCTACGCCGAGTTCCCCGACGAACCGACCAAGAACCTGCTCAGCCCCAAGGCCATCGAAATCCTCACCGACTGGCTCCGCGGCGAGTGGTTTGGCGACTAGTTGCGCGCGGTTCCTACCACGTCGTCCTGATCGCAGCGGAGGACCTCGAACCGGGGGCTTCGCTGCGATCAGAACAAGAACCTGTCCACCGACAACGGACGACTGCCCGTGCTCCTCCGCCTTGCGTGCCGTTTTCTCAGCGAGGTCTCTCCACGCCTGTTGTGGAAAGCGGGCCGTTTGTGGGCCTGGCAGGGCATGCGATCGCTCCGCGCCCACCGCCGCCGCGTGGCGCGTGGCGAGTTATTCCCTCCCTTCCTCTTCCTGGCCCTCACCAACGCCTGCAATCTCCGCTGTCACGGTTGCTGGATCCATTTTCCCGGCCGGCTGGCGGTTCTCTCCCTCGAAGACGTCCAGGGGATCATTGCCGCCGGAAAACGGCAGCAGGTCTCCTTCTACACGCTGCTGGGCGGCGAACCGTTTCTCTACCCGGACCTGTGGACGATCCTCGAACAGCATCCCGACTGCTACTTTCAGATCATCACCAACGGCATGTTCTTCACCGAGGAGAACGTGCGCCGTGTCCGCCAACTAGGCAACGTCACGCCCCTGGTGAGCATCGACGGCCTGGCCCAGCAAAACGACGATCGGCGCGGCCCCGGCGTGTATCAGTCGGCCATGGACGGGCTCGATCGCTTGCAGCGCGCCAAAATCCTCTACGGCGTGGCCACCGTGGCCACGGCCCAGAACCTGGACGACGTCCTCTCCGACCAGTACGTGCAGGACTTCATTCAACGCGGCGCGCTGTATCTGTGGTATTACGTCTATCGGCCGGTGGGCGAGGATCCCTCGCCGCAGTACTGCCTGTCACGCGAACAACTGCTCCAACTCCGGCGGCGACTGCTGGAATTGCGCCGGCGCCACCCCATCGTGATCATCGACACCTACTGGGACGCGCAAGGCCGCGCCGTGTGCCCCGCCGCCCTGGGATTGGGCTTCCACATCGGGCCCTCGGGCAGCATCGAGCCCTGCCCGCCCCTGTCGTTCGCTTGCGAAACCGTGCGTGACCACCAGCGCGACCTGTTCCAGACGATCAACGCCAGTCAGTACCTGCGCGGGTTCCAGGAGTTTGTCACGGCGCGCACGCGCGGCTGTGTGATCCTCGAACGCCCCCAGGAACTGCTGCAGTATCTCCGAGACTCACACGCCGCGGACAGTAGTGGCCGGGACGCCTATGCGGAGTTGGCCTCCCTCGAGCCGCGGACCAGTCATCACCTGCCGGGCGAAGAGCTCGCGGAGGACTTCTGGTTCTACCGCATGCTCAAGCGGCAGATGTTCTTCGGCATGGGCGCCTACGGGTAGCCTTGGCGTTCGGTGTGGGAGCCAAGAACCGCGCGCGGTGGGGTCCGATTCCGCGAATTGGGCCGGACGAAAGCCCCTGTCTTTTGCGGTTGTCCCAAACTCGCGCGACGAACCCATGAATCGCTGAAGTGTCCTGTTTTGACAGAGCTCGCTGACCAATTTCGTTAGGAAACCGTAACGCAATGCACACCATACGCTTGCGCGGAACCGCCAGCGGCGGGTGCTGGCACTGCTAGCTGGGGGATATCTTCCGAAAAACTGCCATATCAAGGATTTAGGACGACTTTTCCGCCCCTTATTGACGCCCGGCAGGAACCGGGTACACTTTGACGATCACAACATCATGTTGTGGTTCAAGGCGGCTTCTAGTACAATATCTTGTTGTTTGGGCAATTTTCTGCCCGTGGGTCAGGACGGCCGTATTGATGATCGCCTAGCCAATCATCGCCCCCCGCCCCAGACCACGGCCGTGGCACACGGCAAACCCACTCTCCGCTGCTGGCCGGTGGAGGCTTGGCTTTGTCGACGTGAAGAGGATCCCATTTCCAGCCGGTTGGCCCTGGGTTTTTCGTTGCCGCACCGGATTGCCCTCGCCTAACAAGAAGTGTACATGTGTATAGAGCCAGGATGGCCGCCGATGGATGGGTTGCAAGGCAAGGAACGCGGTTATGGAGAACGTCCAAATGCAAGTCGCGAAGGGCGCGGAGCGAAAAATGCGGCGCATGGCCAAGACCAATGGTTCCAGCAAGCGGGGACTGACGATCCCGGCCCAGTTCTGCCCCACCGACGTCGCCTCCCCCTTTGACACTGTGCAGTGGGACCTCCGCACAGCGGCCATCAAGGGAGAAGGTGGCGAGGTCCTCTTCGAGCAGAACGACGCCGAGATTCCCGCCTCCTGGAGCCAACTGGCCACCAACGTCGTCGTCAGCAAGTACTTCTACGGCGAAAACGGTACCGCCGAACGCGAAAACAGCGTGCGGAAGCTGATTCACCGCGTCGTGCGCACCATCGCCGATTGGGGTGTGCAGGACGCCTACTTCGCCTCCGCCGAAGACGGCGAGCGGTTCTATCGCGACCTGGCCTGGCTCTGCCTGCACCAGGTGGCTTCTTTCAATTCTCCCGTCTGGTTCAACGTGGGCCTGTTCCACCAGTACGGCGTGCGCGGCGCCATGTGCAACTGGTACTGGGACGAGACCAAGGGCCAGGCCGCTCAGCCCGAGAACCCTTACGAGTTCCCGCAGGCTTCGGCCTGCTTTATCCAGAGCGTCCAGGACAACATGGAAGACATCATGGAACTCGCGCGCAGCGAGGCCATGCTCTTCAAGTTCGGCTCCGGCACGGGGACCGATCTGTCCACGTTGCGCTCGCATCGCGAGAAGCTCTCCGGCGGCGGCAAGCCCTCCGGGCCGCTGTCCTTCATGCGCGTCTACGATCAGATTGCGGCCGTGGTCAAGAGCGGCGGCAAGACCCGCCGCGCCGCCAAGATGCAGTCGCTGAAGATCTGGCACTCCGATATCCTCGAGTTCATCGAGTGCAAGCGCCGCGAGGAGAAGAAGGCCCGGCTCTTGATCCAGGACGGCTACGATCCGGACGAAGCCTACAGCTCCGTGCTCTTCCAGAACGCCAACCTGTCGGTCCGCGTGACGGACGAGTTCATGGAAGCCGTCGAGGGCGACAAGCCCTGGACCACGCGCTGGGTGACCAACGACACGCGCGAAGGACCCACCTACAACGCACGCGAACTGCTGACCAAGATGGCCGACGCCGCCTGGTCCTGCGGCGACCCGGGCATCCAGTACGACACGACCGTCAATCGCTGGCACACCTGCCCCAACTCGGGACGGATCAACGCCTCCAATCCCTGTTCCGAGTACATGTTCCTCGACGATACGGCCTGCAACCTGGCCAGCATCAACCTCATGCGATTCCGCCGCGAGGACGGCTCCTTCGACCATCAGCGTTTCACCGCCGCCTGCCGCGTCGTGTTCATTGCCCAGGAGATCCTCGTCGATCACGCCAGCTATCCCACCCCGCGGATCACGGCCAACAGCCACCGCTATCGCCCGCTGGGCCTGGGCTACTCGAACCTGGGTAGCTTGATCATGACCAGCGGCCTGGCCTACGACTCGGATGAGGCGCGCGGCCTGTGCGGAGCGATTACGGCCTTGTTGACCGGAGCCGCCTATTGCGCCAGCAGCGAACTGGCCGAGGTGGCTGGGCCGTTCGACGGCTTCGAGGAGAACCGCGAGTCGATGCTCCACGTGATGCAGATGCACCGCGAGAAGGTGGAGGACATCGCCTCCGCACCGAGCGCTCTGCAAGATGCGGCCCGCCAGGTCTGGGACGAGGTCCTGGCGCGCGGCCAGCGGCACGGATTCCGCAACGCGCAAGCCACGGTGCTGGCGCCCACCGGCACCATCAGCTTCATGATGGATTGCGACACCACCGGCATCGAGCCGGACATCGCGCTGGTGAAGTACAAGCAGTTGGCCGGCGGCGGAATGCTGAAGATCATCAATCAGACGGTGCCCCTCGCCTTACGCACGCTCGGATACGACGAGGCCGAAGTGCAATCGATCGCCGCCTGGATCGATGAGAAGGATACGATCGAAGGAGCGGCCGACCTCAAGCCCGAGCACCTACCGGTCTTCGACTGCGCCTTCCAGCCTCGCAACGGCACGCGCAGCATCCCCTGGCGCGCGCACGTGCTGATGATGTCGGCGGCCCAGCCGTTCCTCTCGGGCGCCATCTCCAAGACGGTGAACATGCCCCGCGACACCACGCCCGAGGACATCGCCAGCGCCTACCGCGAGGGTTGGCGTCTGGGACTGAAGGCCCTGGCCGTGTATCGCGATGGCTCCAAGGAGGTGCAGCCGCTTTCGACACGCAACGAGTCGGAAAAAGACAAGCCGGTGGAGAAAGTCATCCGCGTGCCGCGCCGCGAACGCCTGCTCGACACGCGGCAGTCCATCACCCACAAGTTCAGCGTGGCCGGACACGAAGGCTACATCACCGTCGGCCTCTATCCCGACGGCCGCCCCGGCGAGCTGTTCATCACCATGGCCAAGGAAGGCAGCACCATCGGCGGCCTCATGGATTGCTTCGGCACGGCCGTCTCCATGAGCCTGCAGTACGGCGTGCCTTTGGAGGTCTACGTCAACAAGTTCTCGCACACGCGGTTCGAACCCATGGGGCACACCAAGAACCCCGACATTCGCATCGCCAAGAGTATTGTGGACTACATCTTCCGCTGGTTGGGAGTGACCTTCCTGCCCGGTTTCCGCGAGGCCAACAGCAATCTGGCCAGCCTCCCGCACGAATTGGGCAAAGACCTGCCCGGAGAAGATCTCGAAACAGAGCTCAAGCCCGCCGCCACGAAGGCTGGCGGGCCGAGCCCCAAGCCAGGATCGGCCAAGAGCCCCTCCAGCACCAACGGCGGTGCAGCCAACGGCAGCAACGGCAACGGGACCAACGGCTGGCACGGCCTGGTGCGGCCGGCGGGCAACGGAGCCGGCAATGGCAACGGCGTCCGCAAGGGGGGCGTGGCCACCGAAGCCAGCGTGGCCGTCTTCGAGAAGTCTCTCCCCAGCCTGGCCGCGGCGCAGGCCCAGACCGTCAGCAGCCGAAGCGAACAGTTCGCCAGCTTCCAGGCCGACGCCCCAAGCTGCGATAATTGCGGGGCGATCACCGTGCGCAACGGCAACTGCTACCTGTGCCACAACTGCGGCAACAGTATGGGCTGCTCTTAGAGCCGGCCCCGCTCACCACCAGCCCATCAGCCCGGCCAGCCGGTTCAGAAAGATGATCGTGCCCACGGCCGCCGCCCCGATCGACGCCAGCAGCACGCTGGCGCTGCCGATGTCCAGCGCCCCGCCCACGTGCGGATTCTGCTCGTGGGTGATCGCCCGCGCCATCGATTCCAGCGCGCTGTTGAGCATCTCCGCCGTGAGCACTCCGGCGATGCACAGGCACAGCAGGCACCACTCGATGCGGCTCACCTCCAGCAGGAATCCGGAGACGACCACCGCCGCGGCCATGAAGAAGTGGACGAAAAAACTGCTCTGGCCGCGGACCCCCAGCTTGCAGCCCCGAAAGGCGCAGCGGAACTTGTCGGCCCAGGATTGTTCGTAGGAACAGTCGTCGTCGTGCATGGGAAGTTCTACTCCAGCCCATAGGCGCCGGCCACAGGCACGCGCGCACCGCCCGCGTTGCCCAAGCGCCCCTTGGAGAGGAAACGGGGCTCGATCGCCAGGTTCACACCCACGCTGCCCCGTGTGTCGTCGACGTTGAATCCCGCGCTGATCAGGAAGGACTCGCCGATCCGCGTCAGCACGAAGTTCTGACCGACGCTTCCCCCTTCGGCCAGATCAACCGACATGCCGAAGGAGGACATCCACTTCGGACTCATCCAGTAGCTGTACGAACCGCTGATGACGTGGGCTCGGATCGGCCCTTCCAGCAGCGAGAAGCCCAGGAACAGACTGCCGCGCGGCGGCCGGGCCAAAAACGCCCCCACGTTGACGATCTTCTGGCCGTCCTCGAAAAAGTCGAAGATCCCGTCCGAGACCAGCGACAACCGATCGCCCACGTGCCAGCGGAAGTTGTAGTCCCACAGTCCCGCGGTCTCGCCGTAGTTGTCGCGATCGGCGTTGGGGAACAAGGACAGGTGCGTATCGAACACGACCCAGTCCACGATGTGCCGCTGGCCGGGCATGCCCCGCTTGGTCTGCCAACGTTGTTCCATGCCCAGGCGAAAGAGGGCCAGGTCGTCGGCCACTTCCATGCTCGACGACGTGACCCAACTGGCCAGCCCGCTGCGCAGGGCGTAGTACCGTTCATCGAACTGGCGCGGAATGCTGAGCGTGGGCGCCGCGGCTCCGGGAGCGACGGTGGGAAAGCCAAAGGTGTTGAAAGCGAAGCGGCGGCGGAAGGCCTCGATGTTGTCGTCGTCGAGTTGCTCGTACAGCGGCAACTGGTCCAGACTCCGGTTGGAGTCAGCGATCAGGAACTCGGCCTCGAAAGTCACCTTGTGCGCCAACCCGTGTACGTTCCACAGCGGATTCTCCACGTCCGGATTGACCCGCCAGAAAGGCAAGCTGGCACGCATCCCGGCCTGGCCGTACACGCGCTGCAGATCCTCGCCCGTCAAGTCCTGCCCCCAGTGCCCCAACTCGCCCAGCACGTAGGGCACGAATTTCACAGGCCCCAGTTGGAACGGCCAGTCCAGTTCGTGGCGCGTAATCAACCGTTCTCCCTCGGCGTCGACCTCCCAGGGCAAGTAGCCAAACTTGGCGTGATCCACCGGGTTCTCCGGCTGGCTGGCAACCTGCAGCCGGGAGTAGGACAGGCTGGTGTGCCCGTACAAAGTCAACGAGTCCTGCAAGACGGATTGACCGAGCATGTACAGATCGAACCGCGGCAGGGATTCGGTCTGGGTCAGGAACCGGTTCAACCGCCCATCCACCGTGACGCTCCAGGACATGCTGTCCAGGCTGCGCTTCAACTCCACGCCCGTGGTCTGGTCCTTGAGTTCGTCCCACTCGCGCTCGTAGTACTCTTCCAGGAAGTTGCGGTCGCTGATCCAGCCCACCTCGGCGGTCAAGCGATAGTCCGACGGCAATTCCTGCCGGTGTTGCCAGAACAAGCGATAGCGGTAGTGCTGCTCCAAGGGGACCGCGCGGCGGTCCGAGCCCAGGTTGTCGATCCCGTCGTCGTAGATCCCCCAGTAGTCGAAAATGCCCGAGTAGCGGCCGGGCAGGTCGAACATGCCCTGCCGGTCGTAGAGGAACGTGGTTCCGTGGCCCAGGCCCCGCTTGCTCATATAATCCAGGCTCAGGTCCCAATTCGTCCCGTCCGGCTTGTTGCGGACTCCCAGCAGGTCGTAGAGGTTCCAGTCCGTGAGCAACTGCGTGCCGAACACGTCGTCATTCCGCACCCGGGCACGCTGGATATAGAACGTCGGATCCTCCAGGCTCGTGGAGATCCGCGGCCAGTAGAAGACCGGCAGGTCTTCCACGAACAGGAACGTGTTGTTGGCCGTGGCCTGCCGCCGCGGAATGCTGACCGGCTCGCCCGTCACCGGGTCCACCGCCGGAGCCCCGGTAAAAGGGTCGGTAACCGCCTGCTGCCCCATCTGGAAATGCGCATCGCCCACCTGCAGCCGATAGCCGGGCAAGCCCATGCGGCTGGAGGTGAAATAGCTGTTCCGCGCATAGAAATCATTGGGCCCCGTCTGCTGCAGGACCTCGCTCCGCAGCCGCAGCAGCCCCGCATAACTCGGCACCGGCGTCAGCAGTTCGGCATTCAGCACCGTGCCCGTGTGCAGGCGGAAGTTGTAGTACATCCGCTCGGCATAGATCACACGGTTGGCCTGCCGGAAGACGACATTCCCCTCCAGATAGACCTCCAGCGGCAGTTCTTGCGACTGCATCCGCTGGCCCGAAAGATCCGGCTCCTCCATGCCGCTGGTCCAGATCACGACCCGATCCGTGACCACGTCGATCACGCCCGCCTGCTCAACCCCGTCCACGATGATGTTCACGCCCGAATCGATCCGCGCGATCCACTCTTGCGTGTTCGGATCGTGGTCCCAGCGGAACTGGGCCGGCGTCTCGCCGCGCGGAAACACCCGGATTCGCCGCTCGCCCGACTGCTTGGGCTGCGGGGCCACAGGCTGGGGAGCGATGAACTGGGTGCGGCGCACCGGCGGCATCGGCGCCGGCTCACGCAACTTCATGGCCCGCTGATACACCTCGGGCGTGACGTCCGGCTGCCCCGCCACCTGGCCCGCTTGCACCTGGATGTTGGAAGTCGTGTGGAAACGGCCCAGCCACTGCTTGTCGGTCACGCGCACCGCCGCACTACCCTGCGGCAACGCCACCGACACGTTCTGCTCCAGATACGCGATCACGCGCCGCGCCTGGCCTGGCGCCACGTCTGGACCGTTGATCCAAACCACGGCCTCTTGGGCCTGGGCAGTGCTCGATCCCTGCTGAATGCGGCAATGGCCCCGCAGCACCCAGACCTCCGAAGAGCCCTCGATCCAGCGATTGCCCGCCTCCGCCGTGATCTGCACGGGATCGGGCGAAAGGGCCTCGGGCAGATCGACTTCGGCCTGCGACCACGAGCCCCACAACAGCCCAAGCACACCCAGGGCGATCCTTGCCGACCAGGCGGCTGTGGCTCGGCGACGCGCGCAGCACGCCACGACGCGCAGCCCAGTGACTGCGCAAGGCAGGTTCCTCGGACGGTAAGGGTCGAGTCCGATCAGAACAGTCGCATCCTTGCTCCGGCGGACGAGATCGAGGCGGGATCTCTCGAAGGCGACCGCAAGCCGAAGGGAGAAAAGCCGTTACGCTAAGACATCCTTATCAAAGCGCGGAGATTATAGGTACAGCCTCTGGTTGGAGCAAGGCGGGTTAGGCCGGTTTGTTGGATTACTAAACCATTTACACACAACAACTTGCAGCTCATCGCCGGCCTTCGATCGCGTTGCCCTGGGCCGGCGCGCGCGAGATTCCCCTCACCGCACCCCCTACAGGCAGGGCGCACCAGACCGGGTCTACTGCCATAATCTGCGCGACCTCAACGGGTTCCAAGGCTCCACCGCCATACGACATCTTGCATGCCAACCGGTTGCAGGCCAGTGCGTTGCTCTTACCAGCCGGTCACGGCACTCGTGACGTGCCTCGCATGGGATGAACCATGAGTAGCTCAGAGATTGTGGGAGCCAGCCCGTCGGCGCCCGCGCCCGACGTCAAGGAACTCTTCAAACGCGCCGAGAGTGCCTTTCGCGCTGGCGACTACGCTACGGCCGACGCCCTCTATCGCCAGTTGTATGCCAACCAGGTCTCGCCGGGCCTGATGTTGTGGCGTCTGGCAGCGATCGCCAATTCTCGGGGAGAGTTGGATCAGGCCTGGGGCCTCTATCACCAGGCCGTGGCCGTCGATCCCAAGCTCGCCACCGCCGTCACACCGGCCGACTTCCCCCATCACAACCTCGTTTGCCGGCCACACTACGACACCGAAGAAGTGCCGCTGTGCCCCGTGTGCGGCAGCCCGGACCAGAAGCCCCTGATGGTCGTGGGTTATCTGGACTGGAGCCTGTGCCACGCCGCGTTTCCCCCGGTGCGCCGCTGGGTCCGGTGCGAGGCCTGCGCACACGCGTTCGCCAATCCGCGGCCCTCTGCCGCCGCGCTCCAGGAGGCCTACCGTGAACTCCCCCCGAAACAGTTCCTGACATGGCAGTACGTCCAACTCACGCTCTACTCGGACATCGTTCATCGCCTGTGGGAGCAACGTCCGGGCGGCGATTGGCTGGATGTGGGCGTGGCCAGCGGCGGCCTGGCCGGCGTGGCCATGGATTTCGGCTACCGCGTGGCGGGGCTGGATATCAATCCCATCTACGCCGACAGCGTGCGCCGCGTGGGAGTGGAATTCCTCTTGGGCGACATCACGACCTACGACTTCGGCGGCCGGCAATTCGATATCGTCTCGCTGGGCGACGTGATCGAGCACGTCGCTGATCCCAAGTTCGTGATCGCCCGGGTCATGCGCCTCGTCAAGCCGGGCGGACTGATCTGGCTCTCCACGCCGAACTACGAAGGCGTGTGGACCAGGGCCCTCCGCGACAAGGATGGCATGTGGAAGGAATGCGAGCACCTGCAGTTCTTCTGCCTGCGGAGCCTGCGACGACTGCTGGAAGACCAGGGCTGGAGAATCTCGGACTACAACCTGTCGAAGCGGTATGTGGGCTGTGCCGAGATCGTCGCCCAACGCCAACCGCCGGCTTATTGATCTCTGCATTGTTAATGGCCCCGGCCGACCAACGGAAGGCCGGGAAAACCGGGCTCCCGATGGTCGCCCTCGGTTCATTCGCTATGCAGGACCCAATAGAGCCTATCCGAGAACCGCCCCAGCCACGTCGGGCGGCCCTGCAAGAACGAACCGCCGACAGGTTTTCGGACCGGTTCTTAATCGGTGCGGTTGCGACACGCCCCCAATGCCCGGCGCGCGAGTCCCGTCATTCTGGAATCGGATCGTTGTCGCCAATCGGCTGGCCTTCCCACACCGCGCGACCGGTGAGCGGATCGTAGGTCAGCACGCGCTGCGCGCTGCCGGGCGCGGGCGGCCGATCGATCTTCGGCAGCCAACGACGATGCTCGGCCAGCACCGCCGCGTATTTCGCATCCCCGGCCAGGTTCGTCCACTCCTGCGGATCGGTCTGCATGTCGTACAGCTCTTCCGAACCGTCGGCGTAGTGGATGTATCGCCAGCGCTGGCTGCGCACCGCGTGGTTGCCCTGGTTGTGCGAAGTGATCGCCGGCCAGGGCCGCTCGGCCCGCGCGTCCTTCAACTGCGGAGCGAGGCTGTGCCCCTCCTGATCGCTGCGCGGCGGCAGGCCGCACAACTCGACCAGCGTGGGATACATGTCCAGGAGCTCGGCCGGTTGCGTGCAGCGACTCTCGGCGGCCACCCCCGGACCGGCGAAGATCAGCGGCACGCGCGTCGAGCGTTCCCAGAGCGTGTTCTTGCCAGTGATCTGCTTCTCGCCCAGGTGCCAGCCGTTGTCGCCCCACAGCACCACGACCGTGTTCTTCTCCAATCCCTTGGCCTGCAAGGCGTCGAGCACGCGCCCCACCTGGCTGTCCATGAAGCTCACCGAGGCCAGGTACGAACGCACCAGGTTGCGCCACTGGTGATTCTCCCGCACCCATTTCAACCGCGGCTCGGGCAGGCTCCAGTGCAGATACCAGGAAAACCGCGGCGTGTCGTGGCGATCGTCTTCCTTGATCGGCGGCAGCACCGAATCGTCGTCCGGATAGAGGTCCATCCACTTCTGCGTCACAAAGCAGGGCACGTGCGGCAGCGAGAAACCCACCGCCAGGAAAAAAGGCTGCCCCGCCGGCATCGACTGCAGTTGGTCCGCGGCCCAAGTGGCTACCCGATAGTCCCCCTTGTCCTCGTCGTTGTGCGGAAAGACGCCCCAGTCCATGGCCGGGTGATTGCCCATGGGCGTCGGGGGAATCAGCTTCTGCGGTGGTCTGACGCCCTTGCCGCCGGGCTCGCCCCACACGTCGAATTCCCCTGCCCGTTGCTTGGGCGGAATGCCGTGATACACCTTGCCCACGCTGTAGGTCCGATAACCGTGTTGCGAGAAGTACTGCGGCAACGCCACGCGGTCCTTGAACTGCTCGACCGCACGGAACCAGGGCGCTAACCCATAGATGCCGGTCGTGGTGGGACGCAGGCCCAGCATCAGGCTGGTCCGCGACGGATTGCACAACGGCGATTGAACGTGCGCGTTGAGCATCACGGTCCCGCGCCGCCCCAGCCGGTCGATGTGCGGGGTCTTGACCAGCGGATGGCCACCCAGGCAGCCGATCCAATCGTTCTGATCGTCGATGGCGATGAACAGCACGTTGGGTTTCTCGGCCGCTCGGGACTCGCTCGTCCCCGACCACAGCGTGGCCAGAACTCCAACGACGACACATGCCTGAGTTAAGCCTGACATAGGGCCTCCCGTGGAACAACAGTTCTTGGGGCCGCAAGCGGAGCCTCGTCCGCGATGGGCGCGCCTGCAATCCTCTGCTCCGCTTCTCCGCACCCTCCAACGACGCGCACCGCCGGTTCAGCGCTTCTTGAGCGTGATCCCCATCCCGCCCGCCTCCAGGTAAAACAGCGTCTCCAACGCGCCGTCGGTGGTGATCGCCTTCAGGTATTGGGGATCAGCCATGCGCGGGGTCATGTTGTGGGCCAGGATCAGACCGCCGGGCCGGACCAAGGGCAGCAGCTTCTGCAGATAGTCCACGTAGCCTTGCTTGTCGGCGTCGAGGAACACCATGTCGATCGGCCCCTTCAACTCGGCCACCTTCTCGTGCGCGTCCCCTTCCACGATGGTCACCACGTCGCTCACGCCGGCCGCGGCAAAGTTCTTCCTCGCCAAAGCCGCTCGCCCGGCATCGATCTCAAATGTCGTCAGTTTGCCGCCGGTCTTCTGCAGGGCCAGCCCCAACCAGATGCCGGAGATGCCGTTGGACGTGCCGATCTCGACCACGTGCTTGGCGCCGGTGGTCTCGGCCAGCAGGCGCAGCAAGCGGCCATCCAGCGTGGGCACGTTCATCATTCGGCCCTGCTGCTGGCGAATATCGTCCAGGGTCTTCAGCAGCTTCTGCTCGGCTTCGTCCTTGGCAACCGGCGCAATGTCGTTCGAGATCGTGTTGCTCGCCGAACCGCGTCCTTCGGTTCGACCGGGCGCAGCGCCGGATCGGCCCGGCCCCGCCGGCGGAGCGCCCAACTCCTCGCGGCTCAACTTGCCGTCGCCGTTGCGGTCCAGTCTCTTCAAGGCGGCGGCCGAATTGGCGATCTCCTCCGCCGAAAGCTCCCCGTTGCGATCGGCGTCCAAGGCGGCAAGGAACGGCGGCGGGCCAAAACCGGCCGGTGGCTGGGCCACCCCATCACGCGCAACGCCAAGAACGACGATCAGCACGGCCAACAGCATCCATCGATTCATCTTGTTGCTCCCAGGAAGAAGACGACTGCCTCTGCGTGTTTCGAAAAGCCTTGCAGCGCCGCCCGCAAGCAGACCGCGGGACCGCAAGTCCACCCATCAGATGTCCCGCGCAATACCGATCTGCCTTGGAACATCGGAGCCCTGGGTCATGCTACTACGGCCGGCGTCGGCAGTACAGACCTCACCCATCGAGGGCCACCCCGTGCCGATGAGGGGGCGGCTGGCGGCGGCCGCTCGGCGGCGATAGGCTAGTGCTTTGTCACAACGCGAAATGGGGACACCCGATCCGGAATCGCTCGGCATTCCTGCGGCGAGTTCGACATGGCAATCCCTGGATCAAGCGGTGACGAAGCACTCGAGTACCAATCGACGGCAGGCGTCTTCCCGCGACTCACTTGGGGAGACGCCGAGAAGCGGCAGGGCGCGGCACAGATTTCGCCAGACGCGGCCTGTTTTTCGCCGCCCCCCCCGGGGTCACTCTGAATACGAAGGGCTCTCTTCCAGGCCTGATCGAGTCGCACGCTGGGCACGCCAGTTGCAGGCAGACGCCCCTCCCAGCGACGCCGACTCGCACCCCAGGTCCCCGTGCGAGGAACACGTATGCGGTGGCCAATCCACCGGCAACTCCTGTTGCCCATGCTCTTGATTGCCGTGTTGGCCATTGGCCTGACCAGCGCCATCAGCGGCTCGATGGCCGCAGCGCGCGTGCGACGCCAACAGGAAGACAACTTGCACCGCGTGCTCACCACCTTGACCGAGGCCGCCTTTCCGCTCACCGAACGCGTGTTGCGGCAGATGAGCGGTCTGTCGGGCGCGGAGTTCGTCCTCCTCGACGATCGCGGCCGAGTGGAAGCCAACACCCTGGGACTGACGCCTCGCGACCTGGACGTGCTGCGGCACCTGCCTTTGCAGAAAGAGCTGCGCCAGGTCTCTGCCGATCCGGTGGCCGAAATCGCCGGCCGCCGCTATCTGGGCCATCGCGTGCCCGTGCTGCTGCCGGCCAACATGCCGCCGCGGCAATCCCTGGTCGTCCTGTACGAGGAGGACCGTTGGCGCTCCACGGCCCGGCAGGCGGCCTATCCGGCGATGGTTGCCGGGTGCCTGGCCGCCCTGGCCGCGATGTTCATGGCCGCCGTGGTCGCCCGCCGCTTCGTAGGACCGATCCAGCAACTGGGCCACGAGACGGCGCGCATCGCCGAGGGCTGCTTCCAGCCCGTCGCCGTGCCCGCGCGCAACGACGAAATCCGCGACCTGGCTCTTTCGGTCAACAGCATGGCGGAAAAACTCAGCCGCTACGAAGCGGCCGTGCGCGACCGCGAACGGCTGCGCACCTTGACCCAGCTTGGAGCGGGTATGGCGCACCAACTCCGCAATTCGGCCACCGGGGCGCGCATGGCCATCGAGTTGCACCGCCGCGGAAGCGCCACCGGCAAGAGCGGCGAGGCCCTGGACGTGGCCATGCGCCAGTTGCGGCTCATGGAGTCCTATCTCCAGCGGTTCCTGCAGATCGACCGCGGCGGCCAGCGCCCGCGAACCGCGGTCGATCTGGTCGACTCCTTGCAGGGCGTCCTCGATCTGGTGCAACCGGCTTGCGTCCACGGCGGGATCGAGTTGGATTTCTCCGCGCCCGCCGAACACCTGGTCGTCTGGGCCGATGGCGATGCACTCCGCGACCTGCTGATGAACGTCACGCTCAACGCCGTCGAGGCTGCCAAGCGGCCCGGCAGTCCGCAACCGCGCGTCCGCGTGGAATTGACGCGACTCTCTGCAGATCGGGCCCTGATTCGTGTGAAAGACACCGGCGCCGGACCGGCCGACGCCGTACAAACCAGCCTCTTCGACCCCTTCGTGACCGACAAGCCGGAAGGGGTCGGGCTGGGCCTCTTCCTGGCCCGCCGCGTGGCCGAAGCCCATGGCGGCAGCATCGGCTGGCAACGCCAGGATGGCTGGACCTGTTTCTCGATCGAACTCCCCTTGCGACCCCTGGACGACAGTCATGGCGCATCTGCTGGTCATTGACGACGAAGAAAGCATCTGCTGGTGCCTGACGCGACTGTGCGAAGACCTCGGCCATACCGCGGCCAAGGCCGCTACGGCCGAAGAAGGTCTGACACGCGCCGCCCAGCAGCGGCCGGACGCCGTGGTCCTCGATGTCCGCCTGCCGGGCATGGACGGCTTAACCGCCATGCAGCGCATCCGCGAAGTGGTGGGGCCCGTGCCGATCGTCGTGGTCACCGCCTACGGCACCCTCCAGACCGCCGTCCAGGCCGTGCGCAACGGGGCCTTCGAGTACCTCATCAAACCCTTTGACCTGGACCAGGCGGCCGAAGTCATCCAACGCGCCGTGGCCGGATCGCACCCACCGACCGTCACGCCCGGCGAGCCTTCCCTGCCCACCTTGCCCGGCGAACTCCTGGGGTCCAGCCCCAGCATGCAACAGGTCTTCAAACGCATCGCCCTGGCCGCCCCTTCGGACATTCCCGTGCTGGTGACCGGCGAAAGTGGGACCGGCAAGGAGTTGGTCGCCCGGGCCATCCACCGGCACTCGCTACGGGCATCGGCCCCCCTGGTGTCGGTAAACCTGGCGGCCCTCAGTCCGATGCTCGTGGAGAGTGAGCTGTTCGGCCATGTGCGCGGCGCGTTCACCGGAGCCGATACGCCGCGCCGCGGTCTGCTGGAACTGGCGGATGAGGCGACCGTCTTCTTCGACGAGATTGCCGATATCTCCCTGGCGGTGCAGGTCAAGTTGCTCCGCGTGCTCGAGCAGCAAGAGGTGACTCCCGTCGGGGATACAACGCCTCGCAAGACTCGATTTCGGGTCATCGCGGCCACGAATCGCGATCTCTCTAAGTGCGTGCAGCAAGGCACCTTCCGTGAGGACCTCTTCTTCCGCCTGGCAGGATTCGAGATCGCCCTGCCCCCGCTGCGCGAGCGCGCCGAAGACATCCCTCTCCTGGCGACCCATTTCCTCAACATGGCCCAAGCTGCCGGGGCGGCGGCCACGGCCTTCAGCGTGGCGGCCATGGAGGAATTGAGTGGGCGGCGCTGGCCAGGCAACGTGCGCGAATTGCGGCATGCCGTCGAACACTCGGCGATCCTGGCACGCGGCGGGGTCATCGGCCCAGAGCATCTGCCCCCGCCGCGACAGCTTCCACCCAGTGCGGCCGCGCCGCCCTCGCTGGCCCTGCAAGAGGCCGTACGCAATTGGGCCGCCTGGCAGCTTAGTGTCGCCGCCGACAATCTTTACGAACGATTTCTGGCGGAAGCCGATCCCCCCTTGTTTGATGTGGTGCTGCAGAAGACCAACCAGAACCGCTCGGCCGCAGCCGAACTGCTGGGCATCCATCGCGCCACGCTCCGCCGTCGCCTCGGCGGCAACTGAACACACTCCGCAGAGCATCGCCGGATCGCCATTTTACCAGGCAATCCACCGCTTCTCTTCTCCCTCGCGGCCGTGCGGCAACCGACGCCCCACGCGCGCCGCGACGCTCCGTGCGACATGCCGTCGCAGGTTCGTCTTGGCAGAACCGAGCGCTTTTGTTACCGTAGCAGCCGAACGAAATGATTCGTGGTGCACTTCACCACAGACGCGTCGAAGTGCATTGCCGATGCATGCGTGGCGGACACAGGAAGCCGCCATCGGGCCGACAAGGAAGGAGGCCGACATGAGCTTCGAGTTGACGGAGGAGATCCGTGTGCATATCCGTTGGATGATCCGCCGCGATCTCCCGGAAGTCCTCGCCACCGAGGCGGAGAGCTTCGAATTTCCCTGGTCCGAAGAAGACTTCATCCGCTGCTTGCGCCAACGCAATTGCATCGGCATGGTCGCCGAATACAACGAGCAAGTCGTGGGCTTCATGATCTACGAGTTGCAGAAGACGCGCATCCACGTCCTCAACTTCGCCGTTGCCAAGCGCTATCGCCGGCTGGGTGTGGGCAGCCAGATGATCGCCAAACTCATCGGCAAACTGTCCTCGCAACGACGCAACCGCCTGTTGCTCGAAGTCCGCGAAACGAACCTGCCGGCGCAGCTCTTCTTCCGCAGCAATGGCTTCCGCGCCGTCGCCGTGATCCACAAGTTCTACGACGACACGCCCGAAGACGCCTACGCCATGCAATACCGCTACCGTGCGGAGAAGGAAGCGGCGGTCGAACCCGTCAACCGCATCGCGCGCCTCACCGGCTAGTGCCCGTCGCGCGGACGGTGGCCCGCAACCGCCAGCGGCCTTCCCGCGCAGAACAGCGCGCGGTCGCTCGGTCCGGGTGAAAGGCGCACCCTTCCTCCGCAGCCCTCCTCGACGCAGGATTTCATGGTTGAGGCCGACGCCGATACAGTGCTCGCGGTAATCATCCTGGCCACGGCTGCAGCGGCGCTGGTTGCGTGGGCCCTGCGCACCTGGCGGCGCACGCAGTACACGGCCGCCCAGGCCCCTTGGAAAGCCCTCAACTACGCCGTGGCCCGCATCGTCTGGCGCGCCCGCTGGAGCGGCCCCTTGCCCGTCACCCCCGGCCAGGGGGCGATCGTCGTCTGCAACCACCGCTGCCCGTTGGACCCCTCCTTCATCGCCTTGACCGTCCCGCAATGCGTGCATTGGATGGTCGCCAAGGAGTACTGCGATAACCCCGTGCTGAGCCTGATGCTCTCCGCCGTCGAGGCCATTCCCGTCAGCCGCGGCGGGATCGACACGGCCGCCACCAAGGTGGCCATCCGCCACGCGCGCGAAGGCGGCCTGGTGGGCATCTTGCCCGAAGGCCGCATCAATGTTACCGATCAACTGATGCTCCCCGGTCGGCCCGGCGCCGCCATGATCGCCTTGAAGGCCCGCGTCCCGGTGATTCCCTGCTATGTGCACGGTGCCCCGTACGACGGCACCGCCTGGGGCTGCCTGCTGATGCCCGCCAAAGTCACCCTCACCGTCGGGCAGCCTATCGACATCTCTGAGTACTACGGCCGCGAAGACCGCGAGGTGCTGGAGATGCTCACCCTGCGCTTCATGCGCGAAATCGCCAACCTCGCCGGCCACCCCGAGTTCCAGCCCCGCCTGGCCGGCCGCTTCTACAAGCCGGGCCTGGCCGACGAGTAGCGGCCCGCTACGGCATAGCGGCGCTTGCCTGGCGCTCCCTGTGCGGATATGGTAGGAAACGGCCATTTTCCACTAGGAGACGACCATGCGCACCCTCCTCTGCCTGTGCCTGCCGCTGATCCTCTTGCCCCCCGCGCCCGTCTGGGCTGCTGCCCCTGCGCCGCAGACGTTTGAAGTCGTCATCGTCGGCGGCACGCCCGGTGGCGTGATGGCCGCCGTCGCCGTGGCACGCAATGGGCACACGGCCCTGCTCCTGGAACGCACCGAGCATATCGGCGGGCTGCCGGCCAACGGCCTGGGCGCCACCGATATCGGCACGCGCGGGGCCACCGGCGGGTTGTTCGCCGAGTTCGTCGATCGCATCCTGCAGCACTACGTCAAGCAATACGGCCCCGACAGTCCGCAGGTCAAGGATGCCAGTAGCGGGTTCCACTTCGAGCCCAGCCTCGCCGAGCGGATCTTCGAACAGATGCTCCACGAGCACCAGGACCGCATCACGGTTCGCAAGATGCGGCAATTCGATTCCGAACCGGCCAACGTCGTCCTGGAAGACGGGGCCCTGCGCGCCATCACGGTCACCGACCGCACCTCGGGCCAGATGGAAAAGTACTCCGCGCGCGTCTTCATCGACGCCACCTACGAAGGCGACCTGGCCGCCGCGGCCGGCGCGCCCTTCCGCCTCGGCCGCGAAGGCTTCGACGAATTCCGCGAGCCCATGGCCGGACGACTCTATAAGACCTGGGGCGTGAAAGAACCCGGCCCCGGCTCCACCGGCCAGGCCGACAACGCTGTCCAGGCCTACAACTATCGCCTCTGCCTCACGCAATCGACCGGGAATATGGTCCCCATCGCGAAGCCGCAGAACTACCGCCGCGAGGACTATGCCTCGCTGGTCGAAGACGTGCGACAGAATCGTTTTCCGGGCCTGCCGCAGCGCAGGGAGATCGATTGGGACGGCATCGGCCGCGTGGTGAATATGGTTATCCTGCCCAACGGCAAGACCGACGCCAACAACCAGCACGCCTCGTTCCTCTCCACCGATCTGCCCGAGGAAAACTGGCCCTGGCCCACGTCAAGCTGGGAGTGGCGCGACCGCTTTGCCCAACGCCTCCGCGACTACACCCTGGGCCTGCTGTGGTTCGTGCAACACGATCCGGCCCTGCCCGAGGAGTATCGCCAACAGTGCCTGAAATGGGGCCTGGCCAAGGATGAGTACACCGACAACGGCAACTTCCCGCGCCAGGTCTACGTGCGCGAAGGGCGGCGAATCGAAGGCGAGCACCTCTGGACCGCCCACGACGCCTTGCCCGTCGCAGGCCGCACCCGGCCGCCGGTCTACCTCACCAGCGTCACCGCCAGCCACTACGCCCTGGACTCGCACGCCGTGCGCAAACGCGAACCGGGCCGCGTGCACTTGGACGGTTTCTTCAGCTACGGGACCAAGCCATACACCGTTCCCTATGGGGTGATGGTCCCCAAAAAAGTCGAAGGACTGCTCACGCCCGTGCCCGTCTCCGGCACCCACATCGGCTTCAGCACGTTGCGCATGGAACCCTGCTGGATGGCCCTGGGCCAGGCCGCCGGCACCGCGGCCTGCGTGAGCATCGAGGACGGCTGCGCGCCCCGCGCGATCGCCACGTCCAAACTCCAGCAACGGTTACTGCGGCAAGGGGCCATCCTGGTCTACTTCAAAGATGCCCGGCCCGACCACACCCATTTCGCCGCGTTGCAGTATTTCGCCCTGCGCGGCGTCCTGAGCGATGCCTGGGAGGCCAAACTCGACGCGCCGGCCACGGCTCAGGTGGCCGCCGAATGGAGCGCGCAGGCCAAGCTGAACTCGCCCGAGGGGTTTGTCGCCGGTCGCACCACGCGCGGTCAGTTGCTCGAAATGCTCTACGATCAGGCCGCGCGCCAGACTCGCAATTGACTGCGCACAGCCGGCCTGCTCGCTCCGACAAAGCGTGCTCACCGCAAAGCCGCCCCTCCGGCCTTCGGCTTCTCCTCCGATCCCGGCGGCGGCTCCGCTGGACCGCTGGGCGCCCCACGACGCCCCTTGTCCTCACCGGGAGCAAAGGGCAGTCCGGGGAGCCGCGGGAACAACTCTCCAGGACCGCGCTTCGATCGCGTCTTGCCCGGCTCCGAGTGCCCCGGACGTCCCCCGGGATACTCGGGCCGATGGAACATGCCCTCGCCCAGCTTCAACGACATCCAGTACATCCGTCGCAATTCGCGGAGCATCTCGTCGGCCGGCAACCCCAACAGGCTGTCGCGCTGCTCCCTGGTCAAGTCCTCCTCGAAGAACCGCCCCAACTCCTGCTCATCCACGGCGAACAGCAACTCGCGTCCCGATGCCTCACGCGTGGATTGCCTCAGGCCCGCCAGCAGGATGGCCCATTGCTCTTGCGGCGTCTTCGACTCCAGACGCTGCTGCAACTCGCGCGAGAATTGCGGCCGCAATTCGTCCAACGCGGCGGCCGAAAGGGGTGGCAGTTGAACCGCTGTATCCCATTGCGTGCGAATGAGAAAGAGGGCCAGCAACGCACGGCTGCGCTGGGCCGGGCTGAGCCGCTGCAAGTGCTGCTCCATCTGTGCGCGCTGGACCGGCGGCAGGGACTGCAATGACGGCTTCTCCTGCCGCTGCACGTGCGGCTCCAAGGCGCGCATCAGCACCGTCAAATCCGCGCGGCTCAGGCCTTGCCAGCGCGCCTGTTCCGCCAACAACCCGCGAATGCGGCGCAGGCGCGGCTGCGGCTCCATTTCGGCCAACTCGGCGCGCTGCCGCGGGTGCAACGACGCCAGCCAGGCGTGATAGTTCGTCAACACGGCCTGCAGTTGTTTGACATCCGGATCCGACTGGAATCGCTCGTGCAACAGTTGGATTCGTGCCCGCTCCGCATGGTCCAAGGCCGCTAGCCGTTGCTGGCGGCGTTGCAGATCCGCCTTCTCGGCCGCCGACAGCCGCGCGACCAGCTCGCGCCGCGCGGCCAACTCGTCGCCGGCTGCCCTGTTGATCCTCCAACCCACCCAGCCCAGCAACAGCGCAGCCGCCGACAGCCCGCTCAGCAGGAGCAGCCAGCCGCCTTTTGCCCCGTGGCTAGTGTTGGGTGCGGTCTTCATCGAACAGGCCTTCGCGCGCCAACATCTTGAGGAACTCGATGTCATCCACCTGGCGATACTCGTCCAAACGCTGCAGCAAGGGCAGATCCTGCAGAAGCTGGCGATCCGGATCGGGCCAGGCAAACCACACGACCACGAATCCGCACGCCGCCGCCAACCCCAGGCTCAGCCCGGCCAGCAACCACCTCCGCCGCCGCTGCCGCGGCTTCTCGCGGCGATTCCGCTCCAGGTCTTCCGTCGCGGCCAGGGCCACCATTTCCATGGTCGTGCGCGTGAACTGGTTGTCCAAGGGCACGCGCTCCAACTCATCCAACGCCTGCCACGAACAATCCAGCCCCTGCAGCCGACGGCGCACGGCCGGGTCGCTGGCCAGCAGCGATTCCACGCGCCGGCTCTCCTCCGGACTCAGCTCGCCGTCCAGATAGGCGACGAGTTGCTCGTCCAGAACCGCCGGTTCCGGGCTTTCGTCGGAAGGTTGCGATAGTTGGGACATGGCACACTCTCGAAACCTGAAACCCCACCTGGAACCACCCCAGCCACCTCGGGCGGCCCAGCAGGACCGAACAGCCGACAGGTTTTGGGACCGGCCCTAGGAAGATTCCGCCGCCGGAGACTCTCCGTGCTCCAAATAAGGCTGCAAAATATCACGCAAGTTCATGCGCGCACGCGACAACAGGGACTTCACCGCTTTGGGCGTCAATTCCATCACCTCGGCAATGTCGGCATAGCACATTCCCTCGAACTTGTTCAATAGTACGGCCAGACGCTGCCGCTCGCTCAAGGACTTCAGGGCCAGGTGCACCATGTCGCGCATCTCGGCCTTGTCGAACTGCCGCGCCGGCATCTGGCCGCTGCTGGCCTGCAAAAGGGCCTCCAGTGGCCGCGCTTTCCATGGCCCCGTGTCCTGCAAATCCAGGTGTACTTCGTGATGCCGCCCCTTGCTCCGCAGCGCGCTGGCCGCCAGGTTGTTGGCGATCGTGAACAGCCAGGTGGAGAACTTGGCCCCCGGAACGTAGGTCTGCCGTGCCCGATACACGCGCAAGAACACCTCTTGCGCCAGGTCTTCGGCCAGATCGCGATTTCCGACCAGATGCTCCAAGACCATCACCAATCGGCTCTGGAAACGCTGCACCAAACGCTCGAACGCCGCGCCGCTGCCGTCGCGGACTTCGAGCATCAGCCGCACGTCCGGATCGCGGAGCGCTTGGCGTTGTGCCGATTCACTAATCACCGGAGCAGGTCCCGCCGCGGGTTCTCTTGATGCCCGCGTCGCCCATCAACGCAAGCCGCGCGCTCCAGCCAATCTCGGCCAGAGTCTGCCGCCCCCCCGCAGACGCGGGACGCCGATGGACGACGCAAGCCCCAACTCACACACCTCGGCCTCGCACCAGCGAAGCCTGACGTCTAGTTTAGAACAATCCCACTGTCCGGGCTATCCACCCGCGACCGTGCCTGCCTGAGCCCCATCCCCAAGCCTTCCGTTGCCCGACTCGCTTCCAGCAAGGCGCGCCAGCGGCCGACGATAGGCCCATAACCATGAAACGCCGCTTGGGCCGACAGGTTTCTCTGCCCTGCGTTCGTTCTGCGTTCTGCACGCGGAACCGCCGCGACCATGGCCCTGACCCATCAGAGCCGGCCCGAAGACCTGTCGGCATTTCGGTCTTGCAGGGCCGCCCGAGGTGGCTGGGGTGGTTGCAGGATAGGGTCTAAGAAGCCGGCCGAACCTCGCGGCGAAGCTGCCCGCAAGCCGCGTCGATCCGCTCTCCCTTCCGGTAGCGAATGGCCACGTTGACACCCCCTCTGGTGAGAATATCCACAAACCGTGCGGTCGCGGCGGACGAGGGGGTAGAGTAGGGCAGGCCCCGCACCGGGTTGTAGGGAATCAGGTTCACCAAGGCTGGTCGACCGGCCAGCAGCGCCCCCAACTTCCGCGCGTGCTCGGGTTGATCGTTCATACCGGCCAACAACACATACTCGAAGGTCACGCGGCGGCCAGTCGCTCCGAAGTAGTCGTCGGCGGCCGCCAGGATAGAGGCGATCCCCACTTTTTGGTTGGCGGGCACGATCTGGTTGCGCAACTCGTCGTCGGGCGCGTGCAGCGAGATCGCCAAGTGATACTGGCAGTTCATTTCCGCCAGCCGCCGGATGGCCGGTGGCAGCCCGACCGTGGAAATCGTGATCCGTCGTGCGCTGATTCCCAGCCCCTTGGGACTGCTGGCCAGGGCCAAGGCCGGCATCAGGTTGGGAAGATTCGCCAACGGTTCGCCCATGCCCATCACGACCACGTGGCTCAGCCGCTCTTGGGGTTCCAATCGTCGCGCCAGTTGCAGCAACTCCTCCACAATTTCGCCGGTGGTGAGGTTTCTGGCCACGCCCTCCAGGCCGCTGGCGCAGAACACACAGCCCATCGCGCAGCCCACCTGCGTGCTGATGCAGGCCGTGTGATGCTCGCGATCATCGGCCAACAGCACGCATTCAATCCGTTGCCGGTCCTCCAGTTCCAGCAACAGTTTCTGCGTATGGTCCTCCGCGCGCTTCTCGGCCACCACGCGCATCGACCAGATCTGAAAATCGGCCTCCAGCTTCTGCCGCAGCGCCTGCGGCAGATCCGTCATCTGCTCAAAGCGCTCCGCGCGCTGTTGGAACAACCACCGCCAGACCTGCTTCGCCCGATACGCGGGCGCCTCGTGCTCGGCCAGCCAGGACTCGAATTCTGGAGCGGATTGGGCCAGGAGATGCTGCATAAGGATGGGGCCGATGACAGGCCACCGGTGACAGGGATCGCCGACTTATTGATCTCTGCATTGTTCATGGCCCCGGCCGACCACCGGAAGGCCGGGAGAACCGGGCTCCCGATGGTCGCCCTCGGTTCATTCGCTCTGCAGGACCCAATAATTCTACGAAATGCGCAGCGCCCCGACAGGCCAGACAAAACAGGGATTGACGAATTGCAGGGACCTGCTGACAATGCGAGCAACCCCTCCTCTGGATTGCCTGGGGCGACCCTTGGATCGCCAACCGGCCGAAGGCAGCCATCGGACACCCGGTTTCTCCGGCCTCGCGTGGGTCGGCCGGGGCCGCGCGCGGAGAAGTCAATCAGGAGCACATCGATGTCCACCGAGCAAACCGAATTGAACCCCAACTGGGCTCCTCCACCGCCAACCACCAGCAGCAGCACCAAACTCTTGTTGGGGTTGGGAATCGGCTGTGCCGTCGTGCTCTTCTTGTGCTGCGGAGGCTTCTTGGCCGTCAGCTTCTACGCCACCTCCTGGGTCAGTAAGGGCGTCAGCACCGATCCCGGAACCGTGAACAACGTCGCCGCTCAGATCGCCGAGATCGACGTGCCGGACGATTTCGAACCGGTTTCCTCGATCGACCTGCGCGTCCCCATGTCCGATGCGGCCATGATGCGCGCCGCCATCTTCCGCGACAAGGAGTGCGACAGCACCCTGGTCCTGGCGACCGGCGCGGCCTTCAATTCGGAGGATCCCCAGCACATCCAAGCCAATCTGCGCAAGTCGTTGGGCCAACAGGCTGGCTCACAGGAGTCGCTGCAGCAGACCCAGGTAACGGAACACATACTCACCATCCGTGACAAGCCCTGCAAGTTCCTGTTCATCACGGGCCTGAGCCAGGAGTCGAAGGCCAAACGCATCCAGGTCATGGGCGCTTTTCCCGCCAAGGAGGGCCAGGCGGTGCTCTTCATCGAGGCCGACGCCAAGGAGTATCCCAAGGCAGACCTCCTCAAGATCCTGGAATCCATTGAGTGACCGCCCCCGAACGCAGACGGTCTGACCGGGGTTCCTGGCAAGGAGGTCTTCCTGATCGCAGCGCAGGATCTCTGGACGCCAGGCAGATTCTTCGCTTCGCTGGAATGACGGATGCTCCCGATCGCCAAGAATCCCGGCTGCGCGCCCCTGCGCGTAGCAATGCGTCTCAGGACGAGGGCGTCATGGCTTCGTGGTAGCGTTCCACGAGCGACTTGGTGGGCGTAGAGAGTTTCAGCAAGGGCGCGAATTCCTCGAAGCCCCGATCGACCTGGGCCAGCAGTTCCACCAGTTGGGGACCGTCCGCGGGACGCACCTTCTCGTACAAGCTCTCGCACTGCGGCCCATCCAGCCAGGCCGCGTCCGCATTGGCCGGCAACAATGCCGACAAGGCCACCGCGAACTTGCCCGGCGTCGGCTCCGGCTGCGAAAGCCATTGCTCCGGCGCGCAGTGCCCCTCGATTAAGGCCGTGAAGTCGGCGGGCAGATTCCACTGCCGAGCCATGATCCCTGCCGCCTCGGCATGGTTCCAGCCGAACAGCTCCTGCTCCAGGTAGGAGAGACGAAAACGCCCCGCCTCGCGCGCCGTCAGCAGTTTGGCATACAAGTCGGAGGCCTCTTTGGCCAACAGCGGGACGGCCATGTCTTGCAGCAAGGCGGCCGAGAATTCCTCTTCGGCGTCCTTGATCCCCAACAACCGCCCCAGCAGCCGCGCGAACAGGGCCCGCCGTAGCGAATCTTGCCACAACCCCTTCAGATCCAAGGATCCACACTTGGGATTGGGCATCAGGCTGAACACCGCGCTCCACAGCGCAAAGTTCTTGATCGTCCGCACGCCCACCAAGGTGATCGCCAGCTTGACGTTGGAGATCTCGCGCGCAAAGCCAAAGTACGACGAGTTCACGAACCTCAGGACTTGCCCCGTCAAACCCGGATCAGCCTCGATCGGCTTGGCGAATTCGGCCGGACCGTTGCTGGGGTCGTGCGACAACTCCAGCAGCCGAATCGCGCTTTGAGGAAGAGCCGGAAGCTGGGCCCCGGCCAGCACTCGCTTCAGATCGAGCACAGGACGTGCGTTACGCATTGCGCTGCCACTTGCATGGTGGACGAAAAAATCAGCCAAACGTGGTCTGGGGCCGGCATGGCCACGCTCCCCAGCCCACGTCCAAACCTAGGCCACAACGGCCGCTGAGGCAACTTTTCGCTTCCCCAGCGTAATGCATGTCTCTACCTCGCCACACGTGGCCCAAACACCACACGCGGTCCTCTCTTGTTGCTCAAACGCCACGCGGCACGCCCCAATCGCGACCCAGCCCTTCTGCACAACACATTTCCACAAAACATCTTATGACACACGTCCCGCAGTCGCTCCCCACCTGGAGCACGACTTGCACTGCTCTTCGCTGGCCTCTTGACCGCTGGCCTTGCCTCGCCACATCGATGCCTGATCGAGGTTCTCCCGTGCGCTGGATTGGCTGGATCCTGACACTCTTACTGATTCTCGGGTGGGCCGCCAGTGAACTTCCCTTGGCGGAAAGCTCAGGCCAGCCCCCCTGCCAGTGGGCCTGGCGGCGAACCGTTGATGGTTGGGAACAGGAGTCAGCGGTCGTCGTGCGTCCGACCAACCAGGCACCCGCCTTGCATCCGGCCGTAGTCTCCAGCCTGCAACTGCTGGTCTCTCTGACCGCTCTGATCGGTCTCTCGCGCGAATCGACCGCCGCCGCCTAGCCCGCATGGGGTATATCGCCCACTGTTTCGGCGATTTTCGGGCTTTCTTGCACGAATTCCGCGGCTCGTGGCCACTATTCATTCCGGTTCAGGAACGTGTTGGAACTGAATAGGCATGCACGATCCTGCGACGCTTGCGTAACATTCAAGCCGCCTCCCAGAGGGTGGCGGCGGGGTGGCACGTCCCAAGATCACAAAACTGCATTTAGGAGTCTGCCATGCGTTTGACGTTGCGCACCATGCTCGCCTACATGGACAACATCCTCGATCCGGACGACGCGCGGGAAATCGGCCGGAAGATCGAGGAGAGCGAGTTCGCCAAGAGCCTCATGCATCGGCTGCAGGATGTCATGCGTCGCCTGCGCCTTGCGGCGCCCAACGCCAGCGATCGCGGAGTACTCGACCCCAACACCGTGGCCGAGTATCTGGACAATACGCTCCCCAACGATCGGGTTCCCGATTTTGAGAAGATCTGCCTGGAATCCGACGTGCAGTTGGCCGAGGTGGGCTCCTGTCACCAAATCCTGACTCTTGTCTTGGGCGAGCCGGCGGAAATCGATCCCCTGAGCCGAGAACGCATGTATCGCCTTCTGGGAATGACGACGACCGAGGCGACTCCGCCTGCCGAGGCCGAACCGGCCGGAACTCCCCCTCCGATCCCGGCCGACCTCCAAGTCGCCAGACCCATCCGCCAGCGCCCCAGCGTGCCCGACTACCTCCGCGAACCGTTGCCCCAAGGCAACCGTTTCCTGCCTTGGGCCGGGAGCCTCGCCCTGATCGCCGTGCTGGTCTTGGTGGCCCTCGCGGCGCTCGGCCAATTTGAGTCGGGCAGCGAGCTGGCCCGGTTCTTGGGGATTTCGAAGCCGGAATCGGAAACGACCCAGGAGCCCCCTGTTCCCACTCCGGAGCCAACTCCCACTCCTGCCGCAACCGCAACGACCGAACCCCAGCCTTCCGCGGATCCGTTGGCCACCGCCCCACCTGTCGCTGCGAGCACGACGCCTGCGCCGGTCGCCGCGCCCGACGCCGCGCTGCCACCGGCGACAACGCAACCCGGCGCGGTTCAACCGGTGCTCACACCTCCAACCGAAGTTGCGACGCCGCCGAGCTCTGCGCCCGCAAGCCCCAAACCCACATCGATCGTCCCCCCAACCGGGCTCTCCACCACACCCAGCGCTCCGCCCGCAACCTCGGGCGAGGCGAAACCTCCGGCCATGACTCCAGGGGCCGCGGAGATGGCTGCCCTGCCCACTCCCGCCACCAGGAAGCCCACCGAACCACCGCCCGAGCCCGCCCCCTTGCCTTCCCAGCGACTCGGGAAGTATGTCTCTGACAAACAGGTCCTTCTGCAACGCGAGTTCAGCGAGGGCGGCTGGACCCGACGTCCGCCCCAGACCGAGTTGAACTCAGGCTTGGCCCTGCTCGCCTTGCCTTCCTTTCAGCCGGTCCTGGCGCTGAACGTGGGGATCGCGATCCCCATGCTGGGCGGCTCGGAACTGACCCTGCTGCCTGGCGATGCCCAGGATCCCCCGGGCATGGATGTCGACTTCGGCCGCTTGTTCGTCCGCGCCGTGGGCGATGCCAAGGGCGGGCTGCGCATCAAGATCGGAGATCGCGTGGGGACGGTCCGTTTCCGGAATCCCGACGCGTTTCTGGCCGTCGAGGTCGGGCGAGCGCGGCTTCCGGGCGCCGACCCCGAGGCCGACCCAGGCCCGGTTCGCGGCACCCTCTACGCCGCCAGCGGCGAGTTCGAATGGACTGAATCCGTCGCTCATCCCCCGATCCAGGTGACCGCCCCCGCGGTCCTCAGGATCGACCAGCAGCCCGAACTCCGTACGGTTGCCGCCAACGATCTCCCGAAGTGGCTCTTCAACGATGATGTGTCGTTGCTCGACCGGCGCGCGGCTCCGACCATCGAAACTGCCCTCCAGGTCAACCGCCCCGTGGTCCTCAGCCTGCGCGAGTTGGCCGACCACCGCCAGCGCGAAGTGGGCTGGCTGGCCGTGCGCTCTTTGGGATATGTCGGCGAGTTCGACGCCATGGTCGCCATCCTGAACAGCCCGGACTCGAAAAACGTGCCCGACGAGTATATTGCCCAACTCCAACTGGCGGTGGACCGCGGACCGGCCACCGCGGCCATGGTCCGCAAGGCCCTGGAAAAGCAATACGGCCAGGATGGCCACGCCCTCTACCGAATGCTCTGGGGCTACAGCGAGAAGCAGATCGACGGCGGCCAGGGAGAACAACTGGTCAGTTACCTGGAGAGCGATTTCCTGGCCTTCCGCGTTCTCGCCTTCTACATCTTGGAAAAGCTCACCGGCGTGAAATACTCCTATCGTCCCTACGACCCCCCCTCCAAACGCCAGGTGGCAGTTGCCCGATGGAAGGATCGCCTGCAAACCGGTCTCCTCGGCACACGAGCCGGCGATTCGAGCGACAAGAAGACACCGCCCGCCAAACCTGCGGGCAGTCTCTTCTAGCCCCGATTTCCCCCCTCGATCGGTCGTGGTCGACAACCCAGGCTTCCGACGATTTCGCTGGTCCCCTGGTCTGGCTCAAAGGTGTTGTTCCATAACACGTTCGGACGCCAGCGCGCCTCTGCCCCCTTACGCGGCGAGTCAGAAAAGCTAGACTGTGAGAAGCGGGGCAGGAAGTTCGGTTGGTGCCGGCACGCGTTTGCGTTTGTCGGCTTGGGGCCGACTCGCTACAATGGAGGGTTTATTGGGTCTATGGCCCCGCAGCAAACGGAAGTCTGGGGGCGGGAAGCCATGGTATGCCGCTATCGACGCGCTGAGCGGCATGGGACTCAATATGCCCGCCAGCGGGCGCGGAGGCCCGAAGGTCCCCCGGTGTCTGTACAAGGAGTTGACGGTGCAAATCAAGATCTCCACGCGTCACGGTCATGTGAGTGACGGCACGCAGGCCAAAATCCGCGACAAAGTCGAACGCTTGGGACGCTACGTCGAGCGTTTGACGGCGATCGAGGTGACGGTCAACCTGGAGCGTAAGGAACAACCCAGCGTGGACTTGCGCGCTTCGGCCGACCACAAGCACGACTTCGTGGCCACCGCCGAAGCCGAGAGCATTTTGGCCGCCATGGACCTCGTGGTGGAAAAGATGGAACAACAGTTGCGGAAGTACAAGGAAAAAGTCCAGGACCGGCATCGTAGCACCAGCCACCGCCAGAGTCCGGAGCCCAGCGATCTGGGACCGGAAACGGCCTGAGCCGCCTGCGAACCGGCGTTCCCGGGCCCTGACGCCCGGAACGAGGAACGAACGAACAACCTATCCCAAACGCCACCGCCAGTCTGGGCGCCTCGGACCCACCGGGTCGTCCAAGGGTTTGTGTGTCGGCTCTCCCAGCCGATCGCAAGATCCTCCCAGCCTGGCTGAGCGGCCGGAAGAGAGCGAGCCGGCGAACCGTTGGGCCCGCCGGCTCTCAGAAGGAGAACCGTTGCATGAAGTTTGCCGACTTCATCAGTCGTCGGGCGATCCGTGCTGAACTGGTCGCCGAGGACAAAGAAGGTGTGATTCGCGAGATGATCCAGGCGCTGTTGGACGCCGGAAAAATCGAAGCCAGCGAGTTTGAGAGCATCGTCAAGGCGATCCTCAAGCGCGAAGAACTGGGCAGCACGGGCATCGGCCGCGGCGTCGCCGTGCCGCACACCAAGCACCCCAGCGTGGATCGCTTGATGGGAACCGTGGCCATCAGCCGTGAGGGCGTGGATTTCGACAGCCTTGATGGCGAGAAGGTCCAACTCCTCTTCCTCTTGATCTCCCCGCCTGACCGGCCCGGCGATCACCTGCGCGCCCTGGAAAATATCTCCCGCCAGCTCCGGGACGATACCTTCTGCAAGTTTCTCAAGAAGGCCAAGAGCGCTGAAGAAATCGAACAGCTCTTGGATGAAGCCGACAACAACCAATTCGTAGCGTGAGTCCGGCGGTGGCCTGGTATTGACCCTCAGACAGACAGTCCAGCCAGGGCGTCAACTATCCCCGGTTGCTTCGGGCAAGACGCCAACGCCAGATTGCATTGCTGCTCTGAAGACCAATCGCCGCCTCTGGCATTGCGGTCGCAGGTTTTTCGCCTCCGCGACCCGCTTTTGGGATTCCTTTTCGGACGTAGATGCCCCGCCGGCCCTTGGCCGCCACGTATGTCGCAAACCACGGTCAGTCGTACTGTCGTCCTCACCAATCGCGCCGGATTGCACCTCCGCGCGGCCATGCTCATTGCCAAAACCGTGCGGCAATTCGCGGCGCAGGTCTCGATCGTCAAGTCGCATCAGCGCGTTGAGGCCACCGATATGCTGCAGATCATATCGCTGGGCGCTGAGTGCGGCGCAGAGTTGGGAATCGAGGCCACCGGGCAGGACGCCGACCAGGTCCTCGATGCCCTCGGTAGACTGTTCTCTGACAATTTCGGCGAGGACCAGGAGCCTGGGAATTAGAACCGCTTCGCCCCACCAACGCGGCCCTTGACCGCGGCGGCAGACCACGCGTCCCTGCGATCCGCAGAAGATTATCGGTATGCAGAAACTACAAGGCATCGCAGTCTCGTCCGGTGTCGCCATCGGCGAAGCACTGGTCATGGACAACGAGGGCTTCCGTATCCCTCGTCGCTTCGTGGCCCGCGATGCCGTGGACGAAGAACTCGACCGCCTGCAGCGCGCCATCGCCTCGGCCAGCGACGAAATCTCGCGCCACCGCGACGCCGTCTCCAAGGAACTGGGCGACAAGTACAGCGCCATCTTCGAGGCCCATCTGCAAATGCTCCACGACTCGCGCCTGCAAAGCGAGTTGGTGGAGATGATCCGCCAGCGACACTATTCCCCCGAGTACGCCGTCAGCCGCACCCTCCGCCGCTACGCCCAGGTCGTCCAAAGCCTCGAAAGCCGCTACCTGGCCGAACGCGCCAACGATATCTTCGATATCGAAAAACGCCTCCTCCGCCACCTGCTGGGCCGCCGCCGCGAAGGAATCTTCCACCTCACTTCGCCCGTGCTCGTCCTGGCCCACAACCTGACCCCCAGCGAGGCGGCCAACCTCGATAGCCGCTTCGTCAAAGGCTTCGTCACCGAAACCGGCGGGCCGGGCAGCCACACCGCCATCGTGGCCGAGGCCCTGGGCATCCCCGCCGTGGTCGGCACCGGCGCCTTCTTGACCGAAGTCTCCGGCGGCGATCTGGTGATCATCGACGGCAACGAAGGACTGGTCGTCCTTCAGCCCGACGAAGAGACCCTCGCCCGCTATCGGCACGAGGCCGAGGAACGCCGCAGCCTGGCCACGCAGTTGGAGGCCCTCCGCGATCTGCCGGCCACCACCGTCGATGGCCAGCAAGTTCTCTTGATGGGCAACATCGAATTCCCGTACGAAGTCGATCACTGCACCGATCGCGGGGCCGACGGCGTGGGCCTCTACCGCACCGAATTCCTCTACCTCGGGGCCGACACCGAGCCCAACGAAGAGGGGCACTTCCAAGCCTATTCGCAGGTGGTTCGGGCCATGGGCGACCGGCCCGTGACCATCCGCACCTTCGATCTGGGCGCCGACAAGCTCCCCAACCCCCCGGCCCCCGAAGACGAGCGAAATCCCTGCCTCGGCCTGCGCAGCATCCGCCTGGCGCTGCGCAACCTGGGCATGTTCCGCACGCAGTTGCGCGCCATCCTGCGCGCCAGCGCGCTGGGCAACGTACGCGTCATGTTCCCCCTGGTCTCCACCCTCCTCGAGCTGCGGCAGGCCAAGATGATCCTCGCCGACATGATGGAGGAACTGGAGGAGAACGGGATCCGTTTCAATCGCGACCTGCCGGTGGGCATGATGGTCGAAGTGCCGGCGGCCGTGATGATGATCGACCACTTCGTGGACGAAATCGACTTCTTGAGCATCGGCACCAACGACTTGATCCAGTACACCCTGGCCGTGGACCGCGGCAACAAGGAGGTGGTGGGACTGTACAACGCGGCCGATCCGGCCGTGGTCAAGTTGATCCACATCGCCATCCAGGCGGCCAACCGCAAGTCCCGGCCCATCAACCTCTGCGGCCAGATGAGCGGCAACCCCGTGTATACGATGCTCCTCTTGGGTCTGGGGCTGCGGCAAATGAGCGTCAGCCCCGGCGCGCTGCCGGAGATCAAGAAGATCTGCCGCAGCGTGACGATCGAACAGTGTGAGGCCGTCGCCAAGCGTGTCCTGACCATGGAAAACGCCCGCGACATCAAGAGCTACTTGAAGGAGGAACTCAAGAAACGCGCACCGCAACTGGCGTAAGCCCGAGCGACGCGTCCCTTGAGAACCGCACGTTTATTGGGATCCGGTGTGACCGTCACCGCGGCCGGACGTTGTTCCCCCGCGGTGCCCGGCCCGCGCCGGATCCGAGCGAAAACACCCTTTTTCCGGGTCCCCGCGGCCAACGGCGGCTGCGGAGACTGTGAACCGCATGGTTCCAGTACGAGTACGCATACGTTTCTGTAAGCAGGGAGACCTCCGTTACCTGGGTCACCGCGATCTGGTGCGGTGCTTCGAACGATGGTTCCGGCGCAGCGGGCTGCCCTTGAAGATGAGTGAGGGCTTTCACCCCAAGCCGCGGATGAACTTTCCCGCGGCCCTGGCGGTCGGAATCGAAGGACTGGATGAAGTCATGGAACTGGAATTGGCCCAACCCTGGTCGGCCGAACAGGTGCTGCACAGCCTGCAGCCCCACTGCCCGCCCGGATTGGGTCTCAACCACGTAGCGCTGCTTCCGCCGGGGGCCAAAAAAGCCCGCGTCCGCAGCTTCCGCTACCAGGTCCCCGTTCCTCCACGCCACTGGCCCGGCCTGCCGGCCAGATTGGATCGCTGGAGACAGGGCGCCCCCTGGCTCATCCAACGTCCCCATCGCACCCAGGAACTGGATCTCTGCGCGATGTTGGAGGAGCTGTCCTTGGACGAGGGTCTGCTCCAGATGCGGCTGCGCGGCGACGGACCGGTGAGTGCCGGCCCTCGCGATGTGCTCACCGCCCTGGGCCTGGCCGAGGTGGAACAGGAAGGCGTGTGCCTCTCGCGCACCGCCGTGGAGTTGTTGCCGTGAGCCCTGCCCCCTCCCAGTCCGACCCGCGCTCCCCCCGCCTCGCACCGCGTGCTCGCCCCACTTGCCGAGCAAGAAAGTCCCATCATGAAACAGGAAATGCTGATCAACGTCTCGCAACCGGAGGAATGCCGCATCGCGATCGTTGAAGACGGGCTTCTGGAAGAACTGTACATCGAACGCACCGGGCAAAACAACTACGTCGGCAACATCTACAAGGGAGTCGTCGTCAACCTGGAACCCAGCATCCAGGCCGCCTTCGTGGACTTCGGCGTGGGCCGCAACGGCTTCCTGCACATCAGCGACGTCGAACCGCAATACTTCCGCCAAGGCGGCTACGACCCCGCGCGTCCCGTCTCCCCCGACGGCCCCCACGGCGGCGATGACCCCGCTGGCGACGACGACGAGATCCCCAGCGAGGACACGCCCCGCCACCGCTCGCGACCCGGCATTCGCCCGCGCGTCAAGCCGCCCATCCAGGACATCCTCCGCCGCGGCGATGAACTGCTGGTCCAGGTGATCAAGGAGGGCATCGGCACCAAGGGCCCCACGCTCTCCACCTACATCAGTATCCCCGGCCGCTATCTCGTGCTCATGCCCGCCTTGGGCCGCATCGGCGTTTCCCGCAAGATCGAGGATGAGGCCACGCGCCGCCGCCTCCGCGACGTGATGCTTGAACTCAATCCGCCCAAGGGCCTGGGCTTCATCGTCCGCACCGCCGGCTCCGACCGTACCAAGAAAGAACTCTCCCGCGACCTGGCCTACCTGCTCCGCCTGTGGAAGGTCATCGTCCGCCGCATGAAGAAGTGCGCCGCCCCGGTCGACATCTACGAAGAAAGCGACATGATCATCCGCACCATCCGCGACATCTTCACCGCGGAGGTGGACACCATCACCATCGACGAACCCTCGGCCTACGAACGCGCGCGCGAGTTCCTGCAGCTCGTCATGCCCCGCTATGTCAACCGCCTCAAACTCTACGAGGGCCGCGAGCCCCTCTTCCACCGCTACCACCTCGACGAGGAAATCACGCGCATCCACCAGCGCAAAGTCCCCCTCCGCTCCGGCGGCTCGATCGTCATCGACCAGACCGAAGCCCTCGTGGCCATCGACGTCAACAGCGGCAACTTCCGCACCGACGACTCCGCCGAAGAAACCGCCTACCAGATCAATCTCATCGCCGCCAAGGAAATCGCCCGCCAAATCCGCCTCCGCGACCTGGGCGGTGTGGTCGTCAACGACTTCATCGACATGCGCAAGGAAAAGCACCGCCGCGGTGTGGAACGCGCCCTGCGCGATGCCGTCAAACGCGACCGCGCACGCACCAAAATCCTCCGCACCAGCCCCTTCGGCCTCATCGAAATGACGCGCCAGCGCATCCGCCCCAGCCTCAAGCGCAGCGTCTACATGGACTGCCCCGCCTGCCTCGGGTCGGGCGTCGTCAAATCCCCCGAAAGCATGGCCATCGAGGTCGTGCGCATGCTCATGTTGGCCAGCCAGAACGACAAGATCCGGCAGATCACCGTGACCATCGCCACCGAGGTCGCCAACTACATCAACAACCGCAAACGCAAAGAGCTCTCACGATTGGAGGACGAAGGACGCCTCACCGTGCAAGTCCTTGGCGCTAAAGGGGTTGTGCCGGAATACCTGGAGCTGCGCTGCCAGGACGCCGAGGGGCGTGAAGTCAAAATCGACCGCCCCTAGCCCTTGCGTAACCCGACCCCGGTTGGGTAGACTTGGGACTTATCCCAGAACCGCCATAATCAGCTCGGGCGGCCCAGCGCGCGCGATCTGCCGACAGGTTCTGGGGCCGGCTCCAAGACACTTTGGCCCTTGCGGCAAGAGTTGTTCCCCGCGCTGTGCGTCGCGTACGCCCCGCGCCCCAAGCGGCCGACTCCTGCCAGACCCGAACCAAGATCGATCCTGGCGCGAACCGCCCCTGGGGCGGCCGTTCACCGGACCCGTCCGCCAGTTTTTGTTGAAACCACGTTTTTTGACCACGGAATTGAACATGTACGCGATCATTGAAGACGGCGGGCACCAGTACCGCGTGGAAGAAGGCCAGCAAATCGAAGTCGATTTCCGCAAGCTCTCGGCCGGCGAGGAGTTCAAGTTCGAGCGCGTCTTGGCGCTGCGCGACGACGCCGGGCTCAAGGTCGGCCAACCCACGCTCAATTCCGTGGTCGTCACCGCCGAGATCCTCGGCGCCAGCCAGGGCCCGAAACTGGTCATCCAGAAGAACCGCCGCCGCAAGACCTATCGCTGCCGCACCGGCCATCGCCAGATCTTCAGCCAGGTGAAGATCAAGAAGATCGAAGTCGCCTGAAGCGCCAGCACGCGCCTATCTGAAGCCTGAAGCGCTAGCGAAGGCCCGGCGCCATGCCACGCCCACGCTCGGCGTGGGCGCCCGCTGGGTGCCATGCAACGCCAATAAATCCTAATGGTTCATGCTGCACGTTTGA